>DATNAC010000116.1:0-3565 GCA_035573035.1 Terriglobales bacterium
TCCTGGACCCCAACAGCAATTTCTGGAACACGATCACGTCGAGCGGCGCATTCAACCCGGCGCAGGTCGTGCAGACCGTGACGAGCTCGACCCTGATGGGTTCCGGCGCCAGCGCCCTCAACGACCTAGCGGACGCGGCGCCCCTGGCAACGGGTGTCGCAACAGGTACCCAGGGGCTGTCGGGTATGGCGGGCGTGGGCAACGCGGGTGCCTCGGTGTCGGCGGGGCTGGGCCGCGCGTCCCTGGTCGGCCCGCTGTCGGTGCCGCCGAGCTGGGCCCCGCCCGCGCCGGTGGCCGGCCCGCTGGGGCCGACGTTGGGAGGCACCCCGATGGTGGCCCCGCCCCCGGCGATGGCGGCCGGCCTGCCCGGTATGCCGTTCGGCGGCACGGGCGGCCACGGACTTGGACGCGCCGTTCCGCAGTACGGATTCCGGCCAAACTTCGTGGTACGCCCGCCCGCCGCCGGCTAGCCCAGCCAACCCTGGCGTCCGTCCGGGAACCTCTCGATACGCGCTCTTGCCCCATGGCGAAAATCGGTGCCGCCAAGATCTTTACAGCGCCAATTGGAGAAATGGCGGGCTCGGCAACGCGTCCACCGTGCGGTCGTGTTCCTGCATCACGCCCGAAAGCCGATGTGAGTTGCGCGAATTCGCCTCACAGTGAACTGCCAGGCGCTAATCAGTGCCACCGCAGATTGATCGCGTCTAGTCGTATGAGTAGACCTTAGGAGGCCCGTATGACGATCGCGTACCAGTTCGGCAATGTCGGCGCCCATGGTGTCCTGATCCGCGCGTGGACCGCGTCCTTGGGTGCTGAGCGCCACGCCATCGTGGATGGTGCGCGTGCTGCCGGTGACTTCTGGGGCGGTACGCTCCGGTGACGACTTCGCCGTGATCTACGAGCAGGCCAATTCGCGCGGACGCAAGGTCCGGTCGGCGCGCACCAATATGGCCACCACGGACAGCACGGGCGGGAACACCTGGGCTTAACCGCATTCCGTCGAAACTGCGGAGTTGACGGGCGAAATGCGCGGCGCATGGCAGTAATACCAGGCCCCAAAAGCCATTCTTCAAATATCGAAATTATTGTGTATATCTTATTGTAATAAGCGACCTGGGAGGTTTCCAGGACCGCGTTCTGGCGTAGCTTCCAGGCAATTTCCGCGATCGACGATAACGCCGATACCTGGGAGAATATTCGCAGCGTAGACGGATCAACACGGTAAATCGGTTGGTCCGTCGTTAGATGCTGTCCGCGAAGAGGTAGTAAGTGATTTGCACCACTCGTTAATCGTATTCATACGGCGTTCTCACACGCGTCTGGATGCTTGTGACATCGATGTTTTACATGGATTTACCTGACGGGAACGCCGACTGAATAATTTTTGTGCAACCATTGTCAATGCAATAGCAACGTGGCTTTGACTGTAGTTAGGTTGCCAATTATGGCGGCCAGTTTGTAGCTGGGGGAGTGGCTTGTTGTCTTCAACACGTGGAATCTCTAGAGGGGTTCGAAAGCACATTTCTATGGATTCCCTCGAAGCCACGAATTTGTCGAGTCCCGCCCCGCGGCGCCGTGACTACCTTGACCGGCCCTGGAGGAGGGCCTAAATGCTGGATTTCGGTGCGTATCCGCCGGAATACAACTCGGGGCGGATGTACGTCGGCGCGGGATCGGAGCCGCTGCTCGCCGCCGCGGCGGCATGGGACGAATTGGCCGCGGAATTGCAGTCGACGGGGGCGTCCTACAACTCGACCATCGAGACGCTCACGACGGGTCCGTGGACGGGCCCGTCATCCCTGGCGATGGCCGCCGCGGCGACCCCGTATGTGGCGTGGATCCATGCCATCTCCGCACAGGCCGAGGAGGCGGGCGCGCAGGCCAAGCTCGCCGCGGGTGCTTACGAGGCCGCGTTCGCGGCCACCGTGCCACCGCCGGTGATAGCGGCCAACCGTGCCCTGCTCGCCACATTGGTCGCCACCAACATCCTGGGCCAGAACACCCCGGCCATCGCCGCCACCGAGGCCCACTACATGGAGATGTGGGCGCAGGATGCCGCCGCCATGTATGGGTACGCGGCATCCTCGGCGACCGCGTCGACGCTGACACCGTTCGCCGAACCCCCACGCACCACGAATGATTCGGCCGGGCCGACGCAAGCCGCCGCGGTCGCCCAGAGCGGCGGGCAGTCCGGCTCGAACACCGCCACCCAGCTGTCGCAGCTGAGCGGCACGCTGCAGCCGGCCGTGCAAAGCGCGACCAATGCCGGCACGACGGGAACCACGTCCGCCGGATTGACGACACCGAGTTTCATCACCAACTGGAACGAGGTCTGGTCGGTATTGACCGGCGTGTACTCCCCGCAATCATGGAGCACCATTCCCGGCGGTCCGTTCCTGTCGTTCGGCCAGGCGTACGCCTGGGGCCAGAACGGGCAGGGCGCGGCCGCCTATCTGGCTGGGCCGAAAGCCATTTCGGGAGCATTGGCTCCCCTGACCAGTGGCGCCAATGCCGTCAAGCCCATGCTCAGCTCAGCCGTCGGGGCAGGGCAGGTGTCGGGGTCGATGGGCAAAGCCGCTCTGGTGGGCAGCATGTCGGTGCCGCAGGGCTGGACGGACGCCGCCCCGGCCATCCGAACGGTCGCCCAGGGGTTGCCGACCAGTATGGCGGTGGCGCCGGCCGCGCTGGCCGGTGAGGAGGGCGTTTTCAGCCAGATGGCCCTGTCCAGCCTGGCGGGACGCGCCGCCGCCGCCGCCGCGACCCGGCCCTTCGGCGGCGCCGCTTCGGCGGTGGGATCGCTGGGCGGAGTCGCCGCCGAGGCCGACCCGGCCGCCGCCACCATCATCGTGATCCCGTGCATCGAGGAATGACCGCGATGACCAAATCGCATGGCAGCCAAGGACTATCCACCCGAACGCCTAGGTAAGGGGACCAGAGATGTTTTACGGAGCCTTTCCGCCGGAGTTCAACTCGGGCCGGATGTACAGCGGTCCGGGCGCCGGATCGTTGGTGGCCGGGGCGGCGGCCTGGCAGAACCTGGCCACCGAATTGCAGTCCACCGCGTCGTCCTATTCGTCGGTGATCTCGAGCCTGACCGCTGGGCCCTGGGTGGGTCCGTCGTCGCTTGCCATGGCATCCGCGGCGGCCCCGTACGTGGCCTGGATGCAGCAAACCGCCGCGCAGGCCGCACAATCCGCGACCCAGGCCACCGAGGCGGCAACCGCCTACGAGACGGCATTCGCCGCACACGTGCCACCGGCGGTCATCGCGGAAAACCGGGCCCTGCTCGCACAACTGGTGGCCACCAACGTCTTCGGACAGAACACGTCGGCGATCGCCGCGAACGAAGCCCAGTACGGCGAGTTTTGGGCCCAGGACGCCACGGCGATGGACAGTTACTTCGCCTCGTCGGCGACCGCCTCCAACAGCTTGAGTCAGTTCAGCCCGGCGCCGCAGACCACGAACGAATCGGGAACCGCGACGCAGGCGGCCGCGACGACAACAGCCAGCAGTGCCGCGGCGGGCAAGGTGGCCAACACCGTGACACAAGCTGCGCGCACGGTGA
>DATNAC010000117.1:0-3948 GCA_035573035.1 Terriglobales bacterium
TCGATGGGCAGGCCGTGGCAATCCCAACCCGGAATGTAAGGCGAGTCGAACCCCGCCATGGACTTGGTCTTGACCACCAGGTCCTTGATCACCTTGTTGAGGGCGGTGCCGAGGTGGATGGCGCCGTTGGCGTAAGGCGGGCCGTCGTGGAGCAGGTACACGGGCCGCCCCTGCCGCGCCTGGCGAATCTGGCCGTACAAGTCCTGAGCCGCCCAGCGCTCCAGCCACTTGGGCTCGGTCGCGGGCAGGTTGGCCTTCATGGGAAAGGCGGTTACGGGCAGGTTGAGCGTGGCTTTATACGACGATCCGGGCACAGCCATTATTATACTTGGCCAAAAAGGCGCAACCTTTCCGCTGCCCGGGCAGTCCTTTTACATAGCAGCCATCTATGCCGGAAGAGTCTGATTTTCGACTCCTGCCCGAGCCCCCGTCGATGTGGACGCAAATTGTCGAGGGGATTCGCGAGCGCTTCTTTCCTCCGCCCGAGGCGGACCTGCACCTGGAGTCGCAACCGATTCCAGTGAAGGACATCTGGTCGCACGACCGCAGCCTGGGCAAGCGGTTGGGATCGGTGGCGGTGCACGTGGCGGTGATCGCCATCCTGATGCTGCCGATCTGGCGACCGGTGCGAGCGCTGGTGCAGCCCAAGCAAGAGGTCGAGGTCATCCAGCCCACGCTGAACGCGCCCGGGCCCTCGCGTCCGCGCATGAAGCACTTGGCTGGGGGAGGCGCCCCGCCCATCCACAAGCTGGCCCCGCCCAAGGTGCAGCCGGTGCAAGCGCCGCCCATGCCGGTTCCGCCTCCCATCAAACTGATGCCAGCTACCGCGATGGCCAATCTTCCGATACCGCAGTTCGGCAACCCCGGGGCGGTGGCGGGTCCACCCGGAACGAGTTCGGGTCACAGCGGCGCCGGCCCGGGGGGAGCGGGCGACGATCCCAACGGAGGAGGCGATTGTGGGGCGGGACCCTGCGGGGTGGGGGGCGATGTGAGCGAACCCATCCCGATCTATGAGCCTGACCCGGAGTACTCCGATGCCGCTCGCAAGGCCAAATTCCAGGGAACTGTAGTGGTCGGCGTCATCATCGGCGCGGATGGACATGTCTACGACCCCAAAGTATTGCAACCACTCGGGTTGGGACTGGACGAAAAGGCAATCGAGGCGGTCAAGCTCTGGAGGTTTGAGCCCGCGAAGAAACATGGCCAGCCGGTCCGGGTGGCGGCCAATATCGAGGTCAATTTCCACCTCTACTGACGAACGAATCCGAGAAACCAGTCTGGACCCTGGGGCGTATAATGCTCATGGGCCTATGGGTCCACTTCGGAACCCTTTCGGTTTTAGGATCTGTTCGTCATGCCGGAAAAACCCGAGCCAGAAGACTACCGATTCCTCCTAGAGAACAAGCCGTTCTGGCGCGACTTCCTGGATCAGCTTAAGGATAAGTTTGCACCGGCCAAACAGCCTGAGCTCGTTCTGGAGTCGAAGCCGATTCCGGTCAAGGATATCTGGTCCGCGCCCAAGTCGCTGAAGAGCCGCATGGGGTCGGTAGCCGTCCACTTGGCTGTCGTCGGCGTCATGTTGTTGCCATTCTGGCGGCCGGTGCAGGTGCAGATCAAGAAGATGGTGCCGACGGAAATTTTCCTTCCGCCCAAGGTCGAGCCGCCGATGCCCAAGATTCGGCGATTGTCCGGAGGTGGCGCGCCGGTGGTGCGTCCGCAGCCGCAACTGCTGCAAGCTCCCAAACCGCAACCGGTCACGGCTCCGACCGCCATGGTGCCCTTGGCGGAGGCGATGAACGCACCATCCTTCGGCGCCATCGGACCGATCAGCGGGCCACCTGGGGCTGGCGGCGGTTCGGGGGGCGGGCCGGGGGGTACGGGTTCGGGATCTGAGGGTGGCACCTGTACCGGCAACGATTGTGGCGACGGGGTGGGGGTGACCTCGCCGATCGCGGTCTACTCGCCCGATCCGGAATACTCGGAGGCGGCGCGCAAAGCCAAGTTCCAGGGCACCTGCGAGGTGCAGGTGACCATTGGCGTGGATGGGCACGTGCACAATGCGCATGTGGTTCAACCCTTGGGACTGGGACTCGACGAGAAGGCGGTCCAGGCCGTGCTGCTCTGGCGCTTCACCCCGGCCAAGGACAAGAACGGCCGTCCGGTGGCGGTGACCGCCAACATTGAAGTCAATTTCCGGTTGTTTTAGCGCCTCATGTCTCCGCTTGGTTAGTCTGAGCGCGGGTTTCGCACGTCTCCGGCATGGGTTCGAGGTGTTGCACCCCGGGTTGCTAGCCCAGAACCTCGGCGCTCCGGCCATGAAGGGAGAACCCTCCGGCGTGTCGGGCGTAAAAGCCGCCGGATGCCCGCAGTTCCTCCGGCGTTCCCTCTTCGAGAACTCGTCCTTCGCCGACCACCAGGATGCGGTCGGGCTGGAGCAGTGTGGCCAGGCGATGGGAGATCAGGATGGCGGTACGGCCCCGGACCAGCTCGCGCAGGGCTTGGTTGAGGGCGGCTTCGCTGGCGGCGTCGAGGTGGGCGGTAGCCTCGTCCAGAATCAGCAAGGGAGCGTCGCGCAACAGGGCGCGGGCAATCGCGAGGCGTTGCTTCTCGCCGCCGGAAAGGCGGGCGCCACGCTCGCCTAAGCGAGTGGCAAGCCCCTGCGGCAGACGGGCGATAAACTCTTCGGCCTGGGCGGCGCGCACCGCGGCCCGCAAGGCGGCTGGCGCGGGATCCGGGCATCCGTAGGCGATGTTCTCGGCGATGGTTCCCTGCAGCAGCAGCGGCTCCTGCAACACCACCGCCACCTGGCGGCGCAACTCGGCGGGAGGAATGCGGCGCAGGTCCATGCCATCCAGCAGGATGCGGCCCTCGTCGGGATCGTGGAATCGCAGGAGCAAATCGGTGAGCGTCGTCTTGCCGCCGCCGCTGGGGCCCACCACCGCGACGGTCTCGCCGGCGCGGATGTGGAACGACATGCCGTCCACCGCATAGCGCGGGGCGGCGCCGGTCTCCGGCGCCGGATAGGCATAGCTCACGCGCTCGAAGACGATGGCGCCGCGAATCCGCGGTAGGGGCTCGAGGACCGGAGCCGGCGCGGGCAGGGAGGACAGCGGCGCCTGGTCGAGGAAATCGAGGACCGCCCCGGCGGCGACCCAGCCGCGCGCCGCCGTGGCGTAGGTGGCGGCGAATCCGGCGAGTGGGCCGTACAGCAGCGCGGCATAGGTGGTAGACGCAATCCATGTGCCGGGGCTGATCCGGCCATGCAGCACCATGCGGAAGCCCACCAGCGCCACGCCCAGGCGGCCGGCGATCTCGAGCGCGCCTTTGAGCTGGTTGCAGCCCACATCCACGAACACCAGGCGCCACAGGCGGCGGAAAATAGCGCGCGCCTGCCGGCGGTACTCCTCCACTTCGCGCTCCTCGCCGGCCAGCGACTTCACCGTCTTAATGCCGGCGAGCACTTCGGTCACCCGGCCGTACAGGCGGCTCCAACCCTCCTGCACTTGCTCCTCATGGCAGGCCAGGCGGCGGCTGCCCCGCACCGTCACCCAGAGGAACAGCGGCATGGGCGCGAGGCCCACCGCCGCCAGCCGGGGCGAGAGGCGGTAGAGCAGCACCCCCATCAGCGCCAGGTTGGCGGCGTTGGGGGCGAGCGATTGCAGGACGTCGCTGACCAGTTGACCGGTGGCCGCGATGCCCCGGTCCAGACGGGTGAGCACATAGCCCGCGCCGCTTTCCTGGTGGAAGCGGAGGGGGCGGGTGTAGAGCTGGCGCAGCACGCGGACGGAGAGATCAAAGCCGCTGGCAAACCGCACCCGGTTGACCGCCAGGCCCTGCGCGGCTTGGAGGGCGCGCTGCGCCGCCAACACCAGGGCCAGCCCGCCAAGCCATTGCAGTCCCCCGGCCCATGCTCCGGCGCGTGCCGCGGCGCCGCCGCGCAACGCCGCC
>DATNAC010000118.1:0-6099 GCA_035573035.1 Terriglobales bacterium
GTGCCGCAGCCGGGCTTATACTGAAGGCAATCACTTCCCACGGTTTTGAGGCTGTAACCGTACCGCCCGGGGAGGCGTCCAATTAGGCAGGTGTACCGTGCCGTCATTCCAATTGTTGCGCCGCGTGTTTTGCCGCAGTTCCCGCCCGGTCGCGCTGGCCGCCTTGGCCGCGATGATGGCCCTGCCCGCCGCCTGGACGCAGCAGGTCCCCTCGGCGCAGCCGGCGGTTGACAAAGAGGCCAGCGTGGACGGGGTGCCCACCGCCGATAAAGCCACCGCCAAGAAGCTCAAGGCCGAGGACAATGTCGCCCTGATCGGCAAGCGCAATGTGGGCAGCGGCTTGGACTTCTACAGCCAGTCCAAGGAGATTGCCCTGGGCCAGGGTCTGGCCGATCAGGTGATGCAAAACAGCACGGTCATCACCGACCCGGTGGTGAACGAGTACATCAACCGCCTGGCCCAGAACTTGGTGCGCAACTCCGACGCCAAGGTTCCCTTCACCGTGCATGTGCTGCAGGATGACTCCATTAACGCCTTCGCGCTGCCCGGCGGCTTTTTCTTCGTCAACAGCGGCCTCATTCTGAACTCGCAGGAGGAGGACGAATTAGCCGGGGCCATGGCCCACGAGATCGCCCACGTGGCGGCGCGCCACGGTACCCGCAACGCTACCAAAGGCGAACTGATGCAGATCCTCACCATTCCGGTGGTGATCGCCGCCGGTCCCGGGCTCGCCGGACTGGGCACCGAGGAAGCGGCCAACGCCATTGTGCCGCTGCAGTTCCAGCGCTTCAGCCGCGGCGCCGAGCAGGAGGCGGACTGGCTGGGAGTGCAATACCTGTGGAAGGCG
Organism: Terriglobales bacterium; assembly: GCA_035573035.1. Lineage (GTDB taxonomy): Bacteria > Acidobacteriota > Terriglobia > Terriglobales > SCQP01 > SCQP01. Next base: position 848 of record DATNAC010000118.1, read on the forward strand.
GGCTACGATCCGCAAGGACTGGCACGGGCGTTCGAAATTATCGAGTCGGAAGAAAAGGAAAAACCCGGGGTACTGAGCCGCATGTTCGCCAGTCACCCCCAGACACCCGACCGGCTGGCCCTGACCGAAAAGGAAATCGCCACCATCCTGCCGCCGCGGCCGGATTACATTGTGACCACCTCCAACTTCGAGCAAGTGCAGGCGCGGCTGCGCGCGCTGCTGAAGGCGAAGGTGGAAACCGGCATTCGAATTCCCGGTGGTGTCCCCTCGGCCACTCAGCAGCCTCCCAAAGTGGCAGGCCCGCCAGTCATCAAACACTGAGCCCGAATGGGGCCTGATTGGGCCAGCCAATAAAAATGTTGTCATCCTTTTACCCGGGCGACTCGTCTAACCGGGTGGCAGTCATGGTGGGACGAGTAGGTGATATTCCTGACCCCGGCAGCCGCAATCAGTCCGCGCCCCGCTGGGTGCGGTACCCGAAGTAGAGGACAGCAATGATTTCCAATACCAACCAACTGCAGAAGTCGCTCTCGGAGTTGAAGAAGGAGCAGGCGCGGCTGAACGAGGCCATCCGGATTCTGGAGCAACTGGTGAGCGGGGCGAAGAGCAACCGCCTGAGCCCGGAGGGCCGGGCGCGCATTTCCGAAGCTGCGCGCAAACGCTGGGAGGAACACCGCCGCAAGGCCGCCAGCCGCACCAGCAGCCGGCACGAGCGCCACGCCGCCTGACAGCGGCGCGCAGCCCGTGGTGCAACGCCTCGAACCCGTGCCGGAGACGTGCGAGACCTGCGCCCACAGCGGGTCTCGTGGGCTGGACCGAAGGCCAAGGTTCATGGCGCCACGGGCTGCTAGTGTAGTGCGTCACACAAAATGACGTTTAATTTCGGGCGAAAGCGTGCGACTTTTCTTGGGGAAAAGTCGCATACGGGGCATTGGCATAATGCCTGCTATTTGTGACGCACTACACTAGCTGGTACGGTGCACCACCAGATAGTCCTTCCAGCGGGCATACTGGCTGGCGCTGACAATCTTCCGTTTGAGCAGCTCGCGTTTGCTCCGGTAGGGGCGCCCGGCGAGGATGGCGGCGAGGGTGGCGGGTTGGATGCCGGGCAAGCCGGCCAGCACCGCCCCGGAAGCATGGTTCAAATCCCACTGCGGATGCCGGGCCCTGAGGACCGGCTCGGAGGGGGAGATACCCGCTTCAAGGCTGGCTGCGAGCCGACCCCCGCCCGCGCCTAAGTTGGCCGTGCTGACCGGCAGCGCCCGGCGGGGGGCCGCCGGACCTGAGACCGGGCTCACCTCGCTCGCGCTGGCAATCTGGACGGCAAACACGCGTGTGGGCCGGCTTCCGCAGCCGGCCCACAACGCGATCAGACCGCCCGTCAGCACCCACTGCCATCGATGGCCGGCTCTCCCGCGCACCACGACTCCAAGCTTGCCGTGGTAAGACCGCGAACGCAATCCCCGCGGATGGGGGGCGGTCACCTCCCCGAGGCGTCAATCACCCGGAGCGTGACCTTGGTCTGGGGATTGAGCCAGACGTCGCCGGAGGAGCGGCTCAGCACGCTGCCCGACTTGGCTGCATCCTCGGGGAAGCGGATATTGGTCGCCGGGCTGGAGGCTGGCGCCGGCGGCCGGCCCGCGGGGTAGCCGCCGCGGCGGCCGCGCGGCCGCCCGTATCCGCCGGGGGAACTCACCGCCTCCGGGGTCACGCTGGCGATGCCGGCGATCACCGGAACCGTGGCGCCTTTGGGCGTCACCGCTTGATCAAAGAGAACCGAGACCGAGCCCCCTTCCGGATTGTCGCGGGCGTGCGTCACCGCCACCACACGGCCGTTGAGCACGCTACCCTTGGGCAGCGAAACCTTGCCCTGTTTGACCGAATCGGTGGTTTCGGCGGAGACGTGGTCGCCCACCTGCGCATTGGCGCTCTCCACTTCGGTGGCGAGCTTCGCCTTAATCAGCGTACCGGGCGCGAGCTGGGCACATGCCAATCCCGTCAGCGCCAGCGTTGTCCAAACGATGCGCTGCAACATGACTGGTTAGACTGCATCGGGGGGCCGCGGGTTTCAGTTCCCCGCGGTATCGCCGGGGTGACCCAACAGCCGGGCCACGCGGGCCGGGATGGGCGGATGGGTGGAGAACAGACCCGCCAACAAGGCGCGGGTGCGGGGGGCGATGATAAACAGATGCGCGGTGGACGGGCTGGCCAGCAGGGGACGCTGGCGCGCGTAAGCATCCAGCTTTTCGAGCGCCCGGGCCAGGGCCTGCGGGTTGCCGGTCCATTGCGCCCCCGAGGCGTCGGCCGCGTACTCGCGCGAGCGTGAAATTGCCAACTGAATCAGCGTCGCCGCAAGCGGCGCCAGGATCATCAGCGCCAGCGCGCCGAGCGCGCCACCCTCGCGATCGTCGCGGTTGTCGCCGTAGCCGCCGAACATGGCCGCCCAGCCCGCCATGCGGGCGATGATCAGGATGGCGCCGGCCAGGGTGGCGGCAATGGAGCTGATCAGGATGTCGCGGTTCCGGACATGGCCGAGCTCGTGGCCGAGCACGCCCTCCAACTCCTCGTCGGTCAACAGCCCCAGAACGCCGCGGGTGACCGCCACCGAGGCGTGGCGCGGGTTGCGGCCGGTGGCGAAGGCGTTGGGCGAGTCGGTGGGAATGAGATAGACCCGGGGCATGGGCAGGTTCTCCCGCCCGGTCAAGCTCTCGAGAATGCGGTAAACGTTGGGCAGCTCGGCGCGCGTGACCGGCTGCGCATTGTAGGTGCGCAGCGCGATCTTGTCGCTGAAGAAGTAGGCGGAAAAGTTCATCACCGCCGCCAGCGCCAGCGCCAGCTCAAGTCCAACGCTGCCGCCCAGCCAGCCGCCGATCAGCATCAGCAACAGCGTCATTACCGTCATCAGGCACGCGGTCTTGAAGATCTGCATTAGGCTGTGGCGGGTTCGGCCTCCCGCACCTCCTGCCGGTCGGGGCGGAACAGCAGCTTGTCCCCGGAAGGCGCCAGCACGGCCTCGATGGCCTCGCCGGGGTGCACTTCGCCTTTCAGGATGGCGCTCGCCAGCGGATTCTGCACCAGCCGCTGCAGCGCGCGTTTGAGCGGACGCGCGCCGTACTGCGGGTCATAGCCTTGGCGCAGCACCAGCTCGCGCGCCGCCGGCGCGAGGCGCAGCGTGACGCCGCGTTCGGCCAGCAGAGCACGCAGGTGGTTCAGCTGCATCTCCACGATCGGCGCGAGCTGCTCGCGCTCGAGGGCGTGGAAAATCACGATCTCGTCCACACGATTGAGGAACTCGGGCCGGAAATGGGCGCGCAGCTCCTCCATCACCTGCTTGCGGGCGTTATCGGTGACCTGGCCGCGCAGATGCTGACTCCCCAGGTTCGAGGTCATGATCAGCACCGTGTTGCGGAAGTCCACCGTGCGGCCCTTGCCGTCGGTGAGACGGCCGTCGTCCAGCACCTGCAGCAGGATGTTGAAGACGTCGGCGTGGGCCTTCTCCACCTCGTCGAGCAGCACCACCGAGTAGGGGCGGCGGCGCACCCGCTCGGTGAGCTGGCCGCCTTCCTCGTAGCCGACGTAGCCCGGAGGGGCGCCGATGAGGCGGGCCACCGAGTGCTTTTCCATGTACTCGCTCATGTCGAGCCGGATCATGGCGTGTTCGTCGTCGAAGAGGAACTCGGCAAGCGCCCGGGCGAGTTCGGTCTTGCCCACCCCGGTGGGGCCGAGGAACAGGAACGAGCCGATGGGGCGGCGCGGATCGCCGAGGCCGGCGCGGGAGCGGCGGATGGCGTCGGCCACCGCCTCCACCGCCTCCTCCTGGCCGACGAGGCGCTGGTGCAGGCGCTCCTCCATGTGGACGAGTTTTTCCTTCTCCCCTTCCAGCATGCGATTCACCGGAATCCCGGTCCATTTCGAGACCACCCCGGCGATCTCGGGCTCCCCCACCTCCTCGTGCAGCAGGCGCGGACCGCGCTCGGGCGAGGCTTCCGCGGCTTCGAGCTGCTGGCTGGCGGCGGCAAGCTCGCGCTCGGCCGCGCCGCGCAGGCCGTAGCGGATCTCCGCCACCCGGCTCAGGTTGCCGGCGCGCTCGGCCTGCTGCTCTTCGAGCTGAAGCTGGTCCAGCCGCGCCTTGAGTTCCTGTACCTTCTGGATCTCGTTCTTTTCGTTCTGCCAGCGGGCGCGCAGCGCCGCCAGCTTTTCCTGCAAATCGCCGCGCTCGCGCTCGATGTCGCGCATGCGCTGGCGCGAGCCGGCGTCTTTTTCTTTGGCCAGGGCGGTGAGCTCGATCTCGAGCTGCATCAGCTTGCGCTCCAGGGTTTCGATCTCCACCGGGCGCGAGTCGAGTTGCATGCGCAGGACGGCCGCGGCCTCGTCCACCAGATCAATGGCCTTATCCGGCAGAAAACGGTCGCTGATGTAGCGGTCGGACAGGCGCGCCGCGGCCACCAGGGCGGCATCCTTGATGCGCACGCCGTGGTGAATCTCGTAGCGTTCCTTGAGGCCGCGCAGGATGGCGATGGTGTCCTCCACCGAGGGCTCGCCCACCAGCACCGGCTGGAAGCGCCGCTCCAGGGCGGCATCCTTCTCGATGTACTTCTTGTACTCGTTGAGCGTGGTGGCGCCGATGGCGCGCAATTCACCCCGGGCGAGCGCGGGCTTGAGCATGTTGCTGGCATCCATCGAGCCCTCGGCCGCGCCGGCGCCGACCAGGGTGTGGAGCTCGTCAATGAAGAGAATGACCTCGCCGGACGACTCCTCGATTTCCTTGAGCACCGCCTTGAGACGATCCTCGAACTCGCCGCGATACTTCGCACCGGCGACCAGCGCGCCCAAGTCCAGCCCGACCACGCGCTTGGTCTTGAGCACTTCGGGCACATCGCCGGCCACGATGCGGCGCGCGAGGCCCTCCACAATGGCGGTCTTGCCCACCCCGGGTTCACCAATCAGCACGGGATTGTTCTTGGTGCGGCGCGAAAGTACCTGGATGACACGCCGGATCTCCTCGTCGCGGCCGATCACCGGGTCGAGTTTGCCCTTGCGGGCCTGATCGGTGAGATCGCGGCCATAGCGCTCGAGCGCCTGGTACTTGCCCTCGGGGTTCTGGTCGGTGACGCGCTGGCTGCCGCGGATGGCCTGGAGCGCCTGCAGCACCCGGTCGGCGGTCACGCCTTGCGCCGCGAGGGCTTGGCGGGCCGGATCGGACTTCAGGTCGAGCAAGCCCAGCAACAGGTGTTCGGTGGAAACAAACTCAT
>DATNAC010000119.1:0-14477 GCA_035573035.1 Terriglobales bacterium
GTCTGGCCGGGGGCCTGCCCATCGCACTGGCCGGCCTCCTACTCCGCGCCCGCGCCGCCGGGCACATCCGCAAGAACGACGTCTTGGCGACCAGCGGCCCCTATCGGTTTACGCGGAACCCGCTTTACCTGGGTAGCATCCTGCTTGGGGCGGGGTTTGTGATCGCCGCGCACGCATGGGTGCTGGCGGTGCTGGCCACGGCCATGCTCGTCGGCATTTACATTCCCGTCATTCGCGAAGAAGAGCGCTACCTTACCGCCCGGTTCGGCAACGATTTCGAGGCCTATCGGACCCGTGTGCCGCGCCTGTTGCCGCGCCTCTGGCCGGCCGCGGGGAGCGCCTCCGGCCGCTTCTCGATTGCCTTGTACCGCCGGCATCGGGAGTACAACGCGCTGCTGGGGTTTGCGGCACTCACGGCGGTCCTGCTGGTCAAGCTTGCGGTTCCGGGTTGGGCCGTAATCCCATGGTAGGCCGCTGGGGGCTGGCGCTGGCGCTCGCCACCGGGCTGGCTACGCCCACCGGGCAGACGCCCGCGCCCGCGGCCTTGCCTGCGGGAACCTTGCACTACGCCGCCCACTGGCGGTTGTTGCCCGCCGGTCGCGCTACCCTCGCCTGGGACGGGAGCGGTGCCGAGCGCCACATTCAGTTCACTGCCGACTCGAGTGGGCTGGTGAGCCTCTTTTATCCGGTGCAGGACCGGATGCATTCGACTTACGACCCGGGTTCCTTCTGCACCACGGCGGTGGACAACGACACGTTGGAAGGGAAGCGCCAACGCCAGACCCATATCCGCTTCAACGCCGCCATGCACCAGCTCACCCTGGATGAGGTGGATACGGCGCATCAGCCGCCGGTTGCCAAGCACGAGGTCAAGCCCATCCCGGGGTGCGTCCTTGACCTCTTTGGCGCACTGGACTATGTCCGCAGCCAGCCCTTGCACGTCGGCGACGTGTACAACTTTCCGGTCAACGAGGGCGGAACTACCAGTGAGATCAAGCTCAGCGTGGACCTGAAGGAGACCGTCTCCACCCCGGCGGGTACCTTCGGCACGGTGCGCACCGAACCCACCCTGTTCGACAGCTCGGTCTTCCACCGCCCCGGGCAGATGTGGGTCTGGTTCAGCGACGACGCCCGCCACCTTCCGGTCCAGGTGGAGGCCAAGGTGAGCTGGGGCACCATCCTCGTCCAGCTCTCCAACTGAGTCCTGGACTCTTTAGAGGGGAATATTGCCGTGCTTCTTGCGGGGCATCGGGGCACGCTTGCCCTGCAGCATCTCCAATGACTGGATGAGCCGCATCCGCGTGTCGCGCGGCCGGATGACCGCATCCAGGTATCCCCTCTCCACCGCCGGAAAGGGACTGGCGAAACGCTCCCGCATCTCCGCCGTGCGCTGCTGCCGCACCGCGGCCGGGTCGGCCGCCGCCTCAATCTCGCGCCGATAGATCACGTTGACCGCTGCCTCCGCGCCCATGACCGCCAGCTCGGCGCTCGGCCAGGCGAAGTTGGCGTCGGTGCGCAGGTGCTTGGACGACATGACGCAATAGGCGCCCCCATAGGCCTTGCGCGTAATCACCGTGAGCTTGGGCACGGTGGCTTCGGCGAAGGCATACAGCAGCTTGGCCCCGTGCCGGATGATGCCGCCCCACTCCTGCTGGGTGCCGGGCAGGAACCCCGGCACATCCTCAAAGGTCACCAGCGGAATGTTGAAGGCGTCGCAAAAGCGTACAAAGCGCGCCCCCTTGACGCTGGCGTTGACATCCAGCACCCCGGCCAAGTGCAGCGGCTGGTTGGCGACCACGCCCACGCTGCGCCCATTGAGCCGGGCGAACCCGATCACCAGGTTGGGAGCGAAGTGCTCTTGAATCTCGAAGAAGTAGCCCTCGTCGGCCACTCCCCGGATGACCGCGCGCATGTCGTAAGCCTGGTCGCTCGCCTCCGGCACCATTGCGTCCAAGCCGGGTTCGCGCCGATCCACCGGGTCGGTGCACGGGCGCCGGGGGGGATCGTCCAGGTTGTTGGAGGGGATAAAGCTCAGCAGCTCGCGAATCATCGCGAGACACTGCCGGTCGTCGGCGGCAAGAAAATGGGCCACGCCGCTGGTTTGGTTATGGGTCAGCGCGCCTCCGAGATCCTCCTTGCTCACTTCTTCATGAGTGACCGCCTTGATGACATCCGGGCCGGTGACAAACATGTGGGCGGTCTCATTCACCATAAGAATGAAATCCGTGATGGCGGGGGAGTACACCGCGCCGCCGGCGCAAGGTCCCATGACCGCCGAGATCTGCGGCACCACGCCGCTGGCCAGCGTATTGCGCAGGAAGATGTCGGCGTAGCCGGCGAGCGAGGCCACCCCTTCCTGAATCCGGGCGCCCCCGCTGTCGTTGAGTCCAATGATTGGCGCCCCCACCTGCACCGCCTGGTCCATGATCTTGCAGATCTTGGCGGCATTGGTCTCCGATAGAGCGCCCCCAAACACGGTGAAGTCCTGGGCAAAGACGAAGACCACCCGGCCGTCCAGGCGCCCGTGTCCGGTGACGAAGCCGTCCCCGGGGATGCGCTGGGCGTCCAGCCCAAAGTCGGAGTTTCGGTGCACCACCAGCTGGTCGTACTCCTGGAAGGTGCCCGGATCGAGCAAGAGCTCGATCCGCTCCCGCGCCATCAGCTTGCCCTGTTGATGCTGCCGCTGCCGGCGCTCCGCCCCTCCACCCTCGACCGCTTGCCGCTCGCGGCGCTCCAATTCCCGTAAATGTTCACTGGCCATGGAAGTCTATGGTGCCACAGCGCGGAGACTGCCACATTTAGGGCTTTGGGGGAGTCCGCGTCCAATGCCGCCGCCGTCTGCGGACGGTTGTGATATACTCGATGTAGCAAATTCCAGGGTTTTCGTGGTTTTTTATCCACGCACACCGGCGAGGCTTTACGCTTATGTCCAAATCCTCCCGACTGAGCAAGTACAGTTTAATTCCGCAGGGCAACCGGGCCATCGTCTGCGAAGGCAACATTCGCCTGGGTCTGGTGGACTCGATCAAGATGGAGAACTACGCCCGCGAAAGCGGCCGCAAAGCGCCGCAAGACGAAGACGTGCAGTGGGCGCTCAAACACGCGTTGTTGGCCCGTTACCGCATATTGCACAAGCCGCTCTCGTCGCGCGAACTGGAAACCGCGGCCGCGCTCGACGACTAATGGCGGCAGCTCGTAGATGCCCGGAGCAGAGCGGGCACCCGGCCTCCGAGCGCAGGGCCTTAATCTTCGGCATCGGCGCGGTGCTGGGCTTCCAGGTCGGCCAGCAGCCGCCGGGCGCGAGGTAGGTCCGCGCCCGCCAGCGCGCTTTCCAGGGCTTCGGCTTCCTCCGGATAGCGCATCGCAATGCGGGTCAGCGCCGGTCCGGCTGGGGGCGGGACCGCCTCTTGCAACTGGGCGCGCAACTCACCCAAACCCAGTAGAAACGCCTCGTCGTCGCTGAGCCGGCCTCCATTCATCGCGTTGCGGTCCTCTCGGTTGGCACGTTTCTGAAAGTCCAGTCTGGTCGGGGCGGCCGGATTTGAACCGGCGGCCACCTGCGCCCAAGGCAGGTGCGCTACCAGGCTGCGCTACGCCCCGTAGAGACATTCTAGGCCAAATCGGGCCCCGGCGGTGGGGCGCGTCCACTTGATCATTGACTTTTATGGGCGTTTAGAGATATAACCCGCAAAGCAGTATTCCTCGCCAGGAGGGCCTGGCGACTAACAAAAAAGGAGAGCCAGGACTTTAATGTCGAACCTTAACAAAGCCATTCAGGATCTTGAGGAGCAGAAGAAGCGGATTGATAATGCGCTGCGGATACTGCGCGAACTGAACAGCGGACGAGCAGTCAGTGCGCCCGGCATCGGGCGCAATATCTCGCCGGAAGGGCGCCGGCGGATCGCGGAAGCGCAGAAGCGCCGTTGGGCCAAGGTGCGGGCGGCGAAGAAGGCCTAGCGGCGGCGGGGCCGCCGCCGGGCGCGGTGGCCCCGCCGCAGTTTTCCCGTTGCAGTCTGTGGCTCACACTTCCGCCGCCCACAGGTCGGCCACCGCTTCGCGGCGGCGGGCAAGGTGGGCGCGTCCGCCGGCAATCACCACTTCCGCCGCGCGCGGACGGGCATTGTAATTCGAGCTCAAGGTAAAGCCATAAGCCCCGGCGTCGAGGATGGCCAGCACGTCGCCGGCGGCGACCGGCGTCAGCGGGCGGTCGCGCGCGAAACTATCCCCGCTTTCGCAGATGGGCCCGACGATGTCCACGCCGCGGCGGCGGCCGGCGCGGGGCCGAACCGCGACGATCTCGTGATACGCGTCATAGAGGCTCGGGCGCATCAAGTCATTCGAGCCGGCGTCGGTAATCACGAACCGCCGGGCCGCGGACTTGACGTAGAGCACCTGGGTGAGCAGCGCTCCCGCGGCCGCGAACAGGCTGCGGCCGGGTTCGAGCAGGAGTTCGCGGCCCTGTTCCAGCCCCGCTTGGCGCAGGCCGGCGAGCACCGCCGCGGCGTAGCGGCGCAGAGATGGTGGGCGCTGGCCGGGCCGGTAGCGAATGCCGAGGCCGCCGCCGAGATCCACAAAGCGCAGGTGCAGCCCGGCATGGCGCCGCTCCAGTTCTCCCACCAGTCCTGCCAGGCGGCGTGCGGCCTCGGCGAACGGCGCCGCGTCCAGAATTTGCGAACCAATATGGCAACTGATCCCGCTCGGCCGTAACCAGCGGCTCTGGTAGCCGGCGTAGAGCTTGCGGGCCTCGTCGAGCGAGACCCCAAATTTGTGTTGGCGCAACCCGGTGGCGATATGGGGATGGGTGGCGGCGGCAATGTCGGGGTTTACCCGCAGGCCGTAGCGTGCCTGCACGCGCAATCGCGCGGCGCGGCTGGCGAGCAGCTCGAGTTCCGGTTCGGATTCGACATTGAAGAGCAGGATGCCGGCCCGGAGTGCCGCATCCATTTCCGCCGCGGTCTTGCCCACGCCACTGAACACGATGCGGTCGGCTTGACCCCCGGCGTGTAGCACGCGCTCGAGCTCTCCGCCCGAAACGACATCGAATCCGCTCCCCCACCGCGCCAGGTGGCGCAGCAGCGTCAGGTTGGCATTGGCCTTGACCGCCGCGCACAGCCGGTGTGGGACCGCCGCGAAGGCCGTCTGGTAGGCGGCATAGGCGCCGCGGATCTCCTCCAGGTCGTACACGTATAGCGGAGTGCCGTAGCGCCGGCTGAGACGGTCGAGCGCCACCCCGCCGGCGCAGAGCACCCCGTCGTGATAGGCAAACGGACGGCCCGTGACCGCACTCATAACCCTTTGAGAACCACCACGGTGCGGTCGTCGGCCGCCGGCAAACCCGACCCAAAACGTTCCACGTCGGCGAAGATGGCTTCGGCTACCTGTTCCGGGCCGTCGTCAAAATGATGGCGCAGTAGGCGCTCCAGCCGCACTCGTCCGTACTCCTCGCCCGCCGGGTTCATGAACTCGGTGATGCCGTCGCTGACGAATACCGCGAACTCGCCCGGGAGGAGCTTGACGGTCACCTCCTCATAGCGCGAGCCATCGAGCATGCCGAGCGGAATGCCGGCCGCCGGAATGATCTGGCAGCCCTGGGGCGTGACATGGATCGGGTAGGGCAGCCCGGAGTTGGCGACGAGCAGCCGGCGGCTGCGCTCCGACCACAGCGCATAGATCAGCGTCATGAACTGCGACTCCACGCGGCGATCCAGCAGCGCCTGGTTGACTTTCGTCAGCAATTCCGCAGGACCCGGCTGGTGGGCCGCCTGGGCGCGTAGAATGCCGCTGACCACCGCGCCGTAAAGCGCCGCGCCCGCGCCCTTACCGGAAACATCGCCGACCGCAATGCCCATGCGCTGCGCTTTGTACGGCAGAAAGTCGTAAAGGTCGCCCCCCAGTTGCCGCGCCGGCACGGACTTGGCCGCGATGGCCAGCCGCGGCAGCTTCGGGCAGGTGGCCGGTAGCAGATGCTCCTGGATGTCCTGGGCAATGCGCAGATCGCGCTCCATCTGCCGCTCCGCGCGCACTACTTTCTGATACAGCCGTGCGTTGGCCACCGCGATGGACATCTGTGCCGCCAGGGTGCTCATCGTGCGGGCATGGCGCTCCGTGTAGTACCCCCGCTTGGTGTGCTCCAAGTCGAGGACGCCGAGTACCTGATCCTGATGCACCAGCGGCACCGCCAGCTCGGAGCGCACGTCGGGGTTGACCATGATGTAGCGCGGGTCGTCGCGCACGTCCTTGACAATCACGGCTTGCCGCGACGCCAGGGCCGCGCCGGTCACGCCCTTGCCGATCGGAATATCGTGCCGAATCTGGATGTTCTCGCCCAGCTTGACCGACATCCGGTGCTCCAGCTTGTCGCCGGCGGCGTTGACCATCAGCACGCTGAAGAGCTGGTACTCGATCACCCGCCGCACCATCTCCGCGGTGCGCGTCAGCAGGTCGTCCACCGACAGAATCGAGGTCATCTCCCGGCTGATGTCGTTGAGCAGGCTGAGCGTCTTGCCGCGCTGCACCGCGCTCCGGTACAGCTTGGCGTTCTCGATTGCGTTGGCGATCCGGCTGGCCACCAGCACCAGAGCTTGTACGTGCGACTCGGAAAACGCATTCGGTTCCGGCGCCTGGATGTCAATGACCCCGATTGCCTGGTTCTTCCACAATATCGGGACCGCCAGCTCGCTGTTGATCCCCTTCAGCACCGGGATGTAGTCGGGGTTGCTGTGGACGTCGTTCACCAGCTGGGGCTGCCGGGTCAGCGCCGCCCGTCCGGTGACCCCCTGGCCGAACTTGACCCGCACCCCCTCCACCACCTCGGGCAGGTGCCCTACCGCAAACCGGATATGCAGGTCCTGTGTGCGGTCATTGGCCAGCAAAATGGCGAAAATCTCGTAGTGCACCACCCGCCGCACCATATCCGCCACACGGTGCAGCACTTGGTCCAGATCCAGCGTCCCGGTAACGAGATCGCTCACCTCCAGCATGAAGCTGGCGATGTCCGGTGCCGAGGGTGCGATGGGAGGCACGGCCATGCAGGGATCATAGCAAAGCGAGCGCAAAATGCATTGCCCTTCAGGCGACAAAAGCGCGGGTGTGGGAAGGCCGCGCGGGCCCGGTGCAAACACCCCATAGTGCCAGCCATGTGCCGGGCAACAAGAATCGGGTCTGGGTGAGCAGGCCCTTGTCACGCTGCAACCATGACCCTGTCCAGCGGTTGCACGCCCGGGTCTGATCCCGTTCGTTACGATAAGATGAACTATGGCGACCGTCGACGAGCCCCGGTTTTTCTCCGAACGCTATGGGGTCATGCCGGCCGACCTCGAGCGTTACCTCGCCGCCGCTCTCTCCCGCGGTGGGGACTACGCCGACCTCTATTTCGAGTTCCAGGCCAGTTCCTCGCTGACGCTCGAAGAGGGCATGATCAAGAGCGCCACCCAGGGCATCGGTCTGGGCGTCGGCATCCGCGTGCTCTCGGGCGAGCGCACCGGCTACGCCTACACCGACGAACTCCACCCGGAAAAGATCCTGCAAGCCGCGCGCGTCGCCGCCCATATCGCCAGCGGCCCCGCGCAAACTCAAATCTGCGGACTCTCCGGCGGTGAGCCGGCGCGCAACCTCTACCCTGTGGCCCAGGCTCCCACCGACGCCGCCATGACCGCCAAATTGGTGCTGGTGCGCCGCGCCGAACAGGCCGCTCGGGCTTACGATTCCCGCATCGTGCAGGTGCGCGTCGGCTACGCCGATGAGCTTCGCCAGGTGCTGGTGGTCGGCTCCGATGGGCGCTACCGCGCCGACCGTCAGCCCATGGCCCGCCTCAGCGTCTTCTGCCTTGCCCGCGAAAACGGGCACACCGAAAAGGGAAGCGCGGGGGGCGGCGGGCGTGTCGAGCTGGAATTCTTTGACCAGGAGATTACCCCCGAAAAGCTGGGAGAACAGGCAGCGCGCGAAGCCGTGCAGCAGCTCGGCGCCCAACCCTGTCCAGCCGGGGAAATGGAGGTGGTGCTCGGCCCCGGATGGCCCGGAATCCTCCTCCACGAAGCCATCGGGCATGGCCTCGAAGCCGACTTCAACCGTAAGAAAACCTCAGCTTTCGCCGGCCTGATCGGCCGCCGGGTCGCCAGCGACAAATGCACCGTGGTGGACAACGGTACCCTGCCCGGCCGCCGTGGCTCGCTCAACATGGACGACGAGGGAACGCCGACCCAGTGCACCACGCTGATTGAGAATGGAATCTTGAAGGGCTACCTGCAGGACCACCTCAGCAGCCACCTTACCGGCGTCCATGCCACCGGCAACGGCCGCCGCGAGAGTTTCGCTCACATGCCGATGCCGCGCATGACCAACACCTACATGCTGGCCGGCGAGGACGCCCCCGCCGACATCATCCGCAGCGTCAAGCGCGGGCTCTACGCCGTCAATTTCGGCGGCGGCCAGGTGGATATCACCAACGGCAAGTTCGTGTTCTCCGCCTCCGAGAGCTACCTGATCGAGGACGGCAAGATCACCGCACCCGTCCGCGGCGCCACGCTCATCGGCAACGGGCCCGAGGTTCTCACCCATGTCTCCATGGTCGGCAACGATCTGCGCCTCGACCAAGGCATTGGTTCGTGCGGCAAGGACGGCCAGACCGTCCCGGTTGGCGTTGGAATACCGACTCTCAAGATTGACAAGCTGACCGTCGGCGGCACCAACGCATGAGTACGCCGGCGGTTGCCCCCGACCTTCAGGAGTTGGCGGTTCGCATTGTCCGCGAATCCCTTGGCCGCGGCGCCAGCGCTGCCGAGTGTGTGGTGCGCTCCAGCCGCGAGCTCTCGGTCACGGTGCGCCTGGGCGAGACCGAGTCGGTGAAACAGGCCGAGGGCAAGGCGCTCGGCATACGCGTCTTCCGCGGACAGCAGGCGGGAACGGTTTACAGCTCCGACTTGAGTTGGTCCGCGGTCGAGCCGATGATCGCCTCGGCGCTCGCCATCGCCGAGAACGCCTCTTCCGACCCGTTCGCCGGCCTGCCAGCTCCCGAGGAGCAGGGAAGCGCCGCCGCCGACCTCGAACTCTATTCCGAACGCGCCGCCGCGGTCACACCGGATCAGGCCATTGCTTGGGCTCGCGAGGCCGAGCGCGCGGCGCTGGACTGCGACCCGCGGCTTGGCAACTCCGACGGCGGCTCCTTCGACGCCGGCGAGAGCACCCGCATTCTGGCCAACTCCAACGGTTTCCTGGGCGCCGTGCGCGGCAGTTCCTGCTCCCTGGCCGCCGTCCCCATCGCCACACAGGACGGCAAAATGCAGCGCGACTACTGGTACACGGTGGCGCGCTCGCCTGAGGAACTGGAATCGCCCGCGTCCGTCGGCCGCACCGCCGCCCGGCGCACCCTGCGCCGCCTCGGCGCCCGCAAGATTCCCACCACTAAGGTGCCGGTGGTGTTCGATCCGCAAGCCGCGCGCAGCCTGCTCGGCCACCTGCTCGAGGCGGTGAGCGGGGAGGCCGTCTATCGCGAGGCCAGCTTTCTCAAGGGCAAACTCGGCGAACTGGTTGCCGCCCCGGAGTTTACCTTGGTGGACGACGGCCTTCGTCCCCGCGGTCTGGGGAGCTCGCCCTTTGACGCGGAGGGTGTTCCCTCCCGCCGCACGGTGGTGATCAACGAAGGCCGTCTTCACTCCTACTTGCTGAACTGCTACGCCGCGCGCAAGCTGGGCCTGCGCACCACCGGCAACGCCGCCCGGGGCTTGGCCGGTGCTCCCGGCGTCAGCTGCGGCAACCTTACCTTGCAGCCGGGAACGGCGACGCCCGAGGAGATCATCGCCAGCGTGCCCCGGGGTCTCTACGTCACCGAGTTCATCGGCTTCGGCGTCAATCTGGTCACCGGCGATTACTCGCGCGGGGCGTCCGGCCTTTGGATCGAGAACGGGGAGTTGGCCTACCCGGTCGAGGAAATCACGCTCGCCGGCAACTTGGCCGAGATGTTTCGCAACGTGCGGGCCATCGGCAGCGATCTGGTCTACCGCGGCGCCGTCACCTCGCCCACGCTGCTGATTGAGGGCCTGACCCTCGCCGGGAGCTGACTCGGCTAGACTATTTTCCGGCCATGGCAACGAACGTCAACTGGAAGCCCTACGCCATCGGTACGGCCCTAACCGTGGTGGCGGCGCTCGTTATCTGGGGTATCGAGCGTCGCGGCACGCCGCCATCGGGCGCGGCAAACGCCGCCTACGCCGCCCAGGTCGCCATCACCGGTGCCAAGGTTTCGGCGGCCGAGAGTATGATGGCCGGCGGCGTGGTCTACTACGACGGGACGATCGAGAACCATGGCGACAAGACCCTTACCGCTTGCACCGTCGCCCTCACCTTTCACGACATTGATGGGGCGGTGCTGGAAACCGATCAGCGCTCGCTGCTGGATGCCCACTTGCGGCCGATCCCGCCGCATTCGCAGCGCACCTTCGAGATCGGCTTCGACAGAGTCCCGGCGGGCTGGAACCAAGCCCCGCCGGATGCGCACCCCGTCGCCATCTTCGTCCGCTGACCGCTCGGTTGCTTGCCGTCCCCGGACGCGCGGCCTAAACTGAAAGCGGGCGTGCTGCGCCCCGCTATGGCCTCCACAACCGATCTGACCAGCCCCATGGCCGCGCCGGTGCGCCCGCAGGAGTTCACCACCCTGAGCGGCGTCCCGGTCAACCGTCTTTACACCGGCGACGACCTTCCCTCCGGTTTCGACTACCAGCAGGCGGTCGGAGATCCCGGTCAGGCGCCCTATGTGCGCGGAATCCACGCCACGGGGTATCGCGGAAAGCTGTGGACCATGCGCCAGTTCTCCGGCTTCGCCACCCCGGAGGAAACCAACGAGCGGTATCGTTTCCTGCTCTCGCAGGGCCAGACCGGTCTCTCCGTCGCTTTTGATCTGCCCACGCTGATGGGCTACGACAGCGACGATCCCATGTCGGCCGGCGAGGTGGGCAAATGCGGCGTTGCCATTGATTCGATCGAGGACATGGAGCGCCTCTTCCAAGGCATTCGTCTCGACCAGGTCACCACCTCCATGACCATCAACTCGCCGGCGGCGGTGATCTGGGCCATGTTCCTGGTGGCGGCCGAGCGCCAGGGCGCGGATTGGAAGCAGGTCTCCGGGACGCTCCAGAACGACATCCTGAAGGAGTACATCGCCCAGAAGGAGTACATCTTCCCCCCGGCGCCCTCCATGCGCCTGGTGGTGGACACCATCGAGTTCGGCGCCAAGGAAACCCCGCGCTTCAACCCCGTTTCCATCAGCGGCTACCACATCCGCGAGGCGGGCTCGACCGCGCTCCAGGAATTGGCCTTTACCCTGCGCGACGGCATGGAGTACGTCGAGTGGTGCCTGCGCCGCGGCATGGACGTGGACGCCTTCGCGCCCCGGCTCTCTTTCTTCTTTAACGCACACAGCGACTTCTTCGAGGAGATTGCCAAGTACCGCGCCGCCCGCAAGCTCTGGTTCCGCATGATGACCGAGCGCTACGGCGCCAAGAACCCGCGCAGTTCGATGCTGCGGTTCCACACCCAAACCGCGGGCGTGTCGCTGACCGCGCAGCAGCCCTACAACAACCTCACCCGGGTGGCGCTGCAAGCCCTGGCCGCGGTGCTGGGCGGCACGCAGTCGCTGCATACCAATTCCCTGGACGAGGCCCTGGCGCTGCCCACCGCGGAAGCCGCCACCCTGGCGCTTCGCACCCAACAAATCATCGCCTACGAAACCGGCGTCACCAACAGCGTGGATCCGCTCGGCGGCTCCTTCCTGGTCGAGAGGGGCACGCTGGACATGGAGGAGGGCGCGCTCGACTACTTCCGGCGCATCGACGGGATGGGCGGTATGGTGGCGGCGGTGGAGCAGGGCTTCCCCCAGCGCGAAGTCGCCGATGCCAGCTACCGCTACCAGCAGGCGCTGGAGCGGGGCGAGAAGATCATGGTCGGGGTCAATGCTTTCGTCACCGAGGAGCAGCCGCTGCCTACCCTCTACATTGACGAAAGCGCGCGCGACCGTCAGACCGAGAAGCTGCGCGACGTGCGTGCCCGCCGCTCCAACGAACGTGCCGCCGCGGCGCTGGCCGCCCTGCGCGCCGTGGCCCGCACCGACGACGGCAACACCATGCCGGCCCTTCTGCAGTGTGTTCGCGTCTCCTGCACCGTCGGCGAAATCTGCAACACGCTGCGCGAAGTGTTTGGCGACTACCAGGAGACTGCGATAACCTAAGGTCCACGCATGAGCGATCCACGACGAATTCGCGTATTGGTGGCCAAGCCTGGCCTGGACGGCCACGACCGCGGCGCAAAAGTGGTGGCCCGCGGTCTGCGCGACGCCGGTATGGAGGTCATCTACACCGGGCTGCGCCAGACGCCGGAGATGATCGCCAACGCCGCGCTGCAGGAGGACGTGGATTGCATCGGCCTCTCCATCCTCAGCGGCGCCCATAACGCCATCGTGCCCGACCTCATGCGCGAGATGCAGCAGCGTCATATGGATGACGTGCTGGTCGTGTTAGGCGGCATTGTTCCCGAGCCGGATATCGAACCCCTGAAGAAAGCCGGCGTGGCCGCGGTCTTCCAGCCCGGCAGCCGCATGGCGGAGATCGCCGACTTCATCCGCACCCACGTGCATCCCCGGCCGGCGCTTGCCCCCTGATATCACCGGCACCCGTCTGCGGGTCGTTCCGCACGCGGCGGGCGTCTACCTTCTTCAACTGGAATCGGACGACGGTCTCAACCGTCTGTCGCTTGAGTTGCTGCGCCGCGTGGGCGAGTGCCGCGAGGTGTTTCCCGGCGCGCGGCGTTTCGTGCTCACCGGCAACGATAGCAGCTTCTCGGTGGGCGCGGACCTCAACGCCATCTCCCGCCTCGATGCCGCCACTGCCTGGGATCTTGCCCGCCAAGGCCAGCACTGGCTCAACCGCATCGCCACATCCCCCATCCCCTACGTGGCGGCGATCGGCGGCTACTGCCTGGGCGGAGGCCTCGACCTGGCGCTCGCCTGCCGCGCCCGCCTCTGCGCCGAAGGCGTTTACCTGGGCCACCATGGGGCCAAACTCGGCTTGGTCACCGGCTGGGGCGGAACCCAGCGCCTGCCCCGGTTGATTGGTTCGGCGCGCTCGCTGGAGCATCTCCTTGCTGCCAAGGGCTGGAGCGCTGAACTGGCGCTGCAACAGGGACTGGTCGAAGCCGTCGTGCCACGGACCCGGCTGCTGGCCGCATCGTTTGCTCTCTCGCCCATTGCCAACATCTCGGAATAACATCAGAATTGGTGTAAATTCTGCGTTTAGGATGGACCGTCTCCGATGACTCCGCGGCGCCAGCGGCGATTGGAGAAGACAGCCGCAACTTGGCCCGCCGTCCAGGGATGGTTCACGAGCGGCGACGTGCTCCCGCTGGGCAGCCGGCTGTATAGGGCATCGTTTCAATTCGGCTACGACTCCGGCGGACTCCAGGCCGGGACGTTTTTTCGCCTGTATATTGATGACGCCGAAGCTCGACGTGACTTCCGCGCGCTGCGCGATCGCCCACTGATTGTCCACGTGAATCCCGCCGATCCCGCAAGCTCATGCGTGCTATGGGCGGAGCATGAGCCGATTCTTGCCGCTGCACCGCCCCTCGTGCCGGAAATGGAGCCCATCGGCGCCGGCCTGGTCCGCACTACGTTGGCGTGGGCGGCGCTTGGGTTGGCGGCCAGTTTGATGCTGCTGATAGACGGCTTCGGACTGATCGCCTGGTCGCGTTCGTTGTGGCTCTTGGGTGCGTTGCTGGCGGGGGGCTTCGCGATATACGTTCCAACCCGGCTGCTCCGTCTAAAACTTGCTTCGACGTCCCGCCGTCCCGGGACCCGGGCCGGCGTTCCTTCCTGGCAGAGATGGGCATGGGCGGCTGGTGGAGCGCTTGCTTGCGCCGTATTCCTCCGTTACTCATGGCAACTCCGCGCCATGCCGATGGACGCCGAAATTCCGGACGCCTTCTTCGACAAGTGGCTTGGCGACGGAGTGGCCTGGGCATACTCGTTCGCGTTGGTCGTCGCCCTGCAAGCGGCCCGCTACGCTCCTCAGACCCACGTTGTCGCAGACTGATTCGAGTCCGCGATTCGCCTTTCGGCCCAGCCCTTGCAAGGCGAATAAAAAGCGAAGATACTGGGTTGGAGGGGAGAGCACGATGTCCGCGGTGCTGCCGCTGTTTCCCGAACTCGAAGTGGAGGATCCCGTGCCGGCGCTGATCGGGATCGGGCGCCTGGCGGCCGACGCCGAACCGCTCGACCAGCGCAACTCCGTCCAGTACGCTGAGTTGGAAGCGCGCTCGATTCTGAGCCGCTGCAACTCGAAACGCCTGCCCTTCGAGTGGACCCTCAATCCCTATCGCGGCTGCGAGTACGGCTGCCAGTACTGCTATGCCCGCTATACCCACGAGTTCATGGAGTTGCGGGGCGGCTACGATTTCGAGCGCATGATTTTCGTGAAGCGCGCCGCGGCGGACTT
>DATNAC010000120.1:0-11292 GCA_035573035.1 Terriglobales bacterium
ATGGGGACCCCGGAGCCCCATGCCGGTGCTGCGCTCGCGGGGACCGCGCCTGCATTGCTTGCCGGGGGCGGGCCGCCCTGCGGAATTTCGCGGCCATTCGCGCCGACTTTGCCCGCAGTGCAAACGGCGCGACCCCCGCGAAACGAAAGCACCGTAAGCCAACGGCGGCGCAACCCGAGGGGTTGCGCCGCCGTTGGCTTCTGTCCCGTTGCCACCCCAAGCCGCTCACAGCGGCTTGGGGGACCCAGAGCGGCTTGCGCCGCGCGCCCGCTGTTTACTCTATTTGGACTCCGCCGCCAGCGGGAAGTCGAAGCGCCGCGCCGGCCGGCCGGGCGCCCGCGCCGCCGCCACCGCCGGCGTGGCCGTAAAGCCGGGACGGTACATCGGGGTCAATCCCTCCGCTTCGCGCGTAAAGGACATCGGCGCTACCGTCCCATCGGTGGCGGTGGGGCTTGCGCCAGGCTGCGAGCAGTCAATCCGGATCACATCGCCCAACCGCACCTGCCCGGTGGCGATCAGTTTGGCGAGCGGAAACACGATGTGCCGCTCGATGGCGCGTTTGAGATGGCGGGCGCCGTAGCGCGGGTTATAGCCCTCCTGCAGCAGCCACTCCTTGGCGGCACGGGTGCAATTGAACAGAAAGGGATGGCCTCCGGAGGAGGCCAAAATGCGCTGCTGCACCATGCCGAGCTCGATATCCAGAATGGCGGTCAGTTCTTCCGGCCGGAGAGTATGGAACACCACGGTGCGGTCAATCCGGTTCATAAACTCGGGCGAAAATTTGTGCCGGGCCGCCGCCACCGCCACCCGATCCACTTTGGCATCGAGGCGATCGTCCAACCGAACCGCGGGCGGCATGAAGCCGGTGCCCCCGAGCGTCAGCGTGTCCATCTCGACCGCGCCCAGGTTGCTGGTCATGAAAATGATGGTCTGGGAGAAATCCACGCGCCGGTTGTCGCCCAAAGTCAGCGTGGCCTTGTCCAAAATGCCCAGCAGCAATTGCCACAAGGCGTCGGAGGCCTTTTCGATCTCGTCAAACAGCAGCAGCGACAGCCGCAGCCGGTCGGTGTGCCACTGCCCCAGCGCCTCCTGGGTGAGCAAGGGATGGGTTTCGCGGTGCCCCAAATAGCCCGGAGGAGAGCCGATCAGCTTGGCAATCTCGTGGCTATGCTGAAACTCGGCACAGTCCACCTTGATCACCGCGCGCGCATCGCCAAACAGCGTCTCGGCCACCGCCTCCACCACCCGCGTCTTGCCCGACCCGGTGGGGCCCAGCAAGAGCAGGTTGGCAATCGGGCGCCCCGGCGGGTGCAACCCCGCCAGAAACGTCTGGTACAGATCCACCACACACGTCAGGGCCGCTTCCTGACCCACAATTTTGCGGCGCAAGGCGGCCTCGAACTGGCAAACATCCTCGCACCGCAGCGACGGATCCAACACTTCCTGGCTGCCCGTTTTCATGTTCACCCTGCCTGCTAGGATGCGCGACCGCGGGCTTACGATCACCACCCCGCGCCGCCATGCCTCACCCGGGGACCGTTTAGGAGCTTCCCCCTATGCCCTCGCGGGGGGGTTCACTCTGGTGCGGCTCCCCCACGCTGGGGCTCACTCCCTGCGCCCCGGGTTGTAACTTGAGCTTGGCCTGCAGTTGCTGCCGCAAACCCTCCATCTCTTCCAGCAGCTCGCGGATTTTTTGCTCGGCCTCCTCGGGTTGCGACCGCTCCTGCAAGCGTGTACGCAGCAATCCCCAATTCAGCTCGGCCAAGTCCTGGCGCAGCGTGCGCATGGAACGCACCAACAAGGTGGCGCCTTCCAGGTCGGCAAACGGCGAGGCAAACGTCTCCGCCGCCCGCGCCCGCACCGAGTCCCAGTCAATCTGCAACTGGGGATGCGCTTGCTTGACCTGCGCCAAAACCTCGTCGCTGACCCGCGGCCGATTGCCGAGGCAGGCCAAGTGCACTTGGCGCACATGCCCGTCTTCCCTCACGTTGTGTACTAAGTAGTAGGATTTGCCCTTTTTCCGTACAAAAGCCATCGCCGACCTCCTCCCATTTCCAGCTTCCGGTTGCCCTCTCGCGCCTTCCCTCTCGACTCCGCGGGAGAGTGCCCTCAATCCCCTCCCGTGGTGGGATAAATCCCACCACAACGTAGGATGGGAGGCTACTTCCTTCGGGTTGTCCTGCCGCCCGGACCCAGGATGCCGCTGCCATCCGCTCTGCTTTTGGATGTTTCCGCGCTCTGGCCGGACAACCAAAATTCCCTGCCCAATCTCGCGTGCTACCATCCTTAGGAGGCCCCCTTCCACTCCCGTCATGCCACGTTTTGCTTCGCTCTGTCTGCGTTCTTTGGCCCTTGTTATGGCGCTGCCTTTGGCCGCGAGCCTGGCGCTCGGTGAAGCCCCCGCCCCCGCTCCCACCACCCGGCATCCCACCTCGCGCAATCTCGAGATCCGCGCCATTTACTTCACCGGTCTCATGGCCGGCAGCCCCCACGGCAAGCAGATCGCCGAACAGTGGCGGACCGAAGGCGGCAACGCGGTGGTGTTTGACGTCAAGGACTCCGATGGCCCGGTGAGCTTCAACTCCGCCCTCCCGCTCGCCGGCCACATGAAGCGGCCATATATTTCCGACCTGCCGGCCTGGATCAACTGGCTGCACGCCCACGGTCTGTACGCCATCGCCCGCATCGCGGTCTTTAAGGATGAGCGCCTGGTGCACGATCATCCCGAACTCGCGGTACGCTCCCGCTCCACCGGCGGCGTCTGGCTGGAGAACGGCAAACCCACCTGGACCGACCCCTCCCTGCCCGCCGTGCAGAACTACGACCTCGCCTTGGCTCTCGAGGTCGCCAACGCCGGGGTGGACGAGGTCCAGTTCGACTACATCCGCTTCCCCGTGGACGGCAACCAGAAAGACGCGCGCTTCGCCTATCAGGCCACCAACCCCACCGCCGCCCGCGCCGACTTCATCAGCAACTTCCTTTACAAGGCGCAGCAGGAGTTGAAGCCCACCGGCGTCCATATCTCCATTGACGTCTATGGCGTGATGGCGTGGGCGCGCGACGTGGATCTCAACGCCACCGGCCAGGACGTGGTCAGCCTCGCCTACTACTGCGACGTCATGTGCCCGATGATTTATCCCTCGCACTTCTTCGGGAACTTCGATGGCATCTCCGACCCCGGCGATGCGCCGCAGCACTTCATCCATGCCGGCATGGACCGCTTCAACTCCATTACCCAGGACACGGGCGTGGTCATCCGCCCCTGGCTCCAGGCTTTTGCCTGGCGCACCAAGACGTTCGGCGTCAATTACATCCTGATCCAGGTGGAGACCGAGCGCGCGCAGCACGGCGGCGGCTTCATGTTGTGGAATGCCAACAACCACTACACCGTGCCCGACCAAGCCATGCCCACCATGATGGCCGGCGGCGGCAAGTACTTCGAGGGCGGCTTCCCTTACCCCGTGACCGCCACCGGCTCGGCTCCCGCCGCCGCCAGCGGCAAAAACAGCCCTAGGCGTTGAGGAAGGTCTCGATCTTGCGCCAGTAGCGCGGAACCACGTCCGACGTGCTCAGGTGCCCGCCCCGCTCCAGCAAACACAGGTGGCTGCTGGTGATCTGGGCAAACTCGCGCACACCGCGCCACGGCACATAGGGGTCGTCCTTGGCGTGAAACAACAGCAGCTTGGCGCCATCAATCGCCACCACCCGGTTCATGGGGTTGAAAAAGGTGCCGGAGCGCAGCTTGTTCCAGTTCTTTTCCGTGAGCCGGTAGCCGTGGCCGAACGCTTCCCGGATGTAGTCCACATAGCTGGGATTGGAGGTTTCCTTGGACTGTTCGCCGTCCAAAATGCTCCAATCCACCACCGGGCAATTGGCGATGGCGCGGCACACGCGCTCGTCCAGCGTCGCCAAAATGGCGGCCGTGCCCCCAAAGCTCCCGCCGATGATGTAGACCGCCTCCGGCTCGAGACGGAAGCGCTTGCCGAAAGCGATATCCTGCAACCCCCGGGGCAACTCGTCGAGCACGGTGCGGATGTCCCGCTCCGGCGAGCGCGCCAGCAGTTGGCCGCCGCTCTCCCACGCGCCGCGCCAGCGCGGGTAAATCACCCAGTAGCCCTTGGCCGCGAGGAACTCCGCCAGCGGCTGTTTGCGCGGCACCGAGGGCATGCCGTCGCAGAGCAGGATCAGCCGCTGCCGCCGCCGCGCCTGCGCCGGCGGCCAGAACTCGGCCGCAATCTGGTTGGCAAACCGGGTGCGATACATCCCGGCATTCTACGCACAAAAAAAGCGGGGGCGCAACGCGCCCCCGCTCGCCATCCCAGCTTTACTGGGGGCTCTAGCGCCTTCCGCCCGGACCGCCGCGCCGGAAGCCGCCCCGGCCGCGGCCGCGGTCGCCGCCGCGATCGTCGTCGCGCCGCGGCGGACGGTCGTAGTTGCCCTCGCCATCGCCCTCGCTCCCGGGCGGAGGCGGCGGCAGCGGCAGGCCCAGCTTCTCGCGCTGTTCCTTCAAGATGGCCTTGCGGCTGAGCTTGACCTTGTTGCCCTCGATGTTGATGCAGCGCACCAGGATCTGGTCGCCTTCCTTCAGTTCGTCGCCCACCTCGCGCACACGGTACTCCGCGATCTCGCTGATGTGCAGCAACCCGTCGGTGCCGGGGAAGATCTCGACGAACGCGCCGAAATCCACCAGCCGCACCACCTTGCCCAAGTAGGTCTTGCCGATCTCGGCCGAGGCGGTGATGTCGCTCACCATCTGCAGCGCCTTGGCGCCGGCGTTGCCGTCCACCGCCGCGATGTTCACCGTGCCGTCGTCGGAGACGTCGATCTTGGCTCCGGTCTGCTCCACGATGGAGCGGATCATCTTGCCGCCGGGCCCGATCAGGTCGCGGATCTTGTCCACCGGAATCTTGATGGTGGTGATCTGCGGCGCGTACAGCGAGCGCGTGCCGCGCGGCTGGGCGATGGTCTCGGCCATCTTGTCCAGGATGAACAAGCGCGCCCGCCGCGCCTGGTCCAACGCCTCGCGCATCAGCGCCGGCGTCACCCCGGGAATCTTGATGTCCATCTGCAGCCCGGTAATCCCCTCGCGCGTACCGGCCACCTTGAAGTCCATGTCGCCGTAGTGATCTTCGGCGCCGGCGATGTCGGTGAGGATGGCGTACTTCTGTCCCTCCATCACCAGCCCCATGGCGATACCCGCCACCGGCGCCTGCATCGGCACGCCCGCATCCGCCAGCGCCAGGGTGGCGCCGCAGACGCTGGCCATCGAGCTGGAGCCATTGGACTCGAGGATGTCGCTCACCACGCGGATGGTGTAGTTGAAGGTGCCGTCCGGCGGCAGCTGCGAAATCTGGCTGCGCTCGGCCAGCGCGCCGTGGCCGATCTCGCGCCGTCCCGGACCGCGCAGGAAGCCGACCTCGCCCACCGAAAAGGGCGGGAAGTTGTAGTTCAGCATGAAGCGCTTGAACCCTTCGCCCTCGATGGTCTCGATCCGCTGCTGATCTTCCTTGGTGCCCAGCGTTACCGTCACCAGCGCCTGCGTCTCGCCGCGGGTGAACAGCGCCGAACCGTGCGTCCGGGGCAGCACCCCGACCTCGCTGCTGATCGGCCGGATCTGGTCGAAGGCGCGTCCGTCGGGCCGCTGCCGCTTCTCCAGCAGGGCGTCGCGGAAAATCCGCTCGCGCATCAACTCGAAGTACTTCTTGGTCTCGGCCTTCAGCCCGGGCTCCTCCGGCGGAATTGCCGCCAGCGCCTCGTGCTCGACCAGCGTGGTCAGCTTCTGGCTCTCCGCCTTGGGATGGGCCTTGGTATCCAGCGCGTCCACCAGGCGGTCGCCATACTGCTTGTACAGCTTCTTGTAGAAGCTCTCGTCCACCACCGGAGCCGTGACTTCCCGCTTGGGAGCGCCGGCTTGCTGGCGCAGCGTTTCGATCGCCGCGATGATCTTCTTGATCTCGGTGTGCGCAAACTCGATCGCGCCCACCACCGTCTCCTCGGAAACCACCGTGGCTCCGGCCTCGACCATCGCGATGCCGTCCATGGTGCCCGCCACCACGATGTTCAACTGACTGGCGCGCATCTCGGTGTAGGTCGGGTTGCAGACATACTGGCCGTTGACGTAGGCCACCCGCACCGCCGCCAGCGGCTTGGGAAACGGAATGTCGGAGACGTGCAGCGCCGCGCCCGCGCCGGTCAACGCCAGCACGTCCGGATCGTTGTCCTGGTCGGCGGACAGCACCAGCGCGATCACCTGGGTCTCGTTGCGAAAGCCGTCGGGAAACAGCGGCCGGATGGGCCGGTCAATCTGCCGGCTGGTCAGGATTTCTTTTTCGCTGGGCCGCCCCTCGCGCTTGATGTAGCCGCCCGGGAACCGTCCCGAAGCGTAGGTGTACTCGCGGTAGTCCACCGTGAGCGGGAAAAAATCGATGCCTTCGCGGGCGGTGTGCGCCGACGTCGCGGTCACCAGCACCATCGTGTCGGCCATGCGCACCGTGACCGCGCCTCCGGCCTGCCGGGCAATCTTACCGGTTTCCAGGGTGAGGGTCTTCCCCCCGGCTAATTCAACACTTACGCTAGACGGCATAGGGTTTCTCGTTTCTGTTGTGATGGGAACCTGGGTTCGCCCGCACCGGCGCCAGCCGGGGGCGGCCGCGGCGCGGCTACTTGCGCAGGCCCAGCTTGTGGATCAGTTCCCGGTAACGCTCCGGGTGCTCCCGCTTCAAATAATCCAGCAAGCGGCGGCGCTTCCCGACCAGCAGCAACAGGCCGCGGCGGGAGTGGTGATCCTTGGCGTGGGTCTTGAAATGCTCGGTAAGGTAGGTGATGCGGTCGGTCAGCAGCGCGACCTGCACCTCCGGCGATCCGGTATCGGTCGGATGGATGCGGTAGGTGCCAACGAGCTTCGTTTTGACTTCAAGTGTGGTCGCCATGCGGGCCAGCGGTGCTCCTCTTCTTGTCTACTTCGATGGAAACACCTACTTTAGCATAAATCGACACCAGCGGCGCAGGCCCTTTCCGCCTGCGCCGCTGGTGTACCCATTTGCACCGGGCCTGCCGATTAGACTAGTGATGCGCGGTGGGGTGAACCACCACAAAGCCGCCGCCGGGCTGGTCGCCCCCGGTGACCACGCGCAGCAGCACGTCCTGTCCGGGAGGCAATTTCTGCAACTGGGCGCGCAACTCGTCCGCACTGGCTACCGGCACACGGTTTACATCGGTGATGACCTCGCCGGGACCCAATTGCGCGATGAAGCCTGGCCCGCCCGGGGTCACCCCGGTGATGATCGCACCCTTGAGTTCGTCGGGCAGCTGAAACCGGTCGCGGTCCTGGGGAGCGATGTCAGAGTAATTGATCCCCAACTGCACCCCGGTACTAGCCGGTCGGGCGCTTTCGCTCGACGCCGACTTGGGTTGGTCCTGGGGAGCGATCCCCAAAGTAATCGTCAGCGTCACCGGCTTGCCGTCGCGCAAGATGTCAACCTTGACCGGTGTATCGGGGGGCACCGAGCCGGTCGCCAATTGCAACCCGGTCGAGTCGCTGACTTTCTGGCCATTCAGGCTGGTGATGAAGTCGCCGACCTTCAGGCCGCCTTTGGCGCCGGCCGCTCCGGCGGTGACATCGGTGACCAAGGCTCCCTCCGAGTTCGGGTTCAAGTTGAAGAAATGCGCCTCTTCCGGCGTCATGTCCTCTATGGTGATGCCCAAATAGCCGCGCACCACTTTGCCTTTGGAAATCAGTGTCGCCGCAATCGGCTTGGCAATCTCGCTGGGGATGGCGAATGCCTCGCCGCTGAAGCTGCCGGTGGAGGTATAGATGAAGGCATTGACCCCGATGACCTCGCCCCGCGCATTGACCAGCGGCCCGCCCGAGTTGCCTGGGTTGATGGCAGCATCGGTCTGGATGTAGTCGCCAGGTTGACGCCGATCGGTGCGATCAAAGTTGATCCGGCCCTTGCCGCTCACGATCCCGCGCGTGACCGTAAAGTTCAGTTGGAAGGGGTTGCCGACAGCGAACACGTTGTCGCCTTGCTTCAGCGCATGCGAATCCCCCCAGGGCAGGTTGGGCAAACCGGTCGCGTCAATCTTAATGACCGCCAGATCGGTCAACGGATCGGTCCCGATCACCTTGGCGTCCTTGTAGATTTTCTTGTTCTGCAGCGTGACCGTAATGTCGGTCGCGTTCTCAACCACGTGATTGTTGGTCACAATGTAGCCGTCGGGCGAGATGATGATGCCGCTGCCCAATCCCTGATCAAACTGGGGCCGCCGCGGCATCTGCCCGAACTGGCCGAAAAATTGCGATAGAGGATTATCCGGCGGCAATCCCCCCGGTCCACCCTGTTCCGCCTGGGCATGCGCGGTCACGTTCACCGCCACCACCGCCTCGGCCACGTGCTGCGCCAGCAGCTCCTGCTCCTTGTCCAGTTCGGTCAGCGCGCTCACCTGGTTCGCCGCCAACGGCCCCTCGGTGGAATGCACGCCGGTCATGCCGGCCCATACCGCCGCCGGGGTGGTGTGCGCCCGGTAGAATGCCATGGCTCCGGCGACCCCCACCACCGCCAACAGCACCGCCAACGCGCGGCCGCTCAAATATAGTCCGGTGAAACGCGAAGAAGGCATGATCAATCTCCTAATCGGTGCAGGGGGTGGTACATTCGTACACTTCTCTATATTGGACGCATTTTCGGGACCTCGCGAATCCAAAAATTCGCCGCCCAACTCGGTCGGCCTCCGCCTCTCCTACCACCCCATGCTATACTGGCCAAGCACTACTACGCCCCAAAACACGAGGAGATCCCTATCCGAGACTTTCGCCCGCGCCGCATTCCCGAACCACGCACTCGCATCAACGAACGCATCCGTGCCCGTGAAGTGCGCGTGATCGATGAGATTGGCACGCAGTTGGGGATCCTCACTCCCCAGGAAGCCATCGTTCTGGCCCGGCAACGCACGCTGGATCTGGTCGAGGTGGCGCCCAATGCCGAACCTCCGGTTTGCCGCATCATGGATTTCGGCAAGTACCAGTACCAGATGGAAAAGAAGGCCCGCGAGGCGCGGAAGAATCAGAAAAACATCGTCATCAAGGAGATTAAGTTCCGCCCCAACACCGACGACCACGACTACGAGTTCAAGAAGAACAATGTGCTGCGCTTCTTGGACGATGGCGACAAGGTCAAGGCGGTGGTACAGTTTCGGGGCCGCGAAATTACCCACAAGGAAATCGGGTTTCAGTTGCTCAACAAGCTCCTGAAAGAAGTCGAGGGCCAGGCCCAGGTCGAGTTCCGCCCGCGCATGGAGGGCAATGCCCTGACCGCCATCCTCGCTCCCAAAAAGTCCTAAAGGATCCGTTTTATGCCCAAGCTCAAGAGCCACCGCGGCGCCGCCAAGCGCTTTCATAAGACCGGCAGCGGCAAGATCGTGCGCGGTCACTCCGGCGCCCGCCACATCCTCACCACCAAATCGCGCAAGCGCAAGCGCAAGCTCGACCAGGAAACCCTGATCAGCCCCGCCGACCAGCTGCGCATCGCGCGCATGATTCCCTACTCCTGAGAGTGGGACTAACCCGGGCCCCTGGCTGCGGCCAGGGCGAGCTCACCCGCCCACCGGCTCCCATCGTGCCCCCGGGCGGCTATCGCAAAGGAGAAAACGATGCCCCGCGTCAAACGTGGTACCAAGCGCAACGATAAGCGCAAGAAGATCCTTGGCCTGACCAAGGGGTTTTTCCTCACCAAGAGCAAGCTCTACCGCTCGGCCAAAGAAGCCAGCCAGCGCGCCCTTAAGTTCGCCTACTCCGGCCGCAAACAGCGCAAACGCCAGTTCCGCGAGCTCTGGATCGTGCGCATCGGCGCCGCCGCGCGCCAGCACGGCGTGAGCTATAGCCAATTCATGCACGGCCTGGCGCTGGCCAAGATCGAGCTCGACCGCAAGGTCCTGGCCGATATCGCCGTGCGCGATCCCCAAGGCTTCGCCCAACTGGTGGAGCAGGCCAAGGCCGCCCTGCCGGCCGCCTAGGTCGGCACGTGAAAACCCTGGACGAGCTCGCGCGCTGGGCCGCCTCGCCCCCGCCGGCGGAAGCCGACTTCCCCGCCGCCCTGGCGGAACTGCGCGCCGCGCTCGCCGCTTACCCGCAACGCGACTTCTGGATGTCGCGCAAGGCGGGCGTCTTCACCCATCTCAACGAGCATTGGCTGAAGCCGGCGCCGCCCGCCCGCAAGCCCGCCATCGGCCAAGCCCTCAACCAGCTCAAGGCCGAAGCCGAAGGCGTGTTCGCCGGGCAGGAGGCCCAGGCCGCCCGCGCCGCCGTCACCCGCCGCCTCGCCGCTGAGCGCGTGGACGTGACCCTGCCCGGCGTCTCCGCCCTGGCCGCGCCTTCCCACCCCGTCCTTCAGGTTCGCGACGAGATCGTCCAAATATTCCTGCACCTCGGCTACACCGTCGCCGACGGCCCCGAGATCGAAACCGCCTACTACAATTTCGAAGCGCTCAACATCCCCTTCGGCCACCCGGCGCGCGAGGAGCAGGACACCCTCTACCTTGGCCCCGGGCTCGACGATTACCTGCTCCGCACCCACACCTCGCCGGTGCAGATTCGCACCATGGAGCGCCAGGCGCCGCCGCTGCGTATCATCGTTCCCGGCAAGGTCTACCGCCGCGACGCGCCCGACGCCAGCCACTCGCCCAACTTCCACCAGATCGAAGGCCTCGCCGTGGATTGCGGTCTCCACTTCGGCGATCTCAAGGGCACGCTCGATCACTTCGCCCGCGAGTTCTTCGGTCCCTCGGTGCGGACGCGGCTGCGCCCCTCGTATTTCCAGTTCACCGAACCCAGCGCCGAACTCGACGTGAGCTGCATCTTCTGCGGCGGCGCCGGCTGCCGCACGTGCAAGCACAGCGGCTGGATCGAGGTCCTGGGCTGCGGCATGGTGGACCCCGCCGTCTTCGGCTTCGTCAACTACGATCCCGAGGCGGTCACCGGCTTCGCCTTCGGCATGGGGGTCGAGCGCATGGCCATGATCCGCTACGACGTGGACGACCTGCAGCGCTTCTACTCCGGCGATCTGCGCTTTTTGGAGCAGTTCCGATGAAGGTGCTCCTCCCTTGGCTGCGCCAGTTCGTCCCCGTTTCCGGTACGGCGCAAGAGCTCGCGCACGCGCTCTCCCTGGCGGGCATCGCGGTAGACCGGATTGACGGCGATCTTCTCGAGCTCGACCTCACCTCCAACCGTCCCGACTGCCTCAGCCACTACGGCGTGGCGCGCGAACTTGCCGCCATTACCGGCCAGAAGCTTCTCCC
>DATNAC010000121.1:0-3260 GCA_035573035.1 Terriglobales bacterium
GAACCAGCGTAAGCGCAAAGAGCGGGGAGACGATCCGGGTGTTTCCCGCACGCCGGAAGCCGATTCGGAGAGCGTGGACGAGTTGTTGGACGAAGGTCAGCCCTACGAGGCCGAAGTGATCGAGGGGGTTGAGGACGCCTCTGACCGCCCCGAAAGGCCGGTGAGGACGCATGAGGTTCCCGAGGACGATGTGCCGGAGGAGTATCGCAACCGCAGGGAAGGAGATTGACGGTCATGCCCGCCTGCACCCACCTGAAGGAGATCCGTCGCGTCCACCCCCACACTGACGGCTGTGAGGAATGCCTGAAGACAGGCGACACCTGGGTGCATCTGCGGTTGTGCCTCGAGTGTGGCCACGTCGGCTGCTGCGATTCCTCGAAGAACAAGCACGCCACCCGCCACTTCCACCAAACCCGGCATCCCGTGATGCGCTCATTGGAACCGGGCGAGGATTGGGGCTGGTGCTACGTGGACGAGGTTGAGCTCAACTTCGCCTGAAGCAGCGGACCGGCAGACGGAGCAACAGCAATGAAAGCCGCAGTGGTGGAAGCCTTCGACCGTCCTCCGCGTTATACGGAGTTTGCCGACCCGTTGGCCGGCGACGGCGAGGCGGTGGTGCAAGTCACGGCCGCCGGCCTGCATCAGATTGTGCGGGCGCTGGCCGGCGGACGCCATTATGGGAGCAGCGGCGTTCTACCCTTCGTACCGGGGGTGGACGGCGTCGGCCGGCTGGCCGACGGCCGCAGAGTCTACTTCGGCGCGGCGCGGCCGCCCTTCGGCACCTTTGCCGAACTCTCGATTACGCGGCCCTGGATGTGCGTTCCCCTGCCCGAGGCGCTGGATGACGCGACGGCGGCTGCGCTCGCCAATCCGGCCATGTCGTCGCGGGCTGCGCTGATGCGCGCCCGGTTTGTCGCCGGGGAGAGCGTTTTCATACTTGGCGCCACCGGCGTGGCCGGGCGGCTTGCCGTCCAGGTGGCGCGACGGATGGGCGCCCGGCACGTGACCGCCGCCGGGCGGAATCCCCGCGCGCTGGCGCGGCTGGGCGCGCTCGGCGCGGACACGGTGATTTCGCTGGCGCAGGACGAAGCGGCGCTGCTCGATGCCTGTCGCGCGGCGATCGCGGAAGCGAAAGCGGACGTGGTGCTGGATTACCTGTGGGGACGGCCGGCCGAGGTTCTCCTGCAGGCCATGGCGCGGACAGGGCTGAGTCACACGGCGCCCCGCGTGCGCTACGTGCAGATTGGAAATATGGCCGGGGCCACGATCGAGCTGGCCGCCGCGGCGCTGCGCAGCTCGGGACTGGAGCTGCTGGGCAGCGGCTTTGGCAGCGCCTCGCTGGAGGACCTCATCAAGGCGGTGGGCGAGGTGTTTGCCGAGGCGGCCGTGCAGCCGTTCGAGATTGCAGTAAAGGCCCCCCGGCTGGCTGAAATTGGCCAGGCGTGGGACGCGACGGTAGACGGTTCGCGCCTGGTCTTTGCGCCGTAGCCGCTGGGAAGGCCTCTGATTTCGCCGCCGCCCTCAGACGCCGGCGGCGTGGCGGCGGCGGATTGGCACCAGCAGGCCGGCCATCAACAGTCCGCTCGCCAGAAGCCATACGCTGGGCGGCTCGGGCACCTCGCTTTGGGGAAGCGATGCCGTTCCCGTCAGACTTGACAGAAACGTCCAGTTGCCGCCGAAAAGAGGCGCTTGCAGAACCCCGCTGGAGGGGCCGACGCCGGTATGAATCGCCCCCGGCAGCGAGTTGAAGATGAGGTTCATGACCGTTTCCTGGTCATCGCTGTAGTTGTAGGCCTCGATCTGATACTCCATGGACTGGTTCAAAGTGATGTAACTGTTGGCTTTGGTAGCCGTGTAGCTGGTGCCGTTCCAGGGATTCAGGCCGCCGAGCTGCGGCAGGGCAATGGAAAAATCCTGCAGCAGGCCGGAAACATCGTCCACCGTGAGCCAGCCGGTCATCGTCCCGCTGGTGGGACTGGTGGCGCCCAGAGAGCCGTACAGGGTGCCGCTGAAATCATAGGTGATGGGCGAGGCCTGTGCGGCCGCGGCGGCCATCAGGCACGCCCCCAGGATGAGCAGTAGGCGATTCCGCATGCCCTCGCCCCGCACGTGCGATGCCATCGGCAGGTCATTGATTTTCAGGCGCAGAGCCTGCCCGCGTGTGCAGCCCCTTGCACAAAACGAGAGATTGTTTTCCCGCCACACGCATCCCGACGCGATGTGCTTTCGGTCCTCCGCCGTACGCGCCGTCCTAGTCCAGGGCGAAGACGTGTTGATGCCGGGCCAGGCGCACCCGTTTCCCCGCGAACGTCACGCCCTCGATCCGCAGCCGCAGCCGCTGTTCGGCCGCCGAGCTTCCCGGCGCCTTAAGCTCACCGCCCGCGCCCACGACGCGATGCCATGGATACTGGTCCGGCGCCATGTTGCGTAACAGGCCGGCCACCGCGCGGTGGTGGCGCGGGTAGCCCGCGGCCGCCGCCACCTGCCCATAGGTCGCCACCTTGCCCCGCGGAATCGAGCGCAAGGCGGCCGCGATGGCCTGCGCGCGAATGTTCGCGGCCGCCCGCGAAGAGCGACCGAGCGGCAGCCCAAAATCAAACTCCGGTTTGGCAGCCCGACGGTGCATCCCTTCCATTTTGCAGCCTATATGGAATGGCGTCTCCGACGGGATCCGAACCCGTGTCATCGCCGTGAAAGGGCCGCCGTCGCACGTAACCCATTGAAATCCAACGGCATGGGTGGCTCCCAAAACCGTGTTTGGAACCCTGGAGAACGGCAAGTGGACCATGAACGGACCATGAAGGGTTATCGCCTTCGCAGGGTGGTGGCGCGAGATCGTGCGGGGGCGCAGCTTTCCACGCCCACCAGTACGCTTGACGTAACGCATAATGGACACTAGAATAGAAAATGATCGTCGGGTACCGGGACAAGCTCACCAGGGAATTCGCAGTCGGACATCGGGTCAAGGCCTTTTCAGGAATTGAACGGGCTGCGCGCTTGAAGCTGGACCGCCTGGAGGCGGCCACCGGGCTGCAAGATCTCGTCGCGCTACCCGGCAATCGATTCGAGGCGCTGACAGGGGATCGCAAAGGCCAGTTCAGTATCCGCATCAATGGTCAATGGCGGATTTGTTTTGAGTGGCCCAGACAGGCACTTGGACCCGAGAACGTCGAGATCGTTGATTAGAACGGAGGAGGAAACGCAATGCCAGCGCCGCTCATTCATCCAGGGGAACATTTGGCGGAAGAACTACAGGATCT
>DATNAC010000122.1:0-2080 GCA_035573035.1 Terriglobales bacterium
TCTCGCTCGTGTCTGGACCCGTCATCTTCGCTATCTCACCGAATCCTATCCCAAACGGACGATCATTGGCGG
The DNA here is from genome assembly GCA_035573035.1 of Terriglobales bacterium. GTDB lineage: Bacteria > Acidobacteriota > Terriglobia > Terriglobales > SCQP01 > SCQP01. The sequence goes on from DATNAC010000122.1 coordinate 73, forward strand.
TTCCCCATGAGTTTGCGGAAGGATCGGGCGCTATGCCAGCGGAGGCGAGAAAGTCAATGGCGGAGGGAAATAGCGCGCTCGAGATCGCAGCCACTCTGCTGCTTGCTTGGTGTACGTGGAAAAACTCAACGTCGGCGTTCCCGAATCAGCCGGATGCCGCAAGTCAAGGCCCTAGAAGTGGTCTCATAATTGGTGCCAAACTCTACGCGAATGGATCGTGTGCGGCTTTTTCCCCAGAAAAAGCCGCATCCAGCTCGCCCCAGGCGGCCTGCTGCGGCATTATGAGACCACTTCTAACAATACCCGTCTTGTGCCACAAATGTCACAATCCGCTGACCGGGGGCCGCATCAGATTACGATGTCCCCCAGGGGACGGAAGTTTTCGCGGTTTTGACAATTTACGCCTTCTTTCACGGGCCGGCGCCCGCACCGGCCCCGCTCTGTCTCTTGTGCAAGCCCTCCCGGCATGCAGCGGCGGCCATGCGTTGTGCAACCGCCGCCCTAACCAAATCAATAATATAGAGCGTGAACTTGCACAAACTGCCTCCCTCGGGAGTGGAGTGCACCCCCAAACTGAGACACCAAAACTTGCCCGCACGCCTCGCGCCGGTGGCTCCGCGGCGCCCGCGGCGGTACCCTGTTCCCATGCCCTTCGACGCGATCATCCGGCTCAAGATCACCCTCGCCGAAGTAAAACCCGCCGTGGTGCGGACCCTTGCCGTGCCTCTGACCATCACACTCGACCGCCTACACCTCACCATCCAGGCGGCCATGGGCTGGACCAACTCCCACTTCTGGGAATTCCGCGCCGCCGAAGTCGGCTTTGGCCTCCGCGACCCCGAAGCCGGAAATACGGACGTCATTGACGCGGGCAAGACCCGCCTCCTCGACGTCATCGAGGACACCGGCGTCAAGACCATTCACTACTTTTACGACTTCGGCGACGGCTGGGACCATGTCATTCGGCTGGGGCGCATCACCAATCCCGAACCCGGAGCCGCCTATCCTTGTCTCCTCGACGCTTCCGGCCGCCGGCCGCCCGAGGATATCGGCGGCCCCTGGGGCTACGCCGAACTTCTGGAGGCCCTCGCCGATCCGAACCACGAACGACGCGAGGAACTCGAGTACGTTGTCGAGAGCGGCTTCGACCCCAACCTCGTGGACGTAGCCACCCTTGCCGCGGAAGTCGCCGCGCTTGCCGAACGCTGGTCGCGCAATCCCGCCCAGCCAAGCCCCCATGCCGCCGCAATTGACTAACCTCACGGGTGACCGTTCCCTCTGTGCAACCGCTCGCGGGGGTCGCGCCGTTTGCACTGTGGGCAAAGTCGGTACGAAGGGCCGCGAAATTCCGAAGGGCGGCCCGCCCCCGGCAAGCAATGCAGGCGCGGCCCCCGCGAGCGCAACACCGGCATGGGGCTCTGGGGTCCCTATGCCGGTGCGAGCAGAAGCGGGGCGCGCGGCGCAGCCGCGCTGGGGCCCGCGCCCATCAAGCGTCCCAAACAGCTCAACGACTTAGAGCTATAGGTTGCTCAAATCAGCCCGGTCGCACGAGCACCTCGAACTTGGGGCCCCGGCGTTGTCAGCGCCGACTACCCGTTCAACCCGGAGCACTCAATCCCGCCGCAGCGCGGCGAGCGGATCGAGGCGCATCGCGCGCCGTGCCGGCACATACGACGATACCGCCGCCACCACCGCCAGCAACGCCACGCCGGCGGCGAGAAGTAGCGCTCCCGGCGCCGCCAGGCCGAAGATCAGGTGGGCCGACAGCCGCAGCACGAGGATGGCCGCCACCACGCCAATGGCGGCGCCGCGCACCGCCAGCCCCATGCCCTCTCCCAGGACCAGCCGCAGCACGTTTGCCCCCCGCGCGCCCAGCGCCATGCGCACCCCAATCTCCTGCGTGCGCTGGCTTACCGCGTACGCGGTCACGCTGTAAATGCCGGCGATGGTTAAGGCCAGGGCGAGCAGCGCGAAGGCATCCAGCAGCAGCAGCAACAGCCGCTGCGCC
>DATNAC010000123.1:0-6327 GCA_035573035.1 Terriglobales bacterium
TGCGGCGTGGAGTACACGTTGCCCAGGTCGTAGAACACCACCCCGCCGATATTCGCTCCCAGCAGCGGGAAGCGCAGCTCCAGGTTGTTGACCAGCAGCGCCTCGCCGCCCACCGGGAACCCGGTGATCGGGTCGCGCGGCCCCGCCTGGTTAATGCTGAACCCGCGCAGCGAGTCCGAACCGCCGCTCAGGTACCGCTCCGGCAGCGGCACCACGAACTCCCGGCTCACGGTCGAAATGCCGGTCACCGGGTTGGTGAGCGTGATCGTCTGCTTCGGCCCAAAGGGCGTCTCCACCCCAATCTGGGTCGAGCTCGCCAGCACCACCGTGCCCCCGCGGTTGATCGGGTGGTACCAGTGGTTCTCGTACCCCACCCGTGTGAAGTCGGCGAAGCCCGCGCCGTAGCTCTTGTCCAGGCTGATGGACAGGCTGTTGTAGCTGCCCCGGTGCGTGTCGAGGGGATCGTCGCGGAAGTCGCGGTGGTAGTTCGCCGCCACCTCGGCCACTTCCACCGGCTGGCTCAGGATCGGGATCTCCTGCGGCGCCACCAGCGGCGACAGCACCCGCACCCGGCGGTAGTCGACGTTGTACGTCCATCCCACCGCGCTGTTGATCGTCTGCTCCAGCTGGAACCCGGCCTGCTCCCGGATGGCGCGAAACGTCCGTATGTCGAAGGTGTCGTCGTAAAACGCGGTCAGGTCGCCCTGCAGCGAGGGGTGGTTGAGCAGGTTGGGCACGTCGTAGCCCAGCACCGCCCGCTTCTGCAACGTGCCGTAAGTGGACTTGAACGACAACGTCTGCGGACGCCCGGTCATCGCGGTACGGGTGGCGTCGAACGACAGCAGCGGGCTGAAGCCGGTGTGCCCCAGCACGTCGCGCAGGTCGGGCGCGCCCCCGGTGCCGCCCTGCACCTGCAGGCCGATGCCCTCGCTAAACGTATACCGCCGCGCCTCGTTCACGTTGACGTACACGTCCTTGGCGGTCGCGCTTCCCTCGGGATTGGCCGTCACCACGCTGGCGCTGGTGAACAGCCCGGAATCGTAGAGCTGCTGCTGGCTCTGCAGCATCGCCTGCTGGCTCAGCGGCCGGCCCGGCGTCAGCGTCAGGTCGTGGGCGATCACGTTGCGGCGCACGAAGCGCGCCCCCGTCACCAGCACCCGGTGGATGGTCTCGACCTTCCCCTCGTTGATCGTGAACGCCACGTCCTGGTCGCCGTCGTCGCCCGCCGGCGTGGCGCGCGCCTCGCAGGTCGCGTTCTGGTAGCCTTGGTTGTAGTAATAGGTCAGGATGGTGTTCCGGTCGGCGGCAACGTTGTCGGGCGAGTAAGGCTGGCCCGGAGCGGTGGTCAGTAGCCCCCGCAGCTCGGCTTGATGGGCCGCGCTGGCCCCCGCCAGCGTCACCCCCTGCACCGTCACCTGCGCCCCCTCCACCACCCGGAACTCCACCGCGATATGGTGTGGCTTGCCGCGGTAGTCGCGCATCACCACCGGCGTCACCGTGGCGTCGGCAAAGCCGTTGTTGTGGTAGAGCCGCGCCATCGCGTCCGCGTCCTGCTGCGCCAGCGCGTTCGAGAACCGCCCCCGCGCCCCCGGAATTACCTCCGGCCAGGGCGAGGCCGCCCGGATCGCGGTCCGCTCGCCCAGCGCCTCGGTGTCGAAGTACCGGTTGCCCGCGTACAGGATCGCGTCCAGCGTCTCCTTCGGCCCAGGCTGGATGACGTACAGGATGCGCAGTTGGTCACTGCCCACCGGCGTGCGCCGATAGGTCACCGCGGCCTCGAAGTACCCCCGGTTCTGCAGGTAGTTGAGCAGGTTCTGCCGCCCCTCCTCCAGCAGCGCGATGTCGGTGGCGTGCTCCTGGTACACCGGCACTTGGGAGCGTAGCACCCCGGGGGAGAGCTTCATTCCTTCCGCCGCGATCGTCACCACCGGCCCCGCCGTGATGTTGAAGTTGAGGTCGAGCGCGTTGCCCGCGCTCCGGTACGCGGTTGACAGTCCCACCGTGGCGCTCAACCGCCCCTGCTTGGCGTAGTACGCCTGCACCCGGCTCACCAGATCGTTCATGCGGTCGCGCGCGAACACGCCCCCGCTTCCCTTCCACCCCATGGCGCGCAGCAGTTGCGCGTCCGTCGCTTTCAATTCCCCCTGGAAGCGCACCGTGCCAAACCGCGCCAGCGGCCCCGCCGCCAGCGTGAACCGGATCGCGACTTGCCCGGTGGCGGCATCGAGCGCGGGGTGGGATTCGAGTTTCGCCTGGTAGTAGCCGTAGCTCTCCAGCCGCTTCTGAATCTTGGCGGCCGCGTCGGTCAGGGCCCCGGGGTCATAGACCGCGCCCACGGTGAGCCCGCTTGCATCCTCGAGCTCGGTGCCGGCGGGCGGATCGGGCGCCGGTTCCACACGCACGCCGCTGATGAAGTACTGCGGGGTGGTCGCAAACTCGAGATGGATTCCACCCGGCGCCGGCGCCGTCACCGCCTCGATCGAGGCGAACTCCCCGGTGGCGTACAGCGCCCGCAAACTGGCCTGGATGGCCGCCCGCTGCGGCGGCTGCCCCAGCGGCTGCCGGATCAGGGCGGCGTAGTCGGCCGCCGTCCGCCCCGGCGCCGGCTGCACCGCCTCGGAAACCACCGTTTGCGCGCGCGCCAGCCCGCTCCACAGAGCCACTACCAAGCCAAGCGTCCACCACCGGCGGTCAGCAAGCACACTTCACAATACGAAAACTGTGCCGCCCAAGCCACAGTTAAAATGACCTATGGACGGCCCCGACTACGAATATTCCCGCTATTCACGCCAAATTCTGTTCTCCGGGATCGGCCCCGCCGGCCAGCGCCGCCTCGCCGCCGCGCACATCACCCTGGTCGGCTGTGGCGCCCTCGGCACCGCCCAGGCCGAACTCCTCGCCCGCGCCGGCGTCGGACACCTTCGCCTCATCGACCGCGACTACGTCGAGGCCAGCAACCTCCAACGCCAATCCCTCTTCGACGAATCCGACGCCGCCGCCGCCCTGCCCAAGGCCGAAGCCGCCCGCGCCCGCCTCGCCCGCGTCAATAGCGCGATCACCCTCGAAGCCATCGTGGATGACCTCACCCCCGCCAATATCGAAGCCCGCCTCGCCGCCAGCGACCTCATCCTTGACGGCACCGACAACTACGAAACCCGCTACCTGCTCAACGACTACGCCCTCGCCCGCGGCCTCCCCTGGATCTACGGCGCCGCCGTGGCCGCCCGCGGCGCCACCTTCACCATCATCCCCGGCCGCACCGCCTGCCTCGAGTGTCTGTTCCCCGCCCCCGAGCGCGGTACGGCCGAAACCATCGCCACCTGCGACACCGCCGGCGTGCTGAGTTGGACCGTCACCTGGGTCGCCGCCCACCAGGTTTCCGAGGCGGTCAAACTCCTGGTCGGCGACACCGCCGCCCTGCGCGGCAGCCTGCTCACCACCGACCTCTGGTCGAACGAGAGCCGCGAGCTCCGCTCCCCGGCGCCCGACCCCGAGTGCCGCGCCTGCGCCCGGCGCGACTTCATCCACCTGCGGGGCGAGGGCCGCGCCGCGCTCACCCTCTGCGGCCGCAACACCGTCCAGATCCACGAACGCCGCCGCCCCCTTGATCTGGACCAACTGGCCCAGACCCTAAGCCCCCACGGCGCCGTCCGCGCCAACGCCTTCGCTCTGCGCTTTGCTCCGGCCTCGCCCGCCGGCATGGAAATGACCGTCTTCCCCGACGGCCGCGCCCTGATCAAAGGCACCACCGACCCCGGCCTCGCCCGCTCCCTCTACGCCCGCTACGTCGGCAACTGAGCGATGGCCTTCAGGCGGCTATACTCCAGTTGAGGTGGATATGCGCAATGTAGCCGGCGTAATCCTCGGCGTCGCTCTCGCCGCGGCGCTCATGATCGGCACCAACCTGTTGCTCATCGAGCGCGTAACGGCAACGTCCGCCGTGTTCATCTCGATTACCTTGCTCGACGCGGTCGTCTACCACCTGCTCGGCGGCTACGTCTGCGCGGCGGTCTCCCGCGATGCCGCGCGCGCCACCTGGAGCCTGGTGGTGGTCGGTACCTGCTTGCTCCTCAGCTCCGTCATCCAGACCTGGAGCCAAATGCCACGGTGGTACTCACTGGGCATGCTGGTCATCGTGCCCCTTTCGCTCTGGCTCGGCACCCGCCTGCACGCGCACCGTGTCCTCCACGCCCCTCGCACGGCGTGACCAGGAGCGGCGTTCGTCGGTGCTTTCAGCCTAAACCAACACCTCCAGGTCGCGCGCCCCTTGCCGTGCCGCAGCAGGATTGCCATCCCGCACCAGCCTGGAGAGCCGCGGCTTCACCGTGTTTCTCCCTTGCGCCCGGTCCACAACCCTTTCGGGGCCGCTATTTCAGCCACCTCAGCACTCCTCGATCCCTACCGCCCCTCCGCCTTTGCCGCTCGCCAACTGGTTCAGCACGTACGGCAGAATGCCGCCGTCGCGGTAATACGCCAGCTCCATCGGGGTATCGATCCGCACCGTGGTGGTGAACTCGCGCCGCTGGCCTTCCCTCCCGACGGCGGAGACCGTGAGCGCCCCGCCGGGCTCAATCTTGTCCAGCCCCGGCAGGTCGTACGTCTCCTCGCCGGTCAGCCCCAACCCGCCTGCGCTCTCACCCGGTGCGAACTGCAGCGGCAGAATCCCCATCCCGATCAGGTTGCTGCGGTGGATGCGCTCGAAGCTCTCCGCGATCACCGCCTGCACCCCCAGCAGCCGCGGCCCCTTCGCCGCCCAGTCGCGGCTCGAGCCCGAGCCGTACTCCGCCCCCGCCAGGATCAGGCAGGCCACGCCTTCCTTCTGGTACCGCTCCGAGGCCGCGAAGATGCTCATGGTCTCGCCATCGGGCAGATGCCGCGTGACCCCGCCCTCGGTCCCCGGCGCCAGCTTGTTGCGCAGCCGCACGTTGGCGAAGGTGCCGCGCACCATCACCTCGTGGTTGCCGCGCCGCGCCCCGTAGGAGTTGAAGTCCGCCGGCTTCACCCCGTGCGCCACCAGGTACTCGCCCGCCGGGCTCTTGGCCGCGATGTTGCCCGCCGGCGAAATATGGTCCGTGGTGACGCTGTCGCCCAAGAGCGCCAGCACCCGCGCCCCGCGGATCGCGCGCGGCGACGCCTGCCCCTCGGCGAAGAACGGCGGCTGCTGGATATACGTTGAGCCGTCCTCCCAGGCGTACAGGTCGCCGCCCGTCACCTTCAGCCCCTGCCACAACGCGTCGCCGGTGAACACGTCGGCATACTCGCGCGCGAACATGTCCGGCGTTACGCAACTCTCCACCGCCTCCGCCACCTCGCGGTTGGTGGGCCAGATGTCGCGCAGGTAGACCGGCTTGCCGTCGTTACCCTCGCCCAGCGGCTCGGTGGTCAGGTCGCGGTTCATGTCCCCCGCGATCGCGTACGCCACCACCAGCGGCGGCGAGGCCAGGTAGTTGGCCCGCACCTGCGAGTGAATGCGCCCCTCGAAGTTCCGGTTGCCGCTCAGCACCGCGGCCGCCACCAGCTTCCCGTCGGTGATCTCCGCCGCCACGTCCTCCGGCAGCGGACCGCTGTTGCCGATGCAGGTGGTGCAGCCATAGCCCACCAGATAGAAGCCCAGCTTTTCCAGATACGAGGTGAGTCCCGCCCGGTTGAGGTAATCGGTCACCACCTTCGAGCCCGGCGCCAGGCTGGTCTTCACCCAGGCCGGGGTCGCCAGCCCGCGCTCCACCGCCTTCTTGGCCACCAGTCCCGCCGCCATCAGCACCGAGGGATTCGACGTATTCGTGCAGCTCGTGATCGCCGCAATCACCACGCTGCCGTGATGCAAGCGCCCGTGGCCATTTCCAGCAGCGACGCTGGCCGCCGCCCCCTGCGGCAGCATCCCCGGCAGCGCCTGCACAAACCCCGCCTTGGCCTGGCTCAGCGGCACCCTATCTTGAGGCCGCTTCGGACCCGCCAGGCTGGGCTCAACCTTGGCCAGATCGAAGTCCAGCACGTCGGTGTAGCTCGCCGCCGGCGTTTCCGCGCCAAATATGCCCTGCTCCTTGGCGTAGCGCTCGACCAGCTCCACGCGTTCCGGATCGCGGTGCGTGAACCGCAGGTAATGCAGCGTGGCCTCGTCGATCGGCGAGATGGCGATGGTGGCCCCGTACTCGGGCGACATGTTGCCCAGCGTGGCCCGGTCGGCGACGGTGAGCCCCGCCACCCCGGAGCCGAAGAACTCGACGAACTTCCCGACCACGCCCTTCTTGCGCAGCGCCTCGGTGACGGTGAGCACCAGATCGGTCGCGGTGGCGCCCGCGGGCAATTGATTCAGCAGCCGCACCCCCA
>DATNAC010000124.1:0-5464 GCA_035573035.1 Terriglobales bacterium
GGCTGCGCCGCGCGCCCCGCTTGTGCTCGCACCGGCATGGGGACCCCGGAGCCCCATGCCGGTGCTGCGCTCGCGGGGGCCGGCGCCGGCTAAGCCGCCGGTGCTCGCGCAGCTCCCGCCACAGCCGCCAGCGCAAGTCCCAGGTCATTTCCGGCCGAGCACCTCGTCCACCGCGCCCGAGAACTCCGACCAAGCGCGCTCCTCGGCGGCCAGTTGGCGCTTCCCGACCGCGGTGAGTTTGTACAGGCGAGCCTTGCGATTGTTTTCCGAACGCCCCCATCGGGAGCCAATCCAGGCGCGATGTTCGAGCCGGTAAAGAGCGGGATAGAGCGAGCCCTCCTCAACCCGGAGGTGTCCGCGGGATAGTTCTTCGAGGCGGCGCTGCACGGCGTAGCCGTGCAGTTCGCCACCGTCGCGGAGGGCGTGCAGCACGAGCAGATCGAGAGTTCCTTGCAGAAGTTCCATAGGGTAGGTGCTTCAGTCGCGGCCGAAGAGCGTTTGCACCAGTTCCTCGGGATTGTCGTCGAACTGGCAGCCGGTCTGCGCCGCGCGCCAGGCGCGCCCGCGCCAGGCCAGGACCGCAACCACCAAGGCGATCTCCGCCACCGCGACGACCCATTGTTCGGGATGCCGCCAAAGGTCCCACTCCCAGCTCGACATGGAGTAGGCGTAGACCAGGAACACGATCAGGTAGAGCAGGGCGAGCAGCTTGATGTTGGCTTTGCCGGGCAGGTAGGAACAGGTGAAGGGCAGCTTGCGGAAGCGCCAGAGCAGGGCCTCGACCAGCAACAGGGCGAGAACAAGGTCATAGGCGGTATGCTGCCAGGTGCGCTGCCATCCCCACAGCCGGATCGAGAGCGGAAACGCGGCCAGCAACACCGGTACCACCCCGTAGAGCAGAAGGCCGGTGCGGGCGGCGAGCAGACGCTCGGGATGTGGACCGGTCTCGCTGAATCGAAATATCCAGTTGGCCGGGAGTTCGACCGGGATGGTGAAGACGTGGCGCAACCCGCCGAGCAGAAAGAAGAGAAGGATCAGCGGCGCCGCCAAGGCGGCAAGCTCGACATCGCGGAAATTGGCCCCCCAGGCGAGTTGGAGCACGGCCTCGAGGGCGAAGGCGGCGCCCACGGCGAGCCAGATACCGAGGATGAGGCGGTGGCGCGGACTGCGGGTCAGGGTCGCGTGGAGGAAGCGCAGCACGGCGCGCTGGCGCGGCCGCCGCGCCATCCAGCCCTCCAGGCGGCGGACCCCGGCGCCTGGGGCGCGATGGCGGCCGGCGGGCGCCGCGAGCATGCCGCGGAGCTGGCGGACGTATCCGGCCGCATAGAACAGAGCCGCGGCCGCCGCGGCGATGATCAACGCACGCACCCCGGTGTGCGCGAGGGCTTGCCAAGCGGGGTTTGCGCTTCCGCCGATCCAGCGGTAGAGACCGACAAACCAGAGCACCGGCGCTACGGCGCGATGCGGATGCGCCACCAAGTTGCGCAGCAGGTTCGGCCGCATCAGCTCCGGAGACAGGAGCAGGCCGGTGAACAGCACGATGAGCAGAGCAAACTGCAGAGTCGAGCCCGCGCGCCGCAACAGGGTTTCGCCGCCCAAGGCGAGCAGCGCCCCCTGGGCCGCAAGCAGGAGCAGGAACAACCAAGTCGAGGCGGCCACGCAGGCGATTCCCTGGGCCACTGCGAGACGCGCCGCGTGGTAGATGTTGCCGGGCGCGGTCATCAGGGGCACCAGCGGGGTCGAGAACAGGTTGACGATAACCGAGAAGGCCGCGAGAAGGGTGGCGAGAGCGCCCAGCTTCGCGCCGAGGATGGCGAGCGGAGTGACGGGCAGGGGGCGCAGAATCATCAGATCGACGCGGCTGGGAAAGAGCGCGTCCCACTCGAAGACAACCAGGATGCCGACGAGCAGCATGGCGAGCGCGATGAAGAACGCCACCAAGGGGACCGGATCGATCCTCGCACCCAGCACCGACAAATACATGCCGATGATCATGCCGGGCGCGGCGAAGAGTGCCGCCATCACGACGCCCAAGTTCCTCAAGTCGCCGCCCGGCGCCACGAGATCGCTCTCGAAGAAGGCGGCGAGGAAGAAGCGGTAGAGGCGGCGCATGCGCTTCTCCGCTATCCGGCCATGAGCTCAACCAGGTCCTGGGCCTGGCGCTCGAGATCGGGCTGCTCGGTGAGGCGGGCGAAGATGGCTTCCAGCGAGGGCAGCTTCATCATCTCGCCCAGGCGGGAAACGGAGTCATCGGCGACGACCCTGCCCTGATACAGGACGATAACCCGGGAGCAGATGCGCTCCACCACCTCGAGCACGTGAGAGCTATACAGCACGATCTTGCCGCGCCGGGCGAGCGCGGCGAAGAGATGACGGACGATGGCGACGGCGGTGACGTCGAGGCCGGAGAGCGGCTCATCCAGGATGAGCAGTTCCGGATCGTGCAGCAGCGCGGCCGAGATCAGGATCTTCTGCTTCATCCCCTTGGAGTAGGACTCAATGGCCGCGTCGCGGCTGCCGAGCAGGCCGAAAATTTCGAGCGCGCCGTGGATCTTGGCGCGGAGCGGCCGGTCGGGGATGCCGCGCAGGCCGCCCACCAGTTCGAGATACTCCTGTCCGGTGAGATGGCGGTACAGGTAGGGTTCCTCTGGCACGTAGCCGAAGCGAGCCTTGTAGGCCATCGGGGCCTCGGCGATGTCGCTGCCGTCGAAGTAGATTCCGCCGCTGGTGGGCGGCAAAAGCCCGGTGAGCATGCGGACCGTGGTGGTCTTGCCGGAACCGTTGGGACCGAGGTAGCCGCAAACCTCTCCCGGGCGCAGCGTAAAGCTGATGCCGCGCACGACCGGGATCTTGGCGTAGGTCCGAACCACCTGGCGCAGTTCCAACGCTCCCTTGGACATTCTGGGGAAAGCATCCCACGCTTCCCTATGAGTGTCAAATTGATGGGCGCGGCCCCAGCGCGGAAGGCCACGCGCCCGGCGTTTCTGAGCGCCCTCGGCATCTGCTCGCACCGGCATGGGGACCCCGGAGCCCCATGCCGGTGCTGCGCTCGCGGGGGCCGCGCTATTGCCGGTTCCAGCCGTACAACCGGGCGGCGTTGTCGTGCAGTACCGCGTGCGCCATGGCCTCGGCTTGAGGCCGGGCGATCTCGCCCGACCGCATCATCCCCGTGAGCGCGGCGGCGAGTGCGGTCCGTACGGATTGGGAGGTTTGCCAGCCCATCTCCTCCCAATCAGCCGGCAATGAACCGGGGGAGGCATCCGTGCCGAACAGCACCTTGTCGGGATAGAGTTCCAGCCAGTAGCGGAGCACGCGCGCCAGTTCGGCGGTCGTAACCAACCAGGTCAGGCCGCTGGTGTCCAGGTAGACATTGGGCTTGGCCGCGAGCACACCGGCGATCCGGGTGAACGGACCGTTGCCGCCGTGCAGAAGGACGAAGTTGGTATGGCGCAAGCTGGGATCGTTGAAGACACCGAGCAATAGCATCGGGTTGGAGCCGGCAAGGTCGAAGTAGGCGCCGCAGCCGAAACCAGTGTGGAAATGGACGGCAAGGCCAAGCTTGCCGGCTTCGACGGCGACGGCGTGGAAGATGGCGTCCTCGATGGCATACGCCTCGTCGGGGTTGGGGGCGCCGCCGGCGGCGAAGCGGGCGTAGAGGGCGGCCGCGCGGGCCTGGGGCGGGGCAAAGTTGAGCGGGCGGAGGTGGGCCGCTTCGAACTTGATGGCGACCGCGCCCTGCCGTTGCTGGCGCGCGAGCGTGGGGAGCACGACCTGGGCAATATAGGTCTCGAGGGTGCCGGGACGGTGGGCCAATCCGAGGGACCGGAGATCGCCAGCGAGCAGGCGGTCTTCGCGCGGATAGAACCACGCACGGTCGGGGCTGCCGGCCGCCAGTTCCCGGTCGTCGAAAGGGAGCAGCAAAGCGTCGTCGAAAGCCACCCAGCGGAAACGGGGCGGAGCGAGGCCGGGGCCCATGGCGACGCGGTTGGCAAGCTCGGTCTCAATCCCCAGCCGGTCGAGCACCCAGTTGCGGTAGTTGCTTCCCTGCTGACGCTGAAGCCGCTGCGTGGCCGCGGCAAGTTCCTTTAGGTGCGCGGGCGACCGGTCGGTGTAGGGATATCCGAAGAGCGCCTTGGCGGCGGCCAGGAAGGCGGGATTGTCGGGGCGGCTGACCAGCGTGGGCTGCGTGGGGTCGCCCGGCGGGCACGGGAGGGCGTCGTAGTTGGTGTCGGCAACGCCGTTGACGGGGAGCGCGGGCGGGTGGGCGTGATCGTCAATGGCGCGGATGGACCGCACCGCGTCCCAGATCCCCGGGTCAACCCCGGCGGGAACTTGCGCCCGCGCAGCGGGCAGAAACACGGCGAGAACGAGTCCGAGAACGGCATGCCGGAGCATGGCGGCACTGTACCACCGATCAAACGGGGATGCGCGCGGCGTTCCAGCCGGCGGGATCCTTGTCCGACTGGAACCAAAGGGTGAGGGAGACGATGGCCTGAGCGGCGTCCTTGCGGATGGCAAAGCGGTCAAGATTTCGGGTCGCGCGGCCGGACATGTAGACCCCCTGGGGAGTGTAGCGGCTGCCGTGCTTGGTGCATTGGAAGCGATGGTCGCGCGGCAGCCACTCGACCACCGCCTGCTGGTGCGGGCAGGCCAGGGAAAAGGCGTAGAGGTAGCCCTGGTACCGGGCCAGGAGAACCTGCGCGCCGCGATCCACATTGACGCCATCGCCGGCGGGAATGGCGTAGCTGCGCTCGTTGCCGGCGGGGTTGGTCTCGCCGTCAATCCAGCCAACCGGAAGGGCTTCCAGTTCTTTGGACAAACCCAGGCTGGCGCCCAGCAGCATCATGAGGCAGCCGCCCGCCTGAAGGAATTCACGCCGTGTACTCATGTCAGATATTCAACAGGGCCGCGCCCAGAAAGGTAATCCCCAGCCATAACGTCAGGCTGGTCCAGGAGGCGCGGCGGAGCCGGCGCCAGACCTGGGGTGCATCGTCGCCCAGGGCGGCGCGTTCGGCGCGGAGCAACAGCAAGCCGTTGACGAGCAGCAGCGCCACCAAAGACATCTTGATCCAGAATACGCGTGAAAACGTAAAGGTGGAGAGGTCCGAGCCGAGCTGCAAAAAGCCACTGATGAACACTACGGCGAGAGCCGGCACCACCACGCGGTGAGAGGAGACCAGGCGGGCCAGAGCGGTTGGCCGTTCCCCGGCGCGGCGATAAGCGGCGAGGTTGGCGAGATCGGCGCTGATGGCGGTACCGCCGCCCAACGCCAATCCGCCAATGTGGAGGAAGGCGACGATCGTGCGCAGGAGGGCGTGGTTGGCGTAGAGCGACGCCCAGAGCTGAATCCACTGGAACATGCTGTAGTGTAGTGCGTCACACAAAATGACGTTTAATTTCGGGCGAAAGCGTGCGACTTTTCTTGGGGAAAAGTCGCATACGGGGCATTGGCATAATGCCTGCT
>DATNAC010000125.1:0-17443 GCA_035573035.1 Terriglobales bacterium
GAGCTGATCGCGCGCGGCGATCTGAAACGCTGCCTGATCGTTTGCCCGGGCGGGCTGGCGGAGCAGTGGCAGGATGAACTGGACCGGCGCTTCCAACTGCCCTTCCAGATCATGACCAACGACAATCTGGAGGCGGCCCGCACCGGTAATTGGTTCCGGGAGAATAACCTGGCCATCGCCCGCCTCGACAAGCTTTCGCGCAATGAGGATGTGCAGCAACGGCTCCAGGCCCCGGACTGCGGCTGGGATCTGGTGGTGTGCGACGAGGCACACAAGCTCTCGGCTTCCTTCTTTGGCCGCGAGATCAAATACACCAAGCGCTACCGGCTGGGCCAGCTCCTCTCCACTCTGACGCGCCATTTTCTGCTCATGACGGCGACCCCGCACAACGGGAAAGAGGAAGATTTTCAACTCTTCATGGCGCTACTCGACGGCGACCGGTTTGAGGGCCGCTTCCGCGATGGCGCTCACCAAACAGATATTTCCGATCTGATGCGGCGGGTGGTCAAGGAGAACCTGGTCAAGTTCGATGGAACGCCGCTGTTTCCCGAGCGCATCGCCCACACGATTCCGTATCGGCTCTCCGATGGCGAGGCGCGCCTCTATGCCGAGGTGACGGAGTACGTGACCGAGGAGTTCAATCGGGCGGAGGCGCTGGCGAGCGACAAGCGCGCGGGCACAGTTGGCTTTGCTCTCACCATCCTGCAGCGGCGGCTGGCCTCGTCGCCGGAGGCGATCTATCAATCGCTTCGGCGCCGGCATGAGCGGTTGGGAAAGCGGTTGCGGGAGTTGGAGCTGCTGCAGCGGGGGGCAGCGGTGGATGCGATCGCCGTCGAAGCCGAGAGCCTGGACGCCGAAGAACTGGAAGACATCGAAGATGCACCGGAAGAAGAGGCTGCGGCCGCCGAGGAGCAGGTGCTGGATCGCGCGACCGCGGCGCGAACGATCGCGGAACTGCGGGCAGAACTTGCGACCTTGGAGCGGCTGGTCCGCCTGGCTCAGACGGTGCGGCAGAGTGGCGAAGACCGGAAGTGGGTCGAGTTGGCCGAGCTGCTGCGCGGCATGGCCGTGACCCCGAACCGGTCGGCGGTGGCGCCCGAAAAGCTGGTCGTCTTCACCGAGCACCGCGACACGTTGCATTACCTGCAGCTTGATCTGGAAGCCAAGCTTTCAGCCCTGCCGCCGGTGGCGCTGGGCGGGTTTGTGGTGGTGCCGGTGGGCCTCCTCGCGCGGATGCAGGCTGTTGCGCCGGCGGAGCCCGCAGTACAGGTTACCGCCCGCCCGGCCGACACACAGGCCGCTGCGGCCCGCGCGCGAGAAATTGTGATGGCTGAGGAACGGCGGCTGGGCTTCGAACCCACCGACCGGGAGTTCGAGCGGCTGGGTTACGACATCGAGAGCCGCAATCCCGCTACTGGCAAGCTGCGTTTCCTTGAAGTCAAGGGGCGCGCGGCCGGCGCGGATACGATCACTGTCACCCGCAATGAGATTCTCTATTCGCTCAACCGGCCGGAGGATTTCATCCTGGCCATCGTCGAGTTTCTCGACGGCGGCACGCATCGCCTGCACTACGTGCGCCAGCCTTTTCAGCGCGAGCCGGATTTTGCCGTCACTAGCGTAAACTACGATCTCCCCGATCTCCTTGCCCGGGCAGAGACGGCCGGAATCTCCTAGCCATGGCGATACGCTTCACCGACGACGAGATCGCACAATTGCTGGCCGAACCCAAACCTCTACCAGCCGATTTTCGCCAGCGTCTGCGGCTGCACCAGAAGCGGGGCCACCGCGAAGCCGCGCTTGGGATCACCGGCGCTGACGGAACGCAATTCTGGCTGCTGGCGCGTCAGTCCAGCTTGAACGTGCTCGATTTTTCGATCATCCTCGCGGTAACACCGGTGGGCAGCGGCTCTCGTTTCCGGCTTCGCCGCCACAACGGTAAAAGCCACGAGCACAGCAACGCGATCGAACGCGATTTGTTCTACGATTTTCATATCCACATGGCCACCCAGCGCTATCAGGAATTGGGGATGAAGGAAGATTCCTACGCGGAGCCCACCGAACGCTATAGTGATCTCGTCGGCGCCTTGGAATGTTTCTATGCCGATTGCGCCATCTTGTTGTCGCCGGGCGGACAAGAAACGCTGTTCCCGGAGGATGTGATATGAACGCGGCCGCCATCGAGCGCGCGTTCCAGGAGAAGGTGGGTGCGAAGGTGCGGCTTCTGCGCGAGGGTAGCGAACGCTACCGTGTGCTCACGCCGTTTCTGCTGGAAGACGGCGATCACCTGGCGATCGTGTTGAAGCGCAACCAGCACGGATGGCTGCTGTCGGACGAGGGTCATACCTACATGCACCTCACCTACGAGCTGGAGGAGAAGGATCTGCAATCCGGCACGCGGCAGAAGATCGTTACCAACGCGCTCTCGTCGTTCCATGTGGAGGACTGCGACGGCGAGCTCACGGCCCACGTCGAGGGCGAGCAGTTCGGCGATGCGCTCTACAGCTTTGTCCAGGGGCTGCTTAGAATTACCGATGTCACCTACCTCAACCGGGAGCGCGTCCGCTCCACCTTCTGGGAGGATTTCCGGGCGCTCATCGCCGAGGCGGTCCCTGAGCCTCGCCGGCAGTTCAAGTGGCATGATCCTTTGCGTGATCCCCAGGCCAATTACGGCGTGGACTGTCGTGTGAACGGCATGGCCCGTCCGTTGATGGTGTTTGCCCTGGCCAACGATGCCCGCGCACGGGACGCGACCATCACCTTGCTGCAATTCGAGAAATGGGGGCTGCCACACCAATCGCTGGGCGTTTTCGAGGACCAGGAACAAGTAAACCGCAAGGTGTTGGCACGGTTTTCCGATGTGGTCGAAAAACAGTTTGCCAGCCTTGCGGGCAACCGGGAGCGCATTACCAACCACCTGCGGACGGTTGTGGGAGCGGAGTGAACAGAGTCGCGCGGCAGGCTTGCCTGGCATCAGAGGGTCAGGCGTGATTCGGGATCAGAGAATAGTCCGCCAGGTGTCGCGCAGGTTGCCAGCGGGGCTTCCTGAACGACGATGAGTCGTGGCGAGGCTGGCGCTGGCGCCGCAATTTCTGGTTGGATACCTACCCCGGTCATGTTCTTCAGTGTAGCGCCGCCTGGCGAATCTGCGCCTCCTGGGCGGCCTAGCAGAAACGCACCCGGCCGGGTACGGAAATTGCCCCGCCTGCATGCGCGGCATCAGCTTCGGGGCGAATTGATTTGGCTTCCCCGTCGCTTCTCATGAAGAGAGGGCCTGCGGTCCCATTGCCCGAGCGGTCGTGCCTGCGGCAGGGTTGCTGGCCAGATTGGTAGATGCTGCCATATAAGCGGCGGAATTGCCAGCACCCATTGTAAAGTGAGTAGGTCCTACCATGCCGACCTCCAGCCGCAAGATTGGATATGTTCTAGGTGCCGGCTTCTCCTTCGGCAGCCTGCACTATGCGAAGCGTGGGCAGGTCAAGCTCCACATGCCGCTGCAGAACACTTTGTTTGAGGAGATCTGCCGGTTTCACTACAAGAAAATTAGGGAACTCGATCTCCTGGCGAAGGTCATCCGGAGGTATTTCAGCCCCAACACGAGTCGCACGACACGCGGCAAGGGTGCCTCGAGGCACAGAGATCTGTTTGGCATTTCGATCGAGGACGTTCTCACTTTTTTCGACGAGATCGCGACGGCTAGATCGGGTGATGTTGACGAAGTCTCTAAAGCGGCCGAGCGCCTTCAGATCCTTACGGCCGAGTACATCGGGTATCTTTCAACGAACGGCCGGCCCGGGCAAAATCGCTGGCTTCGCGCGTTCGTTGACCGGCTCGCCGAAACCGATGTTGTCGTGTCATTCAACTGGGATACCTGCCTGGACCAGGTCCTTTTTAATCGCAAGGGCAAAAAATGGAATCCAGCGTGGGGCTACGGCCGTACCATCCGCAACGGGTTGAAATACGGTAGCCACTCTAGGCACGAGACCGTCCCGCGGCGCTACGTTCGCCTGCTCAAACTGCACGGCTCCGTCAACTGGGTCGCCGGGGGCCAGAGCCGTGCGATCGAGAAGCGTTGGTTTTTTGACTCTAGCCCGGCCGGCGATGTGGTCATGATTCCCCCAAAGATGATCAAGCCGGAAATTAATGGTCGCTTCGAGTCCACATCTCCGGCCAGTGATAACGCCAGCGAGAAGCACGGCAACAGGGCGCTCCCCCAAGGGTTTTATCGAGACTTGTGGCACGAAGCGGAAGAACAGCTTGGCAACTGCCGCCGTCTGGTCTTCATAGGCTATTCATTTCCGGCTGCTGATTTTGCCGTTAGCAATTTGCTGCGACGTGCAGCTTCCCATTGGAGTCGTCGCCATGGGTCGCCGCCGACCGTTGACGTGGTGGATCCAAACTGCGCCGACTTGGCGGAGCGTTTCCACCGATCCTTTGGAATCGAGGTTCCGTTTTCCAATCAATACCTCTCGCTCGAAAGCTATCTAGGGCTTCCTCGCGCCAAGTGACAGCTTGCGAAACCGAGTTCGGCGTTGGCGTCCCCGACGGGATTCGAACCCGTGTTATCGCCGTGAAAGGGCGGTGTCCTAGGCCGGGCTAGACGACGGGGACGCGCTGGGTGGGACCCGCTTCCGCCGCCAAATGCGGCGTAAACGAGCACAGCCAGTTTAGCACGGGGGATGTTCCGGGCCTCCGCGGCGCTACCCGGGATCGGAGCTAGACTGAAGCCAAGGGGGGCCAACACCCATGGCCACGACCTGTTCTCACGTCAACGAGGTCCGCGATGTCACGCCGCAGAGCGAGGGCTGCGCCGAGTGCCTCGCCAGCGGCGATACCTGGGTGCAGTTGCGCATGTGCCTGACCTGCGGGCACGTGGGCTGTTGCGACAGCTCGCGCAACAAGCACGCGCGGCAGCACTTCCACTGGACCAAGCATCCCCTCATCCGCTCCCACCAATCCGGCCAGGATTGGGCTTGGTGCTATCTGGACGAGACCTACATCCAACCCGTGCCCACCGCCAAAGCTGCCTGATGCGCCGTGGCGGCGCAATGACCGGCGGGCCTAGCCGGCGAAGGAATTAAATGCCAATGGGTGTGGTGTCGCGGTAGGGATCGTCCTTATCGCCGGCCGAGGCGGGCGCCGGGGCGCAGCGGCGGTGGTAGGTTTTGCCCTGGTGCGAGATGGAGATCTCGTCCTCCTTGATGGGAAGGTGGCACTTGGGGCACAAAGGATGCGGGGAACGGCCCGAAGATTCGCTCATTCCCGCTTAGATGCGGCGAATGCGGCTAACCGTCCGCGTCCTCGAAAGCATCCCGCTCCCGGCCCAGATCCCGCGCGGAGGGTGTGAGCAACGTCTTCGGCCCAATGGGGATTTTTTGGCCCTTGGCGAGCGCTTCCCGCACGTCCGCCTCGCAGACAAAGGCCACCGGCTTGGGCTTGGGCGGCAGCGGCGGGGGCACGAACGGGGTTGATGCCGGGGGCGCCGGAGCGGCCGGTGCCGCGCTTGCCGGGCGGATGCCGCGCTCCGCCAGCACGGTCTCGACCAGATCGCGAATGGCATCGCGCGGGTCGGTTGCCGCCGGCTTTGCCGCGGCATGCTGGCAAGCGCAGGCGGGACCGCTCGCCGGCGCCGCGGCGGCCGCCGCCAGGGGCCTGGCTTCCGCCTTCTGGGGCGCGGCATAGGCGATGCGCTTGATGTTCATCAAGTGCTGGGGGCCGATGTTGTCGCTGGTGATGTTGCCGCCCACCGCGCCGCAGCCCAGCGTCATCGCCGGGAACAGGTTGGTAGTGGCGCCGATCGAGCCCAGCGGCGCGGGACTGTTCACCACCACGCGGAAAGCCGGCATACGCCGCCCGTACTCGCGGATCACGGCGTCGTCCTGGGCGTGGATCACGCAGGTGTGGCCCAGGCCGCCGAAGTGCAGCAGGTCGCTGCAGCGCCGCATTGCCGCCTCTCGGTCGGGCATGAAGTACAGCGCCAGCACCGGCGAGAGCTTCTCCGCCGAGAGCGGATACTGCTTGCCCATGCCTTCGAGCTCGGCCGCCAGCACGCGGACTTCTGGTCCCACCTCGGGGCCAAAGCCGGCGAGCGCCGCCAGTTTCTGCGGCGACTGGCCCACGCAGGCGGCGTTCACGGTAAAGCTCTCGGGGTGGATGAGGACATCCGCCAGCCGCTTGGCCTGATCCTTGGACAGCAGATGTACCTGCTGCTTGCGCAGCTCGGCCAGGATCGCCTCGCGCAGCGGCGCCTCGGCCACCAGCGCCTGCTCCGAGGAGCAGATCGTGCCCCAGTCGAAGCTCTTGCCCGCGACCACGTCGGCGATGGCCTGCTCGAGCTTGGCGGAACGGTCCACGAAGGCGGGTACATTGCCCGGGCCGACGCCAAAGGCGGGTTTGCCGGAGCTGTAGGCCGCGCGTACGATGCCCATGCCGCCGGTGGCCAGGATGACCCGCGTCTTGGGATGGGTCATGAGCTCGCCGGTGCCCTCGCGTGTCGGCTGGGAGAAGCAGCCGATCAACCCCTCCGGCGCGCCCTGGGCCCGCGCCGCCTGCTGCATCAGCCCCACGGTCTCGCAGATGCAGCGCATCGCCGCCGGATGGGGGCTGAGGACGATGGCGTTGCCCGCTTTGAGCGCGATCAGGATCTTATAGATGGCGGTGGAGGTGGGGTTGGTGCAGGGCAGGATGGCGGCAACCACGCCCACCGGCTCGCCCAGCTCGATGATGCCGCGCTCCAGGTCTTCCCGCAGCACCCCCACGGTTTTCATGGGCCGGATGGCCTGGTAGACGCGCTCGGAGGCGAAGCGGTTCTTGCGGACCTTGTCCGCGACTTTACCGTAGGTGGTCTCCTCGACCGCCATGGCGGCCAGGCGCTCGGCGTTGGCGGTGGCCACCGCCGCCATGGCGTCCACGATGGCGTCGACCTGGGCCTGGGAGAAGGCGCGGTAGTCCTGCCAGGCGCGGTGCGCCTGCTCGATCAGCTCGCGGGCTTCGGTGATTGAAGCGGCGGATTGGGCTTCCGGTGGCACGCGGGAAAAGGATCAGGGCAGCGCAAGCGCCGCCCGGCGCCTACTTGCCCGCCGGGGCGACGACACCCTTGTTGGGCAGAATCTTCTCAACCTCGGCGTGGGGCCGGGGGATGACATGCACGCTCACCAGCTCGCCCACCCGGCGGGCGGCCGCGGCGCCGGCATCGGTGGAGGCCTTGACCGCGCCCACGTCGCCGCGCACCATCACGGTGACGTAGCCGGCCCCGATGTACTCCTTGCCCAGCAGGACCACGTTGGCCGCTTTCACCATGGCGTCGGCGGCCTCGATCGAGCCCACCAGGCCCTTGGTTTCAATCATTCCCAAAGCTTCCATCGGTCCTCCTCCTGAGCAACGGTACCGGCTAAAACTAGCAAACCTGGCGCCGGAAAGCAATGGATTCACGGGGCAAGGATTGGCTAGCCGGATAAGCGCCCACAAAAATGGCGTGGGGCCCAGGCCCCACGCCCCGTGAATCGGAGGTAAATGCCAGCCGTTACTCGCCCTTGGCCTGGGCGTCCTTCAGCGCTTCCTGCACCTGGGCGCTGTGCACCGCCGGGTTGACCTTGGTGAAGACCTGGACGATCTTGCCGGAGGGGTCGATCAGGAAGGTGTTGCGGGCCGCGAGCTGACCCATCTTGCCGTAGTCGCGCAGCGAGCCGTACATGTCGGTCACCTTGTGCTCGGTGTCGGCCAGCAGATGGAAGTGCAAGCCCTCCTTGGTGCAAAACTTCTTGTGCGAGTCCACGTCCTGCACGCTCACGCCCAGGATGGTGGCGTGCAGCGCGGTGAACTTGTCCAGATCCGCCTGGAAGTTATGCGCTTCCATGGTGCAGCCGCTGGTGAAATCGGCGGGGTAGAAGTACAGCACCACCCACTGGCCGCGGTAGCTGGAGAGGGCGACCTGCTGGCCGTCGTTGTTGGGCAGGGTAAAGTCGGGCGCCATCGAGCCCACGGTGGGCAGGGTGGCCGCCAAGGCGAGGCCGACCAGCAGGGTGGCCGCCAGGGAAAGGGCAAGCATCGGTTTTTTCATAACACTCCTCACTCCACCGCGCGGGTGTGCGCAGCCGCTCGATAAGACTCCCCAGCCGGGGCGGAGGTGACAGAAAACTCGCGCAAGATCAATTGTAGGCGCTCGCCGTACTGGGGGTGCGAGTTGGCCTCCAGCCGGAACTCGAGGTCCAGCCGGACGCCGGCCTGCAGCGCCTCCCACTTGGCCCGCCGCGGCGGCGCCTGGTACACCCCGTCGCGCCACAGGTTCCAGAACAGGGCGGTGTGGCTTTGGCCATCCTGCTCGATTTGCAGCTTGAGGTGGCGCTCTTTCAACTGGGCGGGAGGCGCCGCCAGAGTGACCCCCCGGGCGAAAAAGACGGGCTCCGGGTTGGCCTCGCCATAGGGTTCGAGCCGCGCCAGCTCGCGCCCAAACCCCAGGGTCAGTTCTTTCAGGCTGACCTCGAACCGGTGCTCGGCGGCCGGAGGCGCCGAGGAGGGCGCATCCGCGGCGGCGGCGAGGCGGGACCGGAGCTCGTCCAGCTTCGCGGCGGGCAGGGCAAAGCCCACCGCTTGCGCGTGCCCGCCGTACCGGTCGAAGAGGTCGGCGCAGCCCTCCAGAAGTTGCAGCAGGTGGGTGCCCACCGGGGCGCGGCCGGAGCCGTAAGCGGTCCCGTTCTCCAAGGCGACGATCAGGGCCGGCCTCCCGCTCCGCTCCAGAACCCGGCTGGCGACGATGCCGAGCACGCCCCGGTGCCATCCCTCACCCGCCAGCACGAGCACGGAGTCGTCCCACCCCGCGCCCCGGTTCTCAATCTCGGCCAGGATGGCGGCGCACAGGCGCTGGCGCTCGAGGTTCAGGGCGTCGAGCTCTTGCGCCAGCGCCACCGCCTGCGCCGTGGGCGCGCTGAACAGCTCGACGATCCGGTCGGCGCGGCCAAGCCGCCCGGCGGCGTTCAGCCTGGGAGCGATGCCGAAGGCCACGTCGCGCGCGCTGACCTGGGTGCGTCCCGGAGGCAGCGCCAGCGCCAGCAGGGCGCGCAGCCCGGGGTTGACCGGGTCGGCGAGACCCTGGAGACCGAAGCGCGCCAGAATGCGGTTCTCGCCCAGCAGCGGCACCGCGTCCGCCACCGTGCCCAGCGCCACCAGCTTGAGGTACGACCGCAGCCCCGGCGGCCAAGCCTCGCCGTTGAGTTTGCCGCCGCGCTCGAGCAGCGCCTGTGCCAGCTTGAAGGCGACCGCGGAGCCGCACAACCCCTTGTCGGGGTAGCCGCAGCCGGGCTGGTGCGGGTTGAGGATGGCGAGCGCGGGAGGCAGCGTGGGACCGGGCAGGTGGTGGTCGGTGACGATGACGTCCATGCCCAGCTCGCGCGCCCGCCGGATGGGCTCGAGCTCGCGGATGCCGGTGTCCACCGTAATCGCCAGCGTCACCCCATCCGCGGCGGCGGCCTCGATGGCGGCGCGGTGCAGGCCGTAGCCCTCGCTGAGCCGCTCCGGGAGGTGGTAGCTGACGCGTGCGCCCAGGCTGGCCAGCGCCTGGCGCAGGATCACGGTGGCCAGCGTGCCATCGGCGTCGTAGTCGCCCAGAATCCGGATGGACTCGCCCTTGGCGAGGGCCTGCTGGATGCGCCGCACCGCCGCCTCCATGCCCAGCATCAGCCCGGGAGCGTGGGTGTGTTCCAGACGGGGAAATAAAAACGCCGTCAGTTCGGCGGTTTCCCGCCAGCCGCGCGCCGCCAGCAGGCGGGCGAATACCGGCGAGAGCCCGAGCGCGGTCTGGAACCGTTCGGCCGCGGCGTCGGCGGTCAAAACCTGGCTCCGCAACTCCGAGGAACGGTCACTTGATCTGGATCAGGCCGGCGGCCACGGCTTCGCGCGCCGCCCCCTCGGGGGGACGCTGCTCGTCGCGCCAAAAGTCCATCATCGAGGTGTAATGCACGCACGCCACCGTGCAGTAGGGCGCGCACGACTTGGCGCTGCGGTACTCCCGCCGGATGTCCGCGATCGTGTACTCGGCCAGCGCGACACCGGGATGGCCGCGCTGCTGCGAGCAGTAATGCACCAAGCCGTTTTCGCAGATGTAGAGGTAGCGGCTGCCGGCGCGGCACTTCCAGCGATTGGCCTTGGCCTGGGTGATGTTGTCCTGAAACTTGTTGAGCCGCGCGAAGCTGCGCTTCCCCAACCGCTTCACCTGCTGATAGATGGACGATTCCTCGGGCGAGAGCGGCCGCAACTGGCCATGGCCGTCGTGGATGATCCCCACCGTGGAAATAAAACCAAAGTGCACCGCGCGCTGCGCGATGGTGAGCGCATCCTCGGGATGCTGCACGCCCGAACCCAGCACGGAGTTGATGTTGACGTTGAAGCGGGCCCATTCGGAGAGCAGCTCCAGCTTCTTGTCGAGCACCTTCAAACTCTTGACCGAAACCTCGTCGGGCTGCACGTTGTCAATCGAGATCTGAAGGTAATCGAGGCCGGCCTGGTTGAGGCGCTCGATGCGCTCCTTGACCAGCAGGTAGCCGTTGGTAATGCAGCCGGCCAGCATCCCATGCGAGCGGATGTGACGGATGATGTCGTCCAGCTCGGGATGCAGCAGTGGTTCCCCGCCGCTGATGGTCACCAGGCTGGTCCCCAGCCGGGCGAGGTGGTCCACCCGGCGCTTCATCTCCTCCAGCGGGACGGGCTTGGAGTGGTCGTCGTACTCGTTGCAGTACCCGCAGGCCAGGTTACAGCGCCGCATCGGCACCATGTGCACCTGCACCGGGTGCTCGGTCGAGCGCAGGCCGTTCCAGAGCAGGCGCCACTCTCTCAGGCGGCGATGGAGCGGTTTGCGATGTGCCTTCTGCATGGTCGGGAGTAAACACCTAGTCTGCCCGCAAACTCCCTCTTTGTCACTACTGAGATGCCGGGTGGGCGCGGCGGCAGCACGAACGGTGGAACTCCTGGTTCCGGCGCACGTATGATCAGAGCCATGCAGGCTCACCCGTTGCGTCTTCTCCGCAAAAACCCGGTTCTGTCGCTTGCCGCGATCGTCTCGCTGGCGCTCGGCATCGGCGCCAACACCACCGTCTTCAGCTACGCCAACGCGCTGTTTTTCTCGCTGCCGCCGGTGCACGAGCCGCACCGGCTGGTCGAGGTTTGGACGATCGATCCCACCCCCGGGGCCTCGCTGAACGGTCACTATCCGCTCAGCTACCCCGACTATCAGGACTTCGTGGCCCAGACCAAGAGTCTGAGCGGGGTTGTGGTGTACGACCCCGGCGTCGAGGTCAACATGGTGCGCGACGGCCAGTCCGCGGCGCAGACCGGCCAACTGGTCTCGGCCAACTATTTTTCTCTGCTCGGCGTCGAGCCCATGGGGCGCGGCTTCCTTCCTTCGGAAGGTGCGACGAAAGGCCAGGGAGCGGTGATGGTGCTCTCGCACCAAGTGTGGACCGACCGCTTTGGCGCCGACCCGCGGGTGATTGGGCAGACTGTCGAGCTCAACGGCGTGCCGTTCACCATCGTGGGCGTGGCGCCGGCCGGGTTCACGGGAATGTTCGGCGGCATTCAGGTGGATTTCTGGGCGCCTTTGATGATGGCTGACCGTTTGGGCGACGCCGCGACCGTGAGCTCGCGCAGTAACCGCAGCCTGTTCGCCGTCGGCCGGCTCAACCCCGGCGTCACGGTCGCGCAAGCTTCGACCGAAATGAACCTGATCCAGCACAGAATTGACCAAGCGCATCCCGGCGAAGACCCCTCCGAGTTCGGCGGGGCCGCGGCCGACATCGGCATGCTGCCCACGCCGTTCCGCGGTTTCGTCGGCGCGGGCGCCGGCCTGCTGGCGGTGGTGGTCGGGCTGGTGCTGCTGATTGCCTGCGTCAACGCCGCGCTGGTGTTGCTGGTGCAGGCCATGGGCCGGAGGCGGGAGTGGGCCATTCGTCAGGCGTGCGGCGCCAGCCGATGGCAGCTTGTCCGGCAGGGACTCGGCGAAAGCTTGGTGCTGGCGCTGATCGCCGGGGGGCTTGGCGTCGGCTTGGCGCGCGCCCTGGGCCCATTGCTGCTGCGTCTGGCCCCGCCAGGCTTCCCTATTACGCTTGACCTGAGCGTGAACGGCCACGTGCTGCTGTTCAGTTTGGGAATCGCCCTCCTGACCGGAATACTGTTTGGCTTGGCGCCAGCGTGGCAGTCGGCCAGCTTCAGCGTGCTGGCTGGTCTAAAAGACGGAACCCCCGGCTCGGGCGCGGGGCGCTCGCTGGCCCGCTCGCTGTTCGTGGTTGCCGAGGTCGCTCTCTGCGTGGTGGTGCTGGTGGGGGCGACGCTGTGCTTGCGCAGCCTGGCCAACGCACGCGCCATCTCGCCCGGTTTCGACTCGCAGCATTTGATCACCGCGGCGATGGATCCGGGCGCCCTGGGTTATAGCGGGCCCGCCGCCACCCAGTTCCTGCACCGCGTCCATGACACCATGCGGCAGGTTCCCGGCGTGTTGGGGGTGGCCTATACCGACCGTCCGCCGCTGCAACTTGGCGCCTCGGGCACCGAGGTCTTGGCGCCGGGGATGGTGCCGCCGCCCAAGAAGGACGGCTATGACGTGGACAAGGCCGACGTCACCCCCGGCTACTTCCAGGCCTCGGGCACGCGCCTGCTGCAGGGCCGCGATTTCCAGCCGTCGGACCTCGCCCCCGGCCGCGACGAGGCGGTGGTGATCAACGAGGCGCTGGCCGAGGAGTTCTGGCCCCACCAGAACGCGGTGGGGCAGACGCTGCTGTTTCCCGGCGCCAAGCCCAAGAAGACCCTGGTGGTCGGCGTCGCCGAGACGGGCAAGTACCGCAGTCTGGGCGAGGCGCCCCGGCCGTTCGTGTATGAATTGCAGGATCTGAACTCCGCAGCGACCCTGATCGTGCGGGTGTCGGGCTCGCCGCGCGCGCTGCTGCCGACGATCCAGCGCGATCTTCAGGGCCTCGACCCCAACCTCACCAGCGACGCCATCGAGACCATCCAGGAGTATCTGGCGGTGCCGCTCTTCCCGGCGCGTTTCAGCGGCATCCTGCTGGGCGGCTTCGGCCTGCTGGCGCTCGCCCTTGCCATGCTGGGTCTGTACGGCGTGATCGCCTCGAGCGTGGCGCAGCGCACGCGCGAGTTCGGCATCCGTATGGCGCTCGGCGCCGATGGCGGCGCGGTGACGCGGCTGGTGGTGAGCCAGGGGGTGCGCTTGGCGGTCTATGGAATCGTGGTCGGCGTCGTGGCCGCGGCGGCGGTCACCCACTTTATGGCGGCGCTGCTGTACGGCATGAGCCCGCTCGACCCGGCCAGCTACTTTCTCACGGCGATCGTCCTCGCCGGGATGGCCGCGCTGGCGAGCTTCATCCCGGCGCGGCGGGCGACTCGCGTGGACCCGTTACGAGCGTTGCGCTGGGAGTGAGTTACGCTTCATCGCCGAGCAATTGGTACGCCTGCCGGATCCTCTCGGCCAGCGGCCTCCCGTCGCCATGGTCGCCGACCTCGAGCAGGCAGGGGAATTCCGCACCGCGCGCGGCCAGGAGCGGTGCAAACTCCGCCCATGCAATCGTGCCCTGTCCGGGCCAGAGGTGGTCGTCCTTCGCTCCCTGATTGTCGTGGAGGTGGGTCGAGGCGACGCGGTCCCCGAGTACTTTCCAACTCTCCAGCACACCGCCGCCGCCGAAAAACTCGGCCGGAAGATGGGCGTGGCCGGAGTCGAAGCAGATGCCGATGTCGTCGAGGTGGTTCTGCTGCAGGAAGGCCAGCAGGCGTTCGGGCTGCGACAGCCCGTTGGGGATGTTCTCCACCAGCACGGCGATGCCGGCCTGCTTGGCCAGCAGGCGGATCTTCTCCAGGCTGGTGAGCGCCCGGTCGGCCATGCGCAGGTCCCACTCCAGGCGGCTGGGGCCGAGGTGCTGCACCAGATACTTAAACGGGACGCGCTCGCTGAACTCGAGTGCGCGCTGCACCTCGTCGAGGGCGTGCAGCCGCGCCCGCGGATCGGCATCGGCGATGTTGATCGGGGGCTCGCCCGAACGGCCTTCCTTTTCGTCGGCGTAAATGGGGCTGTGCATCGAGTGCAGCGCCAGCGGATGCTGCTTCAGCCAGGCGGCGATCTCGGCGCATTGGCCGCGGTCCTGGTAGTCGAAGCTGGGGCGGGCGCAGAAGAGTTCGATGCCCTCCACGCCGGCCTGAAGCAGCGCTTCGAGCTGCGCCGGTCCCAGCCGCTGGCGCCGGAAGAGATGGGTAGAGACGAGCTTGCGCATGCGGGTCTTTCTCGGAGAGGGCTCTAGTAGGCGATGGCGGCGCCGTCGGCGCGCGGATCGGTGGCGGCGAGCCGCATGCCGGTCTTGGCGTCAATCTGAATCGCCTCGGCGTCGCACCAGGTGCCGCCCACCTTCAGCGGGTAGCCCATCTTGGTGAGCAGCGCGAGGGTGTCGGGCGAGAACCGGCCCGGTCCTTCCAGGTACACGTCCTCCGGCATCCACTGCTGGTGGAAGCGGGGCGCGTCCACCGCCTGTTGCACGTTCAGGCCGAAGTCGAGCACGTCGGTCAGCACCTCGAACACGGTGGTAATGATGCGCGGCCCGCCCGGAGAGCCGACCACCAGCGCCAGCTTGCCGTCCTTGCTCACGATGGTCGGCACCATGGAGGAGAGCGGGCGCTTGTAGGGCTCGATGTCGTTGGCCTTGCCCTGGATCAGGTTGAAGCCGTTGGGCGCCCCCGGCTTGGAGGTGAAGTCGTCCATCTCGTCGTTGAGCAGGAAACCGAGGTGCCCGGCGGTCACGCCCGAGCCATAGCCGAAGTTCAAGGTATAGGTCACCGCCACCGCGTCGCCGCCGGGGTCAACCACGGAAAAGTGCGTGGTCTCATCCGACTCAAAGCCGGGGATGGCGCCCGCGCCCACGTCCTTGCTCAGACTGGCGCGATCGCCCTGCACGCTGGACCAGCGTTCCTTGGCGTAGGCCGGGCTGAGCAGGGTGTCCATCGGAACCTTGACGAAGTCGGGATCGCCGAGATACACCGCCCGGTCCGCCATGGCCCGGCGTTCGGCCTCGATCTCGTCGTGCAGCGCGGCCGCCGAGTCCATGCCGTCCTTGACGAAGCCGGAGTTATCCAGCATGTTCAACATCTCCACGATGGCGATCCCGCCCGACGATGGCGGGGGCGAGGTGAGGATGTCGTAGCCGTGGTACTGCACCGAGAGCGGCTGCCGCCACTTGGCTTGGTAGTGGGCCAGGTCGTCGCGGGTGATGAGCCCGCCGTTCGCGGCTTCAAACGCGGCGAACTGCTCGGCGATGGGTCCTTTGTAGAAGGCGTCGGCGCCGCCCTGGGCGATCAGCGTCAGGGTGTGCGCCAGCTCGGGCTGCTTGAAGATGTCACCCGCCTGATAGTAGTCGCCGTCGCGCTGAAACACGCGGTGACTATCGGGGAACTCCCCCAGGTTGCGCGAGCGGCGGAAGCCGTTGGCCTCGGCGGTGTCGAGCGCGAAGCCCTGTTCCGCCAGACGGATCGCCGGCGCCATGTCCTGGGCCAGGGTGAGCTTGCCCAGCTTCTTCTGTGCGGAGACCAGCCCGGCCACCGTGCCTGGAATGCCGCTGGCCAGCATACCGATGGTGCTGCGCCCCTTGATGATGTTCCCCTGCGCGTCCTGGTACATGGTGGGCGAGGCCTTGCCCGGCGCTTCCTCGCGGAAATCCACAAAAAAGTTCTGGCCGTCGGCCTGGCGGATCAACATGAACCCGCCGCCGCCGATATTGCCCGCGCTGGAATGGGTTACGGCCAGTGCGAAGCCCACCGCCACCGCCGCGTCCACCGCATTGCCGCCCGCCTTCAAAATGTCGATGCCCGCCTGGGTGGCGTTCACCTCGGCGCTGGCCACGGCGCCGTGCTGACCCTGGGCGGGTCCGTGTTCGGCCGTTAGTGGCAGGGTGACCGCGGCGGCGGTCAGCAGGGCGAGGCACGATCGCAACATGAATCCTCCCAAACCTCCCCATCATACAGCAGGGGTTAGCCGCCGCATCGGAGGACCGAGGGCGGAGGCGCGCCGCCGGGGACGCGGCCGCCCTCCCGACTGACCGGTACATCGGTGTCTCGCGCGTGCCACTACATCGTGTGGTCTAAGGGGAAAAAACCACTTGCCCTTGGGGTGGTTTGAGAGTATCTATGGAAATGACTCGATGATTCGCCCCTACTACTCACCGCGTCAACTGACTCGTATGCTGCGCTTGGCGCCCGGCAGCCTGAGCCGGTGGCAGCGTTTGGGGCTATTTCCGCGCCTGCCCCGCTATGGCTGGGCGGACATTGCGCGCGCCCGCTGCCTGCGCCAGTGCGAGCAGGCGCAGCTCAGCCCGCTCAAGCTGCGCCACAGCCTGCAGGCGCTGGGCGAGCGCATGCCGGAGCTCACCGACCCCTGGCAGGAGGCCGGTCTGAGCGTGATTGGACGGCGCCTCGAAGTGCACTACGGCGGCGTCTACATGGACGCGCTCACCGGCCAGATGCGGCTGCCGTTCACGCCGCCCGCGGTGGCGCCGGCGCCGGCGGCGGCTTCGGCGCAAGCCAAGGCGGAGGAGGCGGAGCGCTGGTTCACTTTCGGACTCTCGCTCGAGACCGAGCCCGGGCTGCGGCCGCAGGCCATCGCCGCCTATCAGCACTGCCTCGAGCTCGATTCCCAATTCGCCAGCGCCCACATCAACCTGGGCACGCTCCGCTATCACGAGAAGGATTTCGCGGCGGCGGAAGCCTGCTACCGGGCGGCGCTGGAGGTGGACCCGAATTACGCCCTGGCTCACTTCAACTTGGGCAACGTGCTGGATGAGACCGGAAGGCTCGACACCGCCATCCTGTCTTACCTGGAGGCGGTGCGTCTGGCGCCCGGTTACGCCGACGCGCACTATAACCTGGCTTTGGCCTACCAGCGCCAGGGCCAGCACCGTCGCGCGGTGCCGCACTGGCAGCAGTACCTCGGCCTGGACCGCACCTCGCCGTGGGCCATGCACGCCCGCACCCAGCTCAAGCAGGCGCTGCAGCGCGACGTGCTCCACTTGGTCAATCGCGATAGCGCCTAAAAACGGCTATCGAACCTGAACGCTAAGCGTGAAGGGTTCGCTCACCGGCGGCCGGCACAACTGGTCATTTCCTGATTGCGCCGGGCCCCCGGCTTCGCCGCCCGGCTCGCATCCATCGAGAGCGCTACGCGGGGGCCCCTCGCCCCGCTCCGCTTCCCCCGCACCCAATATTCTGGCGCTTGGCTCGGAGACACCGCACTAGAAGTGGTCTCATAATGCCGCAGCAGGCCGCCTGGGGCGAGCTGGATGCGGCTTTTCTGGGGAAAAAGCCGCACACGATCCATTCGCGTAAAGTTTGGCACCAATTATGAGACCACTTCTAGCGGACCTGTACCGGCAGCGTGAAGGGTTCGCTCACCGGCGGCCGGCACAACTGGTCATTG
>DATNAC010000126.1:0-2676 GCA_035573035.1 Terriglobales bacterium
CGTGGCGGTGCCGGTGACCGGCGCCGTCCAGGATTGCACGACGAGGTCGCGGTCGGTGTCCACGAGCTGCAGCGTGTTGCTCGAGGTGCTGGCGACGACGACTTGATGCTGGGCGGGGTTCGCCGCCACCATCGCCGGCACGTAGCCGTTGGGCAGGGCGACCGAGGTGAACTGCTGGTTGGCGTCGAGGTTGACGACCGCCAAGCTGTCGGGCATGGGTATATAGGCCTTGGCGGCGATGACCGGGTTGCCGCTGGCGTCGGTGCCGGCCCGGCCGAAGGCGGTGGCCAGGGCGCTCGACGTGGCCGGCGTGCTGGGCTGGCTGTGGATCGAAAGCGCGTTGGGCGGGCCGAACGGGAAGGGGTTGATGACGTTGAGCGCCAGCATGCCCGCCGACTGGATCTTGGCCGTGACCTTGAGCTCGGTGCTGCTGATGAACTGCACCGGGCCCGACTGCGCTCCGCTCAACTGCACGGTCGCGCCATTGGCGAAGTTGCTGCCGGTGACGTCGAAGGTGTAGCTCAGCCCCTGGGTGACGACATTGGGGGTGACCGCGGTGCCGGTGGCGGTGGGGTTGAGCAGGGTGACCGTGGTGGTCGAAGTCTGGGTCGGGTCCACATGGGCTTCGGCCTTGATGGTCACGGTGTTGGGGTTGGGGACGGCCAGGGGCGCGGTGTAGACGCCGGTGCCGCTGACGAACCCCAAAGTGGCGTTGCCGCCCTGGACATAATTCCCGTTCTGGCCCACGAAGTAGATGATGGCGGTATCGGGCGAGTTCGAGACCGCGGCCTGGAGCTGGAGGGTCGAGGCGACGGTGTTGCCGTTGCTGTCGAGGCTCGAGATCACCAAGTTGGGTGTGAAGTTGTTAATGAAGATGGTGACCGGCGGCGGCGGGATGTAGTAGGTGTCGCAGGCGGCAGCGGCCAGGAGGAGCCCTAGGGCCAAGCACAAAAGGGCGGCTGGGGCGAAAGGCTTTCGCCCTCGATGCAGGGTTAAGCTCATGAAAAAACGGTGCTCACGCCGGGGGGTGGAAGCGGCAGGAATCCAAAATCAGAGCCCATTATAGCGGATTCGCCCCAGATTTCCCTCAAGCCGCGGCCCGCCGGCGCCGATGGTGCGGATGCCGGAGGTTGATCCGCAGAAGGTTTTGCACCCCCGCAGAGCTGGCACGCGCTTTGGCCCCGCAGTTGCATGGAGGGGGTTGAGATGGCACTGGTAATGGATCGGGTTCTCGAGGTTGGGGTCACGCTGGTCGCGGCGGGCGCGACGATGGGCGCGGGATTCTTGGCATTGCGCCTGTTGGTGCACGGCATCTCCGTTCGCCTGCGTGCCTAAATAGGCACGTCGAAATCGTGGGACGCGGCCTACGCTGCCGCCGTTACAATCGAAGGCGGATGCTGACCTTGAACCGCGGTCGCGTGGTCATCGGGCCGCTGCTGATCGCGCTGGCGCTGAGCGCCACCGGTTGCCACCAACAGGCCGCCGCCAAACCAGCCACCGCTTCCGCCGCCCCACCCGCACCCGCCCCGGCGCCGCCCAAGCCCGAGCAGACGGCCATCCCCGAAGGCAGCACCTTCGTCGCCGCGCTGGCCCCCTTCCATCTGGACCCGGCGCTGGCCAACCAGCTCATCCAGGACGCCCGCCCGGTCTACAACTTGGGCCATATCCAAGCCGGTCACCTGCTGCGCCTGGAACGCAATCCGGCCGGCGCGCCCACCGCGCTTAGCTACCAGATCGATCCGAACCGCCGGCTGTGGCTGCGCGCGCCCGCCGCAGGCTCGACCTCGCCCAACTGGGCGGCGGACATTCAAACCATCCCGTACGAGACCCGGCTGGCCGGGGTCAGCGGAACGGTGCAGTCTTCGCTGTTCCAGGCGGTGGAAACGAGCGGCGAAACCGACGAGCTGGCCTTGGACTTGGCCAACATCTTCGGTTGGGATCTGGACTTCTACACCGACACGCAGGCGGGCGACGTGTTCCGCGTCTTGATCGAGAAGAAGTACTTGCAAGGCCAGTTTGCGGGCTATGGGCAGGTGGTGGCGGCCGAATACGTCAACGCCGGCCAAGCCTATGACGCCTTGCGGTTCCACGACGACCTCGGCTTCCTGGCCTACTACAAGCCCGACGGCAAGCCCATGAAGCGCGAGTTCCTGCGTTCGCCGCTGAAGTTCGCCGCGCGCGTGTCGAGCGGCTTCAGCCGCAGCCGCTTCCATCCCATCCTGAAGACCTACCGCGCCCATCTGGGCGTGGATTACGCCGCGCCCACCGGCACGCCGGTGCAAACCATTGGCAGCGGCGTCGTGACCCGCGCCGGCCGCTACGGCGGCGACGGCAACATGGTGCAGATTCGCCATAGCGGCGGCTATCAGACGCTGTACCTGCATCTTTCGCGGATTCTGGTTCGGGTCGGCCAGCGCGTGGCACAGGGGCAGCGCATCGGCCTGGTGGGCATGACCGGGCTGGCGACCGGGCCGCACCTCGACTTCCGCATCGAGCACAACGGCGAGTTTGAGAACTTCGAGACGCTGCGCAAGAAGCTGCCGCCGGCCGAGCCGGTGGCGCCCGCGTTCATGGCCGCCTTCACGGCATTGGGGACGCGCTACATGGGCGAGCTGCAGAAGCTGCAGCCGAAATCGGTCGCCGCCGCGGCCCCGCCTCCGTCCCCGCCCGCGCCCA
>DATNAC010000127.1:0-15625 GCA_035573035.1 Terriglobales bacterium
TAGCCGTGCGCCTGGTGCGGTCCATGAATCCGGGCAACATTCCGCGTTTGGGCGCCGCCACACTGGATGCCTCCGCCGTGGCGGCCGCGCTTCTGTTGGCGCTGGTCACCAGCGTGGCCTTTGGTCTCGCTCCCGCGCTCCTGCTCGCGCGCACCGATGCGGCCAACCGCCTGCGTTCCTTCGGACAGGGCAGGTTCACCGCACCTCATGGCGCCGGAAGCGGCCTCGCCGCGCGCGGAGGTCTGATCGTCGCCGATGTCGCGCTCGCGGTTGTGTTGATAACCGGCGCCGGCCTGCTGGTGCAAAGCTTCCGCTATATGCGGAGCGAAGACAAGGGCTATTCTGCCTCAGCCCTAACTCTGCGGTTGGAGACGGCGATGACGCCGCGACCCTCAGCGGCGCGATGGGGAGTTATGCTCCACGCCGCGGTAGAGCGGCTAGCCGCACTGCCGGGCGTGACCGCCGCCGGCGCGACCGACTCGCTGCCCCTTACCGGAGACACACGCCTCTCCACATTCCAGGTCACAGGGTTTGCCAACCGTCCCAACCAACAAGCGGATTTGCAGTACATCTCCGGCGATTACCTGCAGGCGGTCGGTACCCGCCTCTTGCAGGGACGCCTAGTGACCACCTCCGATATGCCCGGCAGCACCTCCGGTACGGCCCCGGCACGTTCGCTCGCGGTGGTGGTCAGCGCCAGCTTCGCACGAACCTATTTTCCGGATCGCGACGCCGTAGGTGGCGAAGTGACGCGGGGCGACCCTCACCACCCGAGCCGGTTCCATGTGGTGGGCGTGGTCGAGGATGTCCGCCACGCCGGTCTGGACCAGCCCGTGCGACCCACCATCTACCAACCATCCTGGTTGGCTGACGTCGCGGTGGTGCGCAGCGCGCTACCGGCCTCGCGTCTGGTCCCGGAAGTGCGCCGCGCGCTGAGGGACGCCGATGGTTCGCTGTTCCTCGAAGACGTGCAAACCATGGGCCAGCGCGAGGGGCGCGATGCGGCGCAACGCCGCTTTCAGACCGTGCTGCTCTCCGGCTTCGCCATCATGGCCGGCGCGCTGGCACTGATCGGCTTGTACGGATTGCTGTCCTACACCGTCCGCCGCCAGATACCCGAAATCGGAGTCCGCATGGCGCTGGGCGCTTCACCGGCGGCGATCGTCGCCGCCACTGTCCGCCGCGGCGCCGGCCTCGCCCTCGCGGGCGGGGCGCTGGGTGTCGTCCTCGCCCTGGCCTCGAACCGCCTGCTGGCGGGCTTGGTCTATGGGATCAGCCCTGTAGACCCAGTTACATACATCCTGGCGCCGCTGGCCATGCTCGCTACCGCCGCGGCCGCGAGTTGGATGCCGGCCCGGCGCGCCGCCCGCGTCGACCCGGTCCGCGCTCTTCGCCGGGAATAGCGGTCGTTTGCCTTCCACTACTTGAAAAGCCGGACATCCGGGAGGATACTAGGAGCAGAATTCCCCGGGGAGGCCCCGATGCGCAGGTTCCGGTTGAGCGCTATCGCCGTCTTGGTTGTCGCCGCCTGTGGTATGTGCACCCTTGCGCAAGCACAGACCTATTCGTCCACCGATGCCAAACCCTCCGCGAACCTGACGGTCGGCGAGCGCGCCGACATTTTTCTCGCCCGCCGCGACTATCAACAGGCGATTGATCTGCTCAAGGACGCGGTCCACGACAAGCACGCCGACGCCAGCATCTACAACCGGCTGGGCATCGCCTATCAGGAAACCTCCAATCTCGGGCAGGCGGAGAAGAACTACAAGAACGCGTTGAAACGCGACAAGCACAACGCCACCTACCTCAACAATTTGGGCACGGTGTACTACATGCGGCGGAAGTACAAGGACGCCACCAAGGAGTTCACCGAAGCCATCCAGATTGACGCCGCCAAGGCTCCGTATTTCGTCAACCTGGGGGGCGCCGAGTTTGCCCAGAAGCACTTCCAGCCCGCCCTCGCGGCCTACCGCCAGGCGCTGCGGCTGGATCCCGACTCGCTCTTCCCCACCACCGGCGCCAGCCCGGTGGTGCAAGACATCACCGGCCAGGATACGCCGCGGTTTCATTACGACCTCTCGCGCCTGTTCTGCTCGATGGGCATGCTGGACGATGCCGTACATCAGTTCCGGCAAGCCTATGAACAACACTATTCCGGCATCCGGCAGTCGCTGACCGACCCGGAATTTGCGCCGCTGCGCGCCCGGCCCGAGTACCAGGCGCTGATGATGCCCAAGAAGAATTAACCTTCCGTATGCTCTTCACCTTGGCTTAATCCCGTACTGATTAGCATTTGACGGATGGATCATCCTGGCGGCCGGGCATCGGCATTCGGCGTCGTCCGGCGCGAGGCGCTGCGCGCCCTCACCCGCAATACGCTGCGCAGCGGCCTGAGTGTTCTCGGAGTCGCGGTCGGCATCGCCGCCGTGATTTGCGTGGCGGCGATCGGTGCCGCGGGTAAGGCCCAGCTTCAGCAGCAGCTCCAGAACCTGGGGGACAACATGGTCTGGGTCGAAGCCGGCGCCGCCCGCGTGGCCGGGGTCTCGCGCGGCATCCACTCGACCAAGTCCCTCACCGCCGCCGACGCCCAGGCCATCCTCACCGAGGTTCCGGGATTTGTTCGCATCTCTCCCAACCTCGACACTTCAGTGCAAACCATCTACGGCAATGAAAATTGGGGCACCAGCATGCATGGGGTCGCGCCCGACTATTTTGCCATCCGCAGCTTCCGCTTCGACCTGGGCGGTCCGTTTACGGGCGAGGACGTAGCCCAGGCCAACAACGTCTGCGTCCTCGGCAACACGGTACTGCTGCAGCTGTTTGGCGGCGAGAACCCGATCGGGCGGGAGATCCGCATCAAGAACCTGCCCTTTACCGTCGTCGGCACGCTGGTTCCCAAGGGACAGTCCGGCACGGGGCAGGACCAGGACGATCTCGTCCTCATGCCCTATACCACCGCCGGCAAGAAGCTCCTGGGCCGGCTATGGCTCGACGACATCTTCGGTTCGGTCAGCTCGCCCGAGATCATCCCGCTCGCCGAGGATCAGGCGACGGCGCTGCTGCACGACCGCCACCGCATCCGCGCCGGCCAGGCCGACGATTTCAAGGTCCGGCATCCCGAAGATGTAGTGCAGACCGAGATCGCCGCCAACCAGAGCATGTCGCTTTTTTTGCTCTCGCTCGGCGCCATTTCCCTGCTGGTCGGCGGCATCGGGATCATGAACGTCATGCTGGCCTCGGTCACCGAACGCACGCGCGAGATCGGGGTCCGGCTGGCGGTCGGGGCCACGGAAGCGGACATTCAGGCGCAGTTTCTGGGCGAGGCCCTGCTGCTCAGCCTGGTGGGCGCGGCCATCGGCATCGCGCTCGGGGTGGCGGGCTCGTTGACGCTCGGTTCTTCGATGCAGTGGCCGGTGATCATACCGGTCTATGGGGTGCTGTTGGCCGTAGCCTTTGCCGCCGCGGTGGGCGTGAGCTTCGGCTACTACCCGGCTCGTTTGGCGGCCCGGCTCGATCCCATAGAAGCGCTGCGCTTCGAGTAACGTCAAACCCTTTTAAGGAGCGATTGATGGGCGCGAGCCGCAGCGCGGAAGGCCACGCGCCCGACGACTCCCACGAGGGGAACTATGCCGGAGCGCCAACGTCTGTGGGGCGCAGGCAGCGGGCGCCGGCGCGGCGGCCGCTGTGCCAGCTCTGGCTTAGGTCCAGGGCGGCCGCGGCCGGAACCAGTTCGACCTCGTCGGCGCCGGCGGCGAACAAGGCGCGGAGCAAGCGTGTTTCCGCCTCGGGTAAGGGCTCGGCGCCGGTGGCGCCGGTGATCAAAAGAATCCGGTGAAATTCCGAAAGCGGCGGGACCCAGGGTGGCAGATGCGTTGCG
The DNA here is from genome assembly GCA_035573035.1 of Terriglobales bacterium. Taxonomy (GTDB): domain Bacteria; phylum Acidobacteriota; class Terriglobia; order Terriglobales; family SCQP01; genus SCQP01. Next base: position 3,878 of record DATNAC010000127.1, read on the forward strand.
TTAGGCAGACGCACCAAGCGCTCGTCATCGAGCGCGGCATCCAGGCCGGCCGCCTCGCCGACCACGAGGGCACCCTCGATCGGTGCCGCACGAGGAAGAAAAAGAACGACGGCTTCGCCCACCGCGCGCAGCGTGCGGTACTCCTCCGCCAGCGCGGAGGCGCCGGGGCGAAGGTCGCATATTAACGTGGGCATAGGGGATCCCGAGATCAGCCCCAGATCAAGCGGCTTGGCTCTTACTCCGCAGGCCCGAGGGCGATTGGGGCCTGCGCGGCACGCTTCCCGGCCCGCCCGGATAGCCTTGGCCGCCCGCGGTAAACTCACCGCCGCTGAAATCGTCGAGGAGATTATCGAGCCGCGCCAAGGGGCGCAAGCCGGTCGCACCGGCCCCGCAGCAGCTCGGGCAGGTATAGTCGCCGTTCAGTTCGCCCTGGAAATAGCGGCCGCAACTCATGCACTGCTTGCTGACCATAAAAGCCTCGCGTTGCTTTTATCCTGTCGCCGATGCAGGGCGCTGTCAACCCCAAATCAGGAGGAAGGACCTAGCGTGTAGCCGATCGCCACGCCTGCCTGCCAGGCGGTCGGCACGCCAAATTCGAGGTTATGCCGAATGTTGTAGAAGTCCACCCCCGGCCGCAGGAAGATGTGGTCGGTAAGGTAGATCTTGAGACCCACCGAGGCATGCAGCATGGCGTGGTTCGAGCTCAAGTAATCGGTGCAGCCGGTAAACGTGCTGCAGCTATACTGCCCGGTGTAAAAGCGCAGACTGGTGGCCCCGATCCCCACGGCGATGTCGGGCCGGATTTTTTGACCGGGCGGCACCGGCTGCCAAACCAGGTTGAAATCAAACAGAATGGGACGCACACCCTCGCCGAAATAATCGGTCTGGGAACCGCGCCACGCCACTTGGCCCCCGAGTCCCAAGCCGTGCGGAAGGAACATCAGATCGCCGCCCACCGTGGGGAACAGGCCTGTACCAAACTTGGGAATACCGTCCGGTGGGGTTTTGGTGATGACGGTGTTGAAGCCGAGAAACGCATCCACCGATTGGGCGGGCAGTGCCGCGGTTAGCAGCAGCGTCGCCAAGGCCAGCAGCGACCAGCGAGCGGACTTCAGAAACCTTGATGTCATGCGATTCTCCTTCCGTACCCGGTACTTGGATGGGAAGCTGCCGCGGTTTAGCTGCCCCCGAGGGTGTACCCAATTGACACTCCAAAACGTTCCGAATTGGCGGTCTGAAATTCGAAGTTGTGGCGAATGAAGTAGAAGTGGGCCTCGGGCCGCACAAACAAGTGCCCGATCACATATAGCTTCAGAGCCACGCCGACGTGGGCGGTGAGGTGGTTCGAGCTGGCGTAGGTGGTGCATCCGCTCAAGGTCCCGCACTGCGTGAGGCCGGTATAGGCGCGCAAGCTTTGAGCGCCAATTCCCACCATCAACTCAGGAACGATCGCGGGGTTAATGTGAATCGGATCCAACACCAAATTTACGTCGTAATAGATGGGGCGGAACTGCGTCCCCTGGAAGTTATTTTGTGAACCGCGAAAGGCTACCTCGCCGCCGATACCGATGTCGCCAAGAAATATATTGGCGCCGGCACTGGGGAACAATCCTCCTCCCAAACGGGGGATGTTTTGGACCGCTTGACTGGCGGTCAGCGCGTTGAGGCCAGCAAAAGCGTCGATGGATTGGGCGGGGCACAGGCCGGCACAGCCCAAAAGAAGGATCGCCACAAGCAGGGGGGAACGGACAATCTTCAAAATGCCTCCTCAGTCACCCTTGGTCAATGGTGGCTAGCAGTCCCCTCAGTATACCCCGGCCAGAGTGGCTGCAAGTGGCACTCCCGACATGAACCTCGACGATTACTGGGAACAAAATGGGGGGCTAAATGGAGCGGGAGACCGGGATCGAACCGGCGACATCCAGCTTGGGAAGCTGGCGTTCTACCGCTGAACTACTCCCGCTCACGGTTTCCACGATACCACAAGCGCGGTGAGGAAAAGCGCGGCCTGGTGTAGTGCGTCACACAGAATGACGTTTAATTTCGGGCGAAAACGTGCGACTTTTCTTGGGGAAACGTCGCCTACGGGGCATTGGCATAATGCCTGCTATTTGTGACGCACTACACTAGCGGCCCGCTTCCGCCACGATTGCGACTCCCGCGCTGGTGCCCAAGCGGCTGGCGCCGGCTTGCAGGAGCGCCGCCGCCTCGGCCCATGTGCGGATGCCGCCGGCGGCTTTCACCCCGGCGCGATCGCCCACCGTGGCGCGCAACAACGCGACGTCTTCCACGGTAGCGCCCGAGGCGCCGAAGCCGGTCGAGGTCTTGACAAAGTCGGCGCCGGCGGCGAGAGCCAGGCGGCAGGCATGCACTTTCTCGCCGGCGTTCAGGCGTCCGCACTCCAGGATGACCTTCACCCGCCCACCCGCGCCGTGCGCCAATGCGGTCACACCGCGAATTTCCCCCTCCACCTGCGCGTCGCGTCCGGACTTGAGCGCGCCCAGATTGATCACCATGTCGAGCTCATCGGCACCCAGCTTGAGGCACTCGGCCGCTTCGCACCGCAGGACCGACGACAAGCCCGCGCCCAGCGGAAAACCGATGGCCGCGACCACGGCTACGGGCGTGCCGCGCAGCCGCGCCGCCGCGGCGGCGACCCAGGCGGGGTTGACGCAGACCGCCGCAAAGGCATGCTCCACGGCCTCGCGGCACCAACGCTCCACCTCGGCCTCGGTGGCGGCGGGATCGAGAAGGGTGTGTTCGATGGCGGCGGCCACCGAGCCGCGAGCGGGAGCGGCCGCCGCGCCGGCGGGCGCCATCCGCGCGGCGATGCGCTCGACCATGGCGTCCACCAGAGAGCGATACTGTTGGGCTTCCAACTCCATCGGTCCGGTCCCGATCATAGCATTACAATTTCAAGGACATGTATCGGCTCGACGATCTCGAATCCATGCGCGAAGCGCTGCGTTTGGCGGGCGAAGGCACCGGGCTGGCTTCGCCCAATCCGCGCGTGGGCGCGGTGTTGGTCAAAGACGGACAAATCGTCGGCCGCGGCAGCCACCGCTATGCGGCGATAAGCCACGCCGAAGTGCTGGCCATTCAGGAGGCCGGTGTGCGCGCGCGCGGGGCGACGCTCTACGTCAACCTCGAGCCCTGCTGCCATACCGGGCGCACCGGACCCTGCACCGCGGCCGTGCGCGAGGCCGGCATCGCGCGCGTGGTTACGGGCATGACCGACCCCAACCCGCAAGTGGCGGGCGCCGGGCTGCGCGAGTTGGCCGAGGCCGGCATTCAGGTCGAGACCGATTGTTTGGGGCGCGAGGCGCGGCGGCTGAACGAGGACTTCGCCAAGTGGGTGCGGACCGGGCTGCCCTTCGTGACGCTCAAGGCCGCGGTCAGCCTGGACGGACGCATCGCGCCCGCGGCGGGGATTTCGGCCAATATCAGTTCGGGGCCGTCGCGCGAGCGCGTGCAGCGCATGCGGCACGAGCGCGACGCCGTTCTAACGGGAATAGGCACCGCCCTGACCGACAATCCGCTGCTCACCGACCGCAGCAAGCTGCCGCGGCGGCGGCCGCTATGGCGCGTGATCGCCGACAGCCGTCTGCGCCTGGCTCCCGGCAGCCAACTGACAAAGAACGCGCGCCGGCATCACGATCTGCTGGTGTTCCATTGCCAGGGAGCCCCGGAACGGCAGGCGGCGCTGGAGAAAGCGGGGGCGCGCGTGGTCAAAATTGACGCTGGCGCCGACGGCCGGCTCTCGCTGGAGGCGCTGCTGCGCGCTCTCGGGCGCGAGGAGATCCTCTCGGTGCTGCTCGAGGGCGGCTCGCAACTCAACGGCGCCATGCTGCACGGCGGCTGGGTGGACAAGCTAGTATTGTTCCAGGCGCCGCGGCTGCTGGGCGATCTCGGCATGCCGCTGGCTACCGGCCTGGGCACCGCGCTCCCGCGGACGCCGCAGGGGCCGCTCAGCGGCGAAAGCGTCGGCCCCGACCTGATGCTCGAAACGTATCTGAACCCGTAATGTTCACCGGCATTATCCAATGCGTCGGCCGCGTGGCCGGGTTCACCCATGACGGCGCGGGCGCGCACCTCAGCGTCACCGCCGACGCCGCCGTGGCGCGCGGGCTGAAGCCGGGCTCGAGTTTTGCGGTAAACGGCTGTTGTTTGACCCTGGTCCGGCGCGCGGGTAGGCGGCTTCACGCCGACCTCAGCCGCGAGACCCTCGACCGCACCGCGCTGGGCGGATACCGCTCCGGCGACCCCGTTAACCTCGAGCCCGCGCTTCGCGCCGGCGACGAGTTGGGAGGCCACATGATTCAGGGCCACGTCGAGGGCACCGGGCGCTTTCTTGGCCTCACGCCGGTGGAGGGCGCCGGCGGCTGGCGGCTGGAGATCGAGGCGCGAGCGCCGCTGCTGAAGTACATGGTGCCCAAGGGATCGTTGGCGGTAGACGGCATCAGCCTCACCATCGCCAGCTTGCACGGCGCCCGGGTGAGCTTTGCCATCATTCCCTACACCTACGAGCACACGAACCTGCGGCACTTGGAGGCGGGCCAAGCGGTCAATCTCGAAACCGATCCGATGGCGCGGCACCTGGAACGGCTGCTGGAAGCCCGGATGGGCAGCTCCGAACTCGACCTCAACGAGCTGATCCGCCAGGGCTTTTAAACACTCCCGCGGCGCTGGATCAGCACAATCGCCCCCAGCACCGTCGCCACCCCGGCGGCCTTTTCCAGATCCAGCGCTTCGCCCAGAAAGACCGCCGCCAGCAGAATCCCGGCCACCGGCTCCAGGCAACTGGTCACCACCGCGCGTGTCGGATCGAGGTAGCGCAGTCCGGAGATATACAAGAGCGTGGGCGCCAGCGTGGCCAACAGGCTGAACGCCAGAAAGAAACCCCATTGCGTTCCGCTGTAATGCGCCTGCCACCAGCGCCAGGGCGGGTTGATCAGCAGCCAGAAGACGGCCGCTCCGACCAGCATATAGAGCGACACCAGCACCGCGTCGGCGCGCTGGGTCAGAGCTTCGCCGCCGATGTTGTAGTAGGCGAAGGCGAACGCGGCCAGCAGCGCGCCACCAACGCCAATGGGATCGAGTTCCAGGGCGGCGCCAGGCCGGCCCAACTCGAGCACCAGGGCAATTCCCGCGAGCGCCATGGCGACGGTGGCTATGCGCGCCCACGTGGCCCGCTGCCGTCCCCGCGCCACCAGGTAGACCACGACCCAGATCGGCGCGGTGTACTGCAGGATGATGGCGGTGGCGACGTTGGTGCGGGCGATGGCCAAATAGTAGAAGTAATTCGAGGCCGACATGCCCGCCACGCCGAGCGCGGCGGCGCGCCAAGCCTGGCCCGCGGGCAGGCGGATCGCCCCCTTCCGCACGACTGCCAGGATGGGCAGCAGCAACAACGCCGCCAGGGTGATGCGCGCCTGCGTCAGGATGAGCGGATCCACCGGCGCCAGCCGGATGACACCGGGCAGCAGCCGGCCGGTGAACATGGCCCGGCCAAGCGCGGCCGAAGCGCCCCAACAGACCGCCGCCGCCGCGATGCGCGCGTACCCGCGTTTTGCGCTGTCTGCCTTAGGCACGCGATTCGAGCGTCAGCACCTCGAACGGTTTGAGCGAAAACTCGTGGGCGGCGCCGGCGCGCAATTCCACCGCGGCGTTGGTCTGGGGCTGGCCCCACTGATCCCGCTTCCAGGGCGAGCGCAGTACGTAGCGCTGGGGCGCGTGCCCGGGGAGTTCGAACGCGGTGGCCGGGTCGAGCGACAGACTCTGCGCATGATCGCCGGGGTTGCGCAGCACCAGCACCGCGCCGCGCTCGGACCAGGCGGCATGACCGTAGGGCTGGAGTTGGCCGGGGTCGCCGCCCACCCAGTGCGTATCCACCAGGGTCGCGGCTTGGCGCCGGGCCCACAGCGCCGCCTCCGCCAGCGTGTCCCACTGCGGCGCTCGCAACAGATCGTGGGAGATGTACATCTCCTGCAACTGCGTTCCGGTCCCGAAGTAGGCCCTCACTTCGGCGGTGAAATCACCGCCGGGATCGGTGTCGAGCCGCTTGGCGTGCTTGGCGAAGACGATGCCGTGCAGCATCAGCGCGTTGAGCGGATAGAGCGGGCCGCGCCCCACCACGTGTTTGAAGGTGTCGGCGTCGCGGTAGGTGATCCACTGTTGCCGGTCGGTGCCCACGCCGGCGAAGCTGGTGTCGCTGCCACCGCGCCAGGTGGAGTCGGCATAGCGCAGCCAGAAGGGCGAGGGATACGTGCCGGTAGTCAGGTTGATGAACAGGTCGGGGCTGGCGGCGCGCAGGTCGCCGATCAGGCTGATGGCCGCCTCGAAATCGCTCCCAAACTGGCTGCCGGGGATGACCTCGGAGGTGCTGCCGGTGCCATCGAGTTTGAACTGGTTCACCCCGTAGCGCCGGATCATCTCCAGGCAGGTTTGGTGGAAGAGGCGGTAGTACACCGGACCGGAGAGCGCGAGGCCGTCCTTGTTGGTCTCGTAGCCGTTGGCCTTGGCGTAGGCGAGGCGCTCCGCGCGCGGCTTGCCATAGCCACCCCAGGGCGAGAGCCAAATGCCCGGCGCGGCGCCGATACGCGCCGCCGCCGCCTTCAGCGGCGTGAAGCCGTCGGGAAAGCCGTCGTTGAACTGCCAGTTCCGGTGATTGTCCCAGCCGTCGTCGAACAGAAAGGAATCGAGCTGTACGCCGCGCTGGACGTGCAGTTCCCGGCCGAACGTGCGGATGACGTCGAGGCACCCATCCTGGTCATAAGGGGTGAAGTAGCCCAAGTCGAACCAGGAGTTGTAATGCAGGAAGGGGCGGTAAGGGTGGGCCCGCTCCCGCTCCACGTACTGCAAAAAGGCACGCCGCAGCTGACCGGCCGGCGAGGCGCCGATCACGCTGGAGTAGACGATGGATTGGCCGGCGGGCACCGGCAGCGGCCGCGGCATGGCGCAGCGCGCGCGGCCATCGGTCACCGTACTGACGGACAGGGGATGCTCGAAACCGAGAAACCATCCATCCGGGGTGGTCACCGGAGAGCCCTTGACGGTGCCGGAAACCACGGCGCCGGGCACCGCCATATCCAGCATGGTCACCTCGGTGAGGGGCAGCGGCTGGCCGGCGGCATGCAGCACCACCTCCTGGCGGATATAGTGCGATCCGTCGCGCAGAATGCCGCGCCAGCTAACCAGGAAGGCGTGGTCCGGGGCGCTGAGCTCGACCGTCAACTGACGGCCGGGCAAGCGCTCGGCAAAGTTGGCGGCGCCCGGCCGCGGCGCCAGGGCCTCGATTTTCGGCGGCGCGGTCACGGTCCAGGACGACGAATCCACCGCGCCCGCGGCTAGCGTCAGGCCGCACACGGGCCAGGCCCCGGAGAGCGCGAGCTGGCGCTTGGGATTGCGCACCGCGGTCAGGCGCAGGCCGGCGGCGCCGACGGTCCACGTTGCCTCGATGGCGCTGTTGCCGAGCGTTACCTGGTTCCCGAGAATGCGCGCACGGGCCTCGCCGGCATCATGTGCCAGCCAGGTTTGGGCATTTAGGGCGCGGCCCGGCAGTCCGTCGAGCGCCCAGGCGGCGGCCATGGCCGCGGAGGTCTGTTGTAGAAACGAACGCCGGTTGGGCATGGAAAGGCCTCGGTCTCGGATAATTCGCGGACTAGCTCTCGCATGGCACGGCAAACGCACCCGGCCCGGCGCCGCTGACAAAGAATACGCTCTGGGCCGCCCGGTCGGCAAACGCATGCTGATAGCATGCCCGCCACCGCGGCACAAAGCCGGCGGCTTCGTGCTTGGGCACCAGCGCCCACACCGAGCCGCCAAAGCCGGCGCCAAAGGCGGAGGCGGCCACAGCGCCGTGCTCCCGCGCCATGCGCACCAGCGCGATTGTCTCCGGCACCTGGTTCCGCAACCCGTCCTCGGCGCCCTGCTGCGAGCGCGCGACCAGGGCGCCGAACGCGGTCCAATCGGCGCGGGCGAGGGCCTGGTCCACCGCCGGGATGATCGTGAACGACTCCTGCTCGAACTGGCGCAGCCGGGCACGCAAATCCGCCGCGCTAACGCCGTCGGCGGAGACGGCCGCGCATCGGTCGAACAGCTCCCGCGCCGCACCCGGGCGTGCCAGCACCTCGCCCAGCGTCGCGGCCGCATCGGGAGCGCTCGAGTTCCAGAGGTGAAGCAGGGCGCGGGTAATCTCGACCGCGCGATTGTAGCTGCCCCGCGCGCCGCCGGTTTTCGACGCCACCACGCCGCTCGCTCCGATCGCCAGGACAAACTCCTGCGGGGCGGCCAGCCTTCCCTCCTCGCGAACCGGGCAGAAAGCATACCGGCTCCAGAAGCCGGCCCGGCAGCAGAGAATGGCGGTGTGATCCTCGCTGCCGCCGTGGGTGCCGACACCGGCGTCGCCGGGGAAATCCCGCCAGCCGGCGCCGCTTTCCACCGCGGCCAGGTATCCGGCCAGGTCTTCGCGGCTGGTGATGTTGGCCTGGAAGCGCGGCAGCGACTCCAGTTGGTTGGCGCCCGCCATGGCGAAGTAGCAGGCGGTCATCAGCGCGCTGGAACTACTCATCCCGGCGGACCGGGGTAAATCGCTGCTCAGCACGATATCGGCGCCCTGGCGCAGTTCGGGAAAATCGCGGCGCAGGCGCCGCAGCATGGTCGCTGGGTAAACGCCCCACCCGCTCGGCGCCGGCCCGCCTTCCAGCGGCAGGTCCAGTTCCGCGTCCCAGCCGGCATCCAGGATGCGTACACGGCCGTCGGCGCGGGGCGCTGCCACCACGCAGAAGCCGCGCTCGACCGCGCAGAGCAGGCTGCGGCCGCCGGCGTAGTCGGTGTGCTTGCCCAATAGTTCTATCCGCCCGGGCACGAACCATCCCCACACCGGTTTCCGCGGCGCCCGCGCCGCCAGCACGTCCCGCAGATGCCCCAACCGCTGCGCCTTGGATGCGGCCGTCGCCGCGCTCATGCCCTGATCCCGCAACGCGGCAACCAGCGCCACGCGACCGTCAGACACAACCAGGCAAGGGTCGGCCATGCGGCGATTCTACCGGATTTCCGGACGCGGATTTGCCATGGTTCCATCGCCGCCGTTACACTGGAGCGTGGCCCTCGCCGAGTTGCAACCCACACGCCTGCGCCAAGTCGAGCAGGCCATAGCCGCCCACCCCACACTGCCGCGCGAGGCCGTGGTCAAAGAAGACATCCTGCGCACCGGCATCGCCTTTTCGCCGGCGGCGCTGCGTCTGGCGGCCCGGTTCAAGTCCAAGGCTTACTTTATCTTTTCCTTCGATCTAGTGCCACTGAAGGACATGGAGAACCAGGAACACTGGAGCGCGCCGGAGGAGATCTGGCTCGAGGGCGGGCCCTGGGGCTTCCGCCCGACCATCATCTCGGTGCGCCTCAACCCGCACTCGCCGTATCGCATCGAGGCCGAGGGCGAAGGGGATGACGCCCGCGCGGTGCTGCACCTGGATGGGGAGCCGCTCACCGACATCCGCTTTCCTCCGGTACCGGAGTACTACACCCGCTCTCTCCAGAGCGGCAAACGGGTAATCGAGATCGCGCCCACCATCGAGTGGGGCTACCTGGTCTACCTCACCGTCTTCCGCATTTGCCAGTACTTCGGCGACAAGGAGGAGTGCCAGTTCTGCGATATCAACAACAACTACCGCCAGCAGATCCAGGAGGGCCGCCCCTACACCGGCGTCAAATCGGTGGAAGAAATCCTGGAGGCGCTCGAGATCATCGCCTCCACCGACAGCGCCAGCCACGCCTACACCATCACCGGCGGCAGCATCACCAGCCAGCTCAAGGGCCAAACCGAGGCCGAGTTCTACGCCCAGTACGCCGCCGCCATCGAAAGCCGCTTCCCCGGCCGCTGGATCGGCAAGATGGTGGCCCAGGCGCTGCCCCGCGACCAGGCCAAGCTGTTCAAGGACGCCGGCATCCAGATTTACCATCCCAACTACGAGATTTGGGACGAGCGGTTGTTCTCGATCATCTGCCCGGGCAAGAGCCGCTACGTGGGGCGCGGCGAGTGGCACCGCCGCATCCTGGACGCGGCGGATATCTTCGGCCCCTCGCACGTGATCCCCAACTTCGTCGCCGGCATCGAGATGTCGAAGCCGCACGGCTTCACCGAGGTCGAGGACGCCATCCGCTCCACCGGCGAGGGGCTGGAATTTTTCATGTCGCACGGGGTGTGCCCCCGCTTCACCACCTGGTGCGCCGAGCCGCTGACCGTGCTGGGCAAGACCAACCCCGGCGGCGCGCCGCTGGAGTACCACCTGCGTCTGCTCGAAACTTGGCGCAACACCCACGCCAAACACCGCCTGCCGGTGCCCCCCGGCTACGGCGACCCCGGCATGGGCCGCGCCGTGTTCTCGGTGAGCTCGTTCATGGACGTGCTCGGCTCGGGCCCGAATTGACCAGTCTGGCCAGGCCCAGTGTGATCGGAATTCGTTCCTGAACTTGGATGGGCGCGCGAATCGGCAAACTGCGACTGACCAACCTAGTCATTTGGCGTACTTTGGCGGTATGGCGGTCAAAACCAAGCCGCAGCGCAGCCACGGGCTCGCGGAAGCCAAGGCCCGTCTCAGCGAGCTGGTGGACAAGGCGCAACGCCAAGGTCCGCAACAGATTACGCGTCGAGGCCGCACCGCTGCCTACCTGGTTTCCGCCGAGGAGTGGGAGCGCCTGACCAAACCCCAGGGGACCCTGCTGGATTTTTTCAAGAACTCCGGGTTGTGGGGCTCCGGAATCGACCTAGCCCCGCCTTCCTATTGACATTCGATACGTCGCTCGTATAGAGTGTCTGCATGTCACCCACGAGCGCCGACGCCGGGCAGGCCGCGCTGCTGCAAGGCACGCTGGACCTGCTCATCCTCAAAGCCGTTTCCCTCGAGCGCCTGCACGGCTTGGGCGTGTCGCGCCGCATCGAGCAGCTCACCCGCGGCGCCTTCGCGGTGAAGCCGGGATCGCTCTTCCCCGCCCTGCACCGGCTGGAGCAGGGGGGGTGGCTGCGCTCCGCCTGGGGCGAGAGCGAGACGCGCCGGCGGGCCAAGTACTACGAGCTCACCGCCACGGGACGGAAGCATCTGGCCCACGAAACCCGGCGTTGGGACCACATTGCCGGCGCCATCGCCCACGCGCTGTCCGCGGTATGAACCATAGGAGACTTCCATGCGGCGCAAACGGCGGCAAATCGAACAAGACCTGCAGGAAGAGATCCGCTCTTTCCAGAACCTGCTCGCCGACGAGAAGCAAGCGGCGGGCATGCCGCCGGGGGAGGCGCGGCGCCGGGCGGCGGTTGAGCTGGGCGGTGCCGACGCGGTGATGGAGGGCGTGCGGGACGTGCGCTTCGCCGGCCTAGTCGAGTCCTGGGGCCGCGACTTTCATTACGGGGCGCGGTTGATGGCGCGCAGCCCGGCCTTCAGTCTGCTCTGCGTGCTGATCCTGACGCTCGGTATTGGCGCCAATACCGCCGTGTTCAGCCTGGTGCGTGGGGTGCTGCTGCGTCCGCTGCCTTATCCGCAAGCCGACCGGATCGCCACCGTCTCGATGGACTTCGCGCCCCAGAACAACCCGCATGGCAACCTGAGCTTGGCGGACTTCCTGGCTTGGCGCGCGGGCAACCACTCGTTCCTCGACCCGGCGGTGTACCAGCCGCACGCGTTCAATTTGGTGGGCGGCGCGCAGCCCGAGCAGCAGCGCGGGGCGCGGGTCACCTCGAGCTTTTTCACCACCTTG
>DATNAC010000128.1:0-7730 GCA_035573035.1 Terriglobales bacterium
CACGTCGAGCAGGACGAGATCGAAATCATATTGCTCGGCCAAGTGCTCGGCTTCTTCGCCGTCGCCGGCCCAGTCCACCGCGTAGTTCTCCGTCTCCAGGCCCTTGCGCAGGAACTTGGCCAAGGAAACGTCGTCTTCGGCCACCAGGAGTCTCATCGGTCTCGCCCGAATCGCGGCTCGCGCATTGGAACTCAGCCTAGCGCAAACCCAGATTGCGGGGCAAGTGCAGAGGAGGGAACCGGGAGCCGAGGTCAGGGCTTCTTGGTGAGCGGCGGGCCGGTGGCGGCGGCCTGGGAGGCGGCGGTGGCAGCCGAGACCACGACCACGTCGACGCGCCGGTTCAACTGCCGGCCGGCGGCGGTGTCGTTGCTGGCGATGGGATGGAACTCGGCATATCCGGCGGCGGAGAGCCGCTCGGGATTGAAATGATTGTCTTCGATGAACCGGCGCACCAGCTCGGTGGCGCGCGCGGTCGAGAGCTGCCAATTGCCGGCGAACTGGGAGTTATGGATGGGGATGTTGTCGGTATGCCCCTCGATCCGCACCAGGTTCGGCAGCGGGGCGATGGCGGCGGCGATGCGGGCCACCACCGGGGCGGCCTCGGGGCGGAGTTGATCCGAGCCGCTGGGGAAGAATCCCAATTCCTCCAGGCGGATGACCAGCCCTTGGCGATTCAGGTCCAGCGAGACTTGGTGGCTGGCGATTTCCGGCGCCAGCTCTTTGCTGAGCTCGCCCTTCAAGCGGGCGAGCGCGCTCGAAGCATGCAAGTCCAAGGCTTCGGTGGCGGCCGCGGCCACCGCCGGGGTGTCTTCCAGATGAAGCTCGGGGCTGGCGGGGGAGAAGAGACCCAACTGCGCAAACGCCTGGGTGATGGCCTGCGAGTAGCGCCGGGCCTTGGCGTGGTCGCTCTGGCTGGCGGTGTAGAGCACCACGAAGAAGGCGAACAGCAGGGTGATGAAATCAGCGTAGGAGATGAGCCAGCGCTCGTGGTTGACGTGGGCGTGGTCGGCGCCGCGGCGCTTGCGACGGTTCATCCGCGGGCGGCGCGCGCCACCTCGGGCGCGGCCTCCTCCTTGCCCGGCGCCTTGGAGGCGACGGCCTTCTTCTCATCCGCCGGGCTGAGATAGCCGGAGAGCCGGGTCTGCAGCATGCGCGGGTTCATGCCCTCGAGGATGCCGACCACGCCCTCGAGCATGAGCTCGCGTTTCAAGTCGTTCTGGCGGCGGCGGTAGCGCATCTTGCCCGCCATGGGCAGAAAGGCGAGGTTGGCAATCGCCACCCCGTAGATGGTGGCCACGAAGGCGACGGCGATGCCGCGGCCGACCTCGGTGATGTTGTCCAGGTGCTGCATGACCTGGATGAGGCCCAGAATCGCGCCAATGATGCCGATGGTGGGCGAGAATCCGCCGGCGGCCTCGAACACCTGCACCACTTTTTCGGCCTGTTCGGAGTGGTTGCCCATCTCGACTTCCATGTTGTTGCGCAGCTCGTTGGCCTGGGTGCCGTCCACGGCCAGCATCATGGCCTTGCGCAGGAAGGGCGCCTCGATGGTTTCCAGGTCCTTGTCGAGCGAGACGATGCCTTCCTTGCGCGCCTTGTGGGCGAAGCCCACGATCTGCTCCACCAAGGCCTTGAAGTCGGGCTCGGTGAACAGGAACACCATCTTGGCTTCCTTGAAGGCGCGGACGACCACGTCCAGGGGAAACTGCAGCATGATCGCCCCCAGGGTGCCGCCGAAGACAATCAGGGCGGCGGTGGGCTGGAGAATCTGGGCGAGGTTGCCGCCATCCATCATCAGCCCGGTGACGATGCCGCCGATGGCGACCAGCAATCCGATCGAGCTGCTACGATCCACGCTGGCCTCCGCTGCGGTTGGGCATGATAATCACCGGACGCCCGCCCAGGGGCTGGGCGGCCAGCTCGCGCCGGTACTCGCCGATGCGCCGCAGGATCTCGTCGGGCTTCTCCTCGACCGTCAGTTTTTCCCCGTTGATCAGCGTCACCACGGTGTCGTGGGGCTGCTCGATGCACTTGATCAAGTCGGCGTTGAGGATCAGGCCCTGATGGTTCAGGCGGGTGAGGGGAATCATGGTCGTTCAGAACCGTTATCGGCGCTAGCAGAGAAAGGCTTTACCCAGGATGGGGGGACCGGCGCCAGGGATTAGCAGGTTCTTAACGGGTTGCGGCGCGTGGCGTGCATGGGAAATCGAGGAAGGACTCGCTGTGCCTCGACTCGCCCTGGCCATGATCGTCCGTGACGCCGCCACCGAGCTCGAGGCCTGCCTGGCGAGCGCTGCCGGGGCCGTGGATGAGATCGTGATCGCCGACACCGGCTCGAACGACGACACGATCGCCGTCGCCGAGGCGCACGGGGCGCGGGTGATCCAGATCCCTTGGGAGGACGATTTCGCCGCCGCGCGCAACCGCGGCTTGGAAGCGGTCGAAGCCGATTGGGTGCTGGTGCTGGACGCGGACGAGCGCCTGGAGCCGGGCCCGATGGCGGTGTGGCGCAGCCAACTGGAGCATGGCTACGACGCGTTCCAGGTCACGATCCGCAACTACGTGCGCTCGCTGGAGGCGCGCGTGTGGGACCGAGGGGCCACGCGCAACGACAAGAAATGGAAGCCGGGGGCCGAATATCCGGCCTGGATCGAACACGAGAACGTGCGTCTTTTCCGCCGCTGCCCCGAGCTGTATTTCGTGGGCCGGGTGCACGAGAGCGTGGGTCCGCGGGTACGGGAAGCCGGGCTGCGGCTGGGCAGCGCCCAGGGGCGCATCCATCATTTTGGCTTGGCGCGGCCGGCGGAGGCGGCGGCCTCGAAGAACCTCTTATATAGGGAACTGGGGCGGCGCAAGGCGCTGGAGCGTCCGCAGGACGCCCAAGCCCAGTTCGAGCTGGGGGTGATCGAGTTCGACAATTTCCATCACGATGCCGAGGCGTTGCGCTGCTTCGAGCGGGCGTTGCGGCTGGAACCGAAATTCGCCCTGGCCTGGTTTTTCGGCGGGGCGGCGCTGATGCGCCTGGGGCATGCGCGGGAGGCGCTGGAATTCTGGGAGCAGGCGCGGGCGCACGGCTATGGCGAGGCGAAGCTGGAGGAATGGGAAGGCGATGCCCATTATCAGCTGGAGCAGTTCGAGCAGGCGGCGGCCAGCTTCCGCCGAGCGGCCCAGCGCCGGGGCGCGGTGCCGGCGGTCACGAGCAAGCTGGGCCTGGCGGAGCTGCGCGCCGGCGAACGGGACAAAGGCTTGCAGCGCCTGCGGTTGGCGGCCCGGCGCGACCCCGGACACGCGGAGAATCACGACCGCTTAGTGGCCGCCTTGGTCTGGACCGACGACTTGGCCGGGGCGATCGAGGCCCAGCGCGAGCGGCTGCGGCATTTTCCGGGGCAGGCGGGGGGCGAACGCAAGCTGGAGGTGCTGGACCGGGCGCGCGCCACAGCACGCGCGGGGCCATCCCCTAAAGCCCGGATCGGGGGGCGCCGATAGGGCTTTGTGAGTGGACAGAATTCCGGAAGCCGCGTCGGCTAAAGCCGGGAACCCTGCCACCGACACAAGGAGCGTAGATCATGTCTTTGAGCATTCTGAATAACATTCCCGCTTTAGCCGCGCAGAACGCCCTGTCGACGACGCAGAGCGAGCTGCAAACCACCCTCTTCCGCCTCTCCAGCGGCCAGCGCATCAACAGCGGCGCCGATGACGCCGCCGGTCTGGCGATTGCCAACGGCTTGCAAGCCAACGTCACCGCCCTGAACCAGTCCTCGCAGAACGCCAGCGACGGCACCGGCCAGTTGCAGGTGGTGGATGGCGCGCTGAGCCAGGTCACCAACCTTCTGAACCGCGCGGTCACGCTGGCCACCGAGGCGAGCAACGGCACGGTCACGACCACGCAGTTGACGGCGCTCGACAACGAGTTCACCAAGATCAAGTCGGAGATCGACAACATCGGCAGCAACACCGACTTCAACGGCAGCAACGTCTTCGTCGCCTCGACCACCTCGATCTTCCTGAGCGACTCCAGCAACAGCTACTCCATCGGCATCACGGTGGGGGCGCTGAGCTCGAGCAACATCCAGGGCGGTTCCACCTCGGGCCTGACCGCGGTGAACCTCTCGAGCAACAACCTGACCACCAACAGCAGCGCCAGCACGGCGCTGACGGCGATCAACAACGCCATCCAGAACGTCGCCAGCAAGCGCGGCGAGGTGGGCGCGACCATCAACCAGCTGCAGTCGGCCAGCAACGTCATCTCGACCCAGGTGCAGAACCTGACCTCGGCCGAGGACGGCATCATGGCCGCCGACATCCCGTCGGAAGTCGGCAACCTGTCGCGGCTGAGCATCCTGAACCAGACCGGCATCTCGGCCTTGGCGCAGGCGAACTCGGCGCAGCAGGTGGTGCTGCGGCTGCTGCAGTAGTTCAGCCTCACGGGCCCGGCCGGGCGCATCCCGGCCGGGCTCAGTTAGCGGCCTAACCCGGCCGCGGTTCCGATCAGCGAGCCGGCCGCGCCCTCCTTCAAGTTGCAGGGAAAATTTGAGGGCGGGCGTGGCCGGCCATCGCTGTTTGCAACGGAGAGAGCGGCATGAGCACTTCGCCCACCGCGTTAAGCGGCGTCACCGCCAGCGGCACCAGCACCACTTTCAACGCCCAGCAGTACGTGGCGCAGATCATCGCCAGCGAACAGGGCCCGGAGACCCTGATGCAGCAGCAGGTGACGAACCTGAGCGCGCAGGCCACCGCCCTGGGCACGATCAGCACCCAGCTGCAATCCTTGCAGAGCGCGGTGTTCGCGCTCGACGATTTCCAAGGCGCGTTGGTGGCCAAGGCGGTCACCAGCTCCGACACCTCGGTGGCGACCGCCACCGCCGATGCCACCGCCAACGCCGGCACGCATTCGCTGGTGGTCTCGAACCTGGCTTCGACCAGCTCGCAGTACAGCAACACCTTGGCCGACGGCAACACCACGTTCGGCACCGGCAGCTTCCAGCTTCAAGTCGGCAGCGGGACCGCGACCACGATCACGGTGGACGGCACCAACGACACGCTCAGCACGCTGGCGAGCTCGATCAACAGCCAGAACCTGGGCGTGACGGCCAGCGTGATCACCGATGCCAGCGGCTCGCGGCTGTCGCTGGTGAGCGGCACCTCGGGGCTGCCCGGGCAGATCACGATCAGCAACAACACCACCGGGCTGACGTTCAAACAAGCGGTGGCCGGCGCCAACGCCAGTTTCACCCTGGACGGGGTCGCGCTCGCGAGCACGTCCAACACCGCCACGGGCGTGCTGCCGGGCGTCACCCTGAACCTGCAAGGCACCAGCGCCACGCCGGTGAGCATCACGGTCGCGCCCGACACCTCCCAGGCCACCACCGCCATCCAGAATTTCGTCACGGCCTACAACACCGTCATCCAGAGCCTCAACACCCAGTTCACCTACGATCCCAACACCCAGTCCACCGGACCGCTGGGCAGCGACTCGGTGGTGATGCAACTGCAGCAGAGCCTGCTCGGCGACGCGGCCTTCTCGGTGAGCGGCAACAGCGGCATCACCAACCTGGCGGCGATCGGCATCAGCATGAACGAAGACGGCACGCTGTCGGTGGACTCGAGCACGCTGAACGCCACCATGAACTCGAACTACGGCGCGGTGCTCAACCTGTTCCAGCAGGTGACGCCGGCCGGCTTCGCCGCAAATTTCAATAACGATTTGCTGAACATGACCGATCCCACTAATGGGCCGGTCGCGTTGGATCAAAGCGGAATTGCGCAGTCCACCGCGGCGCTCAATCAACAGATCTCGGATTTCCAGGACAACCTCAACCTCCAGGAACAGCAGCTCATGCAGACCTACAGCCAAGTGGCGGTGACCTTGCAGGAGATGCCGACGTTGCTGCAGCAGGTGCAGAGCCAGCTGGGCTCGGCCTAAGGCCGGGGGTCGGAGCCCGGGGACCGGGACGGGGGAGAACACCATGGATGCAGCGACGGCGTATCGGAGGCGAGCGATCGAGGGCAGCAGCCCGGTGGGGCTGATTGTGCTGCTCTACCAAGGCGTGACCGTGGACTTGCGGCGGGCGATCGCGGCCATCGAGCATGGGCGCCGGTCGGACGACATCGAAGCCCGCACCAACGCGCTGAACCGCGTGCTGGCGCTGGTGGGCGAGCTGCGCGGCGCGCTCAACTTCGAGCGCGGGGGGGAGATCGCGCGGCAATTCGAGCGCTTTTTCCGGCTGGCCGAGCGGCTGGTGCTGCAGGCGAGCTTCGACCACGATGCGGCGCCGCTGCGCGAGCTGCTGGAGCAGTTCTCGGCCATACGCGATGCATGGCGGCAGGTGGATGCGGCTCCGGCGGCGGGCCAGCCGATGGCGGTGCCTTATGCGGCCGCGGCCGCGCCGGCGCTTGGGGAAGCGAGGCCCGCGTGGCAAGCGTAAAGGGCAATCTCGCCTTGGCCGAGGATGCCGCCCCGAGCGACGAGGCCTGGGCCGACCTCGACCGCGAGTGGACGCAATTCTGGGCGGGGCTGGAGGCCCACGCCCACGATCCGGCCGCCTGGTTCACGCCGGCCCGCGCCAGCCAGTTGGGGGCGCTGCTGGCGCGGGGCGAGCAGTGGCTACGGGCGCGGACGCACGAGCGCCACGAGCGCGGCCTGTACGCCTGCCATCTGCGCCGCCTGCAGCCGGTGCTGATCCACGTGCAGCGGGCGCTGGGGGAGCTGGCGGCGCATTTGGTCGAGCAGCGCCGGCAACTGCAGGCCGCGCGCGAATGGGCGGGCAGCCAAGGCGGGAAGCCGGCGCACGGAGCCCGCCGTTGAGCCCGGCGGCCAGCGGCAAGAGCGTGCTGATCGCCGACGGTTCGCTGGTGATGCGGCGGGTGATCGAGCGGTCGCTGCGTCTGGCCGGGCTCGAGCCGCAGCAGGTGTACGAGGCCAACGACGGCAACGAAGCCCTGGCGCTGGCGCAGCAGCACCGGCCCAGCGTCATCCTCACGGACCTGGACTTGGCCGGCCTGGACGGCATGGCGCTGCTGCGGCAACTGAAGCAGTCGGAAGAGACCCAGAACCTGCCGTTGGTGTTCATCACCAGCCAGGCGGTCGAGGCGCAGGTGACCGAGGCGCTGGAGCTGGGCGCGCGCGGGTACATCCGCAAGCCCTTCACCGCCGAGCAGGTGCGCGACTACATCGCGCCGCTTTTTTAAGAGCTCCGCTCCTCGACGCTTCGCTGGGCAAGCGGGAGGGGGCGAGATGTCCCATGGAGACTTTAACGCCCGTGGAGTCAGGGGCTTGCGGGGGGGGTGAGCGGCGGCGGCGTACACGGTTGACCGTTCACCGTTGACCGTTCACGGTTACAGTTGGCAGTTCACAGTTGGCAGTTGACAGTTCACAGGTCGCAGGTCACCGTTCACCGTGGGGGGCTGGCGCGGTGCGGGCTGTCCCGTGGAGACTTTAAGCGCCGCGGAATCAGGGGCTTGCACGAGCATGGGGGGCAGATGCCGCCGGGGGGGCGAGGCGGGGGGCGAGGTGTCCGGCGGACACTTTAAGTTGTGTGCCGTCAGGGGCTTGCGAGGCGGGCGCGGTGTCGCCTGGAGACCTTGCGGAAGAAATGCGCGGGCGCGGCTTGCCAGAGGCGCGCCCGCGCGGAGAGGAGAGTTGGGTTTTCAAAGCGCGCCCTGCTTCGCCAAGGCTACGCAGGGCAAGCTATCCCTGGGGACAGCCCCTTCTACGGTCGCGCTGTGCAAGG
>DATNAC010000129.1:0-18532 GCA_035573035.1 Terriglobales bacterium
TGGTAGACGTTGGCCAGCACCCAAACCGTGCTCATGTCGGAGATGATGAAGCACTGGGTGGAGTTCCCCTGCAGCAATTGCCCTTGGGCCACGTCGCGCTCCACCACGTCACCGCTGATCGGCGCCTTGAGCGGGATCTCGGCCAGCGGGGTGGCCACGCTGCTCTCGGTAGGGTTGGGCAGGCCGAGGATGCGCAGCGATTGTTCCGCCGCCTCCAGGTCGGCCTGGGCCTGCGTCTGCGCCGACTGCGCTTGCTCCAAGTCGGCTTGGGCGATGGCATGGTGCGCATACAGGTCCTGATCGCGCAGGTAGACCTTGCGCGCCAGCGCTAGCGCATCGCCCGCCTTGAGATAGGTATCGCGGGCCTGGGCGAAGTCGGGGCTGGAGATTTCGAGCAGCGGCTGCCCTTGGGTCACGTGCTGTCCCGGCACCACCAGGATGCGCGCCACCGGGCCCGAGACCGGGCTGATCACCGGCGTGGTGGTGAACTGGTTGAAATCGACGTTGCCCGTGAGCCGCAGCCAGTGCGTCCAGGTGGCTTGCTGCGCCGGCGCTACCTGGATCTGCCCCATTTGGTTTTCGGGCACGGTAAACAAGGCCGCGGTGGGAGCGGCCGTGCCGGCCGAGCCGGTGGCCGCCGCCTTGGCGGCCTCGGTCTGGTGGCAGGCGCTGGCCAACCCGGCAGCCGCCAGCAGCGCGGCGATGAGGCCGAAGCGTCGGACAGAGGAGCGCAGCATCATGGCAAAGTCCTTGTTCCCACCGCTTCCTTCAACTGTTCGACCGCGAGCATGTAGGCGGCGAGCGCTTGGCGGTAGCCGAGTTCGGTGGAGCGGTAGGTGCGTTCGGCGTCGAGCAGGTCAAGCAGGCTGCTGGCGCCGCGGGTATAGGAGTATTGGCGGATATCGAGCGCCTCTTTGGCCTGATCGCGATAGCCGGAGGTGTAGAGGTGAATCACCTTGTCGCCTTGCGCGACCGCTTCGTAGGCGGTGGCGACATCAGTCAGCACCTGTTCGGAGGTCTGCTGAGCCTGATCCCGGGCCTGGGTGGTGGCCGCCGCCGTGCGCGCGATCTCGCCCTGATTGCGGTCGAAAATCGGGATCTCGATGTTGAACAGGAACCCGACATCGTTGAGCGCTCCCACGTGGCTGTACTGCACCGTGGTGGTGAGGTCGCGTTTGCCGTCGGCCTGCGCCAGCTTGTGCTGGCTCTCGGCCGCGGTGATGGACTCGCGCGCCGCCGCCAGGTCGGGACGGTGGTCCAGCGCCAATTTCCTGTAGTCGTCCAGGTTGCCATGCAGTGGCCGATAGGCCAGATCGCCCGAGACGCCAAAGTTTTCCGGCGCGCCGCTGAAGCCGATTTGCTGGCGGAGCGCGCTCAACGCCTGTTCCAGGCTCAACTGGTCGGCTGCAACGGTGGTCTGGAATTGCAGGGTTTGCAGTTTGACCGTGTCCAGGTCGCCTTGGCTCGTGGCTCCGGCGCGGAACTGCTCCTGGCTGAGCGCGACCGTGTTCTGCCAACTGGCCAGGTCCTGCCGGGCGAAGTCCAGGCTGGACTGCGCCAGCAGGGCGTTCACGAATTGCTGGGCGACGCTGAAGGTGAGGCTGCGCTCATTGTCCCGCACCTGCGAACGTACCACCGTGGTCGCATCCCTGGCCGCCGTGATCCGCGCTTGGCGCTTATGTCCGCGCTCGATGGTGTAGGCCAGACTGGCGTCGTACTCGGCGGTGTTGTTGAGGTAGGCGGCGGTGATCTGGCCGGGGTTGAAGAGCGGCAGAAACAGCGCGTCCCAGGAAAGCACCGGGTTGGGGCGGATCGCCGCCGTAATCTCTTGCGCCTGGCTCTGCGGGATCTGGGTGCGCTCGGCCGCCAGCGCCGGAGAGTGGCCCAGCGCCAATTGGATGGCCTGGTCCAAATTCAGCCGCACCGGAGCCGTCTGGCTCCAGGCCGCCCAGCCCAGCCCCATCCCCGCCAAGCCGAGGACCAAACTCCGCCGTAGAAATCGCTGCATCGTTGACCGGTTCGATACCCGCCGTATTGTAGCCGGGTACAGAGCGGTGGGACGGAGGGGTTGCCAGGAACGTTACAAGAAAATGCGGACTATTTCCCGGGAAGGGGGCTCGCGGATTGAAATTCCTTCATTTTGCCTGCGATCCGGTCCTGGATCCAGTGCGGGTCCCACCACTCCACCGGGTTCACCTGCACCCCGTCGAGCAGCATGCTGAAGTGGAGGTGGTCGCCGCCGGCCAAGCCGGTGGAGTCGCTGTGGGCGATCAGCTGCCCCGCCGCCACCGTATCGCCCGCCTTGATCTCGAAGTCGTTGAGATGGGCGTAGAGCGACATTAGACCGTAGCCATGATCCATCAGGACGCAGTTGCCGTAGATGCCAAAATATTTGGCCCAGACCACGCGCCCGGAATTCGACGCCTTCACCGGGGTATGGCGCACCGCGGCCAGGTCGTAGCCCAGATGGTCCTCGTGGTCGATGATCTGGCCGTGATACTGATAGGCGCGGTGATCGGCGAAGGCGGCCTCCACCGCGCTATTGCCCAACTGCGTGAAGGCGCCCTGCCACAGGAATTGCGCCACGCTTTGCTTGGCGGCGTCCACCAACTCCTGTGTATCGGTGCGGCGCAGATCGCGGTTCACCATCAGGAAATTCTTGACCGGATCGTGCTGGTCGGTGAGCGATGGGGTTTGGGCGATGATCGGCATCACCACCCGCTCGATGAAGGTATCGTCAATCGGCAGCATGCGCGAGCGGAAGGTCTTGGGAAAGGTCTTCACCGGCAGGGCGGCGTCGGCTTCGTTGCCGGCTCCGTCGCGTGCGATGAGCCGGGGCTGGGACGAGGCCGGGGCGTTGTAGGGAAAGGCGAAGATCGCAAACCGCGTGCCCGCGGCGGAGGCTTGGGGCAGGGGATAGCCGGGGAAGAACACGCCCCCCATCTCCACCCCGGACTCGGTGGCGTTGTCGGTGACGTGGTACACCACCAGCGCCGAGCCGCCCTGATTCAAGTAAATCTGCGAGGTGAGCGGGTACACGCGCGGCGGGTTCGAGCTCAGCGTGATGGTTTGCGTGAACGTTCCCGCCGAGCCGCGCAGGTTGGCGGCGCGCGCCACCACCTGCAGCCGGGCCGGACCGTCCTTCAGTTCGGGGTGGTCCGCCCGCCCCGCCTGGAAGGAGAAGTGCACCACGCCGGGCGCATCGCCGCTGGAAAACCAGCCGCGCGGGGCGAACGTCTGCCGTCCCAGCTCGACGGTCTTGCCGCCTTGTGCCGCGGTAGCCTCCACCGAGGCGATGCCGGTATGGGTGGCGATGCTCACCGTCACCAGCTTATGGCCGCCGATGGCGGCGGGCACGTCCACGGCGGTGATGACCGGCGCCGAACCGCGGGCCAGGGCATACACGAACACCGCGATCGCAAGCAGTACGATGACGGCCAGAAGGTTGCGGAGACGATGACTGGGGGCGGCATCAAGGCTGGGCACGCGGCAAAATCCTTTGGCAGGCGGAGTTCCGGGGCACAGCCGGAGTAGCTGGATTATACCGCGCGCGCCGCTTCGGGCGCGCCCTCCGCACTAGAACACGAACGGCACCAGCGACTTGACCCGCCGCCGGTACGGCGGGTAGCTTTCCGGGAATTGAGCTTGCATATAACTCTCCTCCTGCCGGATCTTCAGCCAGAATCCGGCGAGCGCCAGCGCCACGGCGACCAGCCCCCGCACCCGGTCCACCAGCAGCCCCGAGCCCAACAGCATGAGCAGCATGCTGGTGTAGATCGGATTCCGCACCAAACGGTAGGGGCCAGTCTGGATCAGCTCGTGTCCCTGCTTGCGCGTGACATCGGAGCTCCAATTGCGGCCCAGCGTCCGCCGCGACCAAATCGCGCCCGCCAGCCCCACCACGGTAATGACCACCGCCGCCAGGCGGGCGGCCGGGGAAGCAGTCCAGAGCGGCTGATCCAGGCGCCCGAGGTTGCCGCGCGTAAGCAACAGGACCGCGGCAATCCACAGCGGTACCCGGTGGCTGAGCCGGGCGGCGGTCGATTGCCGCACCGTGGCCGGCTTGGTGCCAAAGGCATAGGCCAACCAGTACAGAAAAAAAGCGACCCAGCAGCCGACCACCAGTACGGAAGCCATCCTGGCCGTCTACTCCACCGTCACCGACTTGGCCAAATTGCGCGGCTGGTCCACGTCGCAGCCGCGCCGCACCGCGATGTGATAGGCCAGCAACTGCAGCGGCACGGTCTCGATGATCGGCAGCAGCAACTCCGGCGCGGTGGGAATTTCAATCAGGTGGTCCACCGCGTCCTTGAGGTTTTGGTCGCCTTCGTTGCCGATGGCGATTACCTCGCCCTCGCGCGCCTTGACTTCCTTGATATTGCTCAGCGTCTTCTCGTAGCGCGTGACCGAGCCCGGATCCCGCGGATCGTGCGCCGCCAGCACCACCACCGGCAGATTTTCGTCAATCAGCGCGTTGGGGCCGTGCTTCATTTCGCCCGCCGGGTAGCCCTCGGCGTGAATATAGGAGATTTCCTTGAGCTTGAGCGCGCCCTCGAGCGCGATCGGGTAGTGAATGCCGCGGCCCAAATAGAGGAAATCGCGCGCCCGATAGAAGCGCCGCGCCAGCGACTCGTAATCGTCGCCGCGGTTGAGCAGCACTTCGAGCTTGGCCGGAATCCGGTCGAACTCCTCGATGAAGCGCATCGCCGCCTCGGGCGCGAGCGTGTTGCGCACCCGGCCCAAGTACAGCCCCAGCACCACCAGCGCCGCGAGCTGCGCGGTGAAGGCCTTGGTCGAGGCCACCCCGATCTCCGGCCCGGCATGGGTCAGCAGCGAGCCGTTGGCTTCCCGCGTCAGCATGCTCCCGACCACGTTGCAGATGGCCAGCGTCTTCGAGCCGTGTTCCCGCGCCTCGCGTAGCGCCGCCAGCGTATCCGCGGTCTCCCCCGATTGGGAGATCAACACCGTGAGCTGATCCGGCGTTACCAGCGGATCGCGGTAGCGGAACTCGCTGCCATAATCCACCTCGGTGGGAATGCGCGCCAACTGCTCCAGCAAGAACTTCCCCGCCAGCGCCGCATGCCAGGAGGTCCCGCAGGCGACAATCCGGGCCGAGCGGAAGCCGCGGAAGTCTTCGGCGGTGATCTCCATCTCATCCAGGAAGATCTCGCCCCGGTCGCGGGAGAGCCGGCCCAGCAGCGTGTCGCGCACCGCCCGCGGCTGCTCGTAGATCTCTTTCAGCATGAAATGCTTGAAGCCGCCCTTTTCCGCCATCACCGGGTCCCAGGTGATGTGGGTAATCTCGCGCTGGACCGGACGGCCTGCGAAGTCCAGCAGCCGCACCCCGGCCGGGGTCAACACCGCCACGTCCCCGTCGGCCAGGAAAAACACGTCGCGCGTGTGGTGCAGCAGCGCCGGGATGTCGCTCGCCACGAAGTACTCGTTGTCGCCGAGCCCAACCACCGCCGGCGGTCCGTTGCGCACGGCCACGATCTTGTCCGGATCCCGGGTGGAAACCACGGCCAGAGCGTAGACGCCGGCGAGCTGGGGCAGTACCCGCAATACCGCCGCTTCCAGCGCCGTGCCCGGTTGCAGTTCCGCCTCCAGCAAATGCGCCACCACCTCGGTGTCGGTCTCGGTGCGGAACGTATGGCCGGCGGCCTGCAGTTGCCGCTTCAGCGGCAGGTAGTTTTCGATGATGCCGTTGTGCACCACCACGATTTCGCCGGTGCAATCGCGATGGGGGTGGGCGTTCTCCTCGGTCGGCCGGCCATGCGTGGCCCAACGCGTGTGCCCAATACCATAGTGGCCCTCGAGCGGCTGCAAGCGGATGTTCTCTTCCAGATTGCGCAGCTTGCCTTGGGCCCGCCGCACCGCCAGCGTCGGCGGGCTCTGGCCGCCGTTCTGAATCACCGCAATGCCGGCGGAGTCGTAGCCGCGGTACTCCAGGCGCTTTAAGCCGTCCAGAATGATGGGGACGACTCGTTTCTGGCCAATATAGCCGACGATTCCACACATAGGTGAGAGCCCCTGTCCCCCATCGATCGGGGACAGCTGTTAGATGCGATTGTGTCTGTTAATCCTCCCAGCGGATCGAATATTCCTCGATTACCGGGTTGGTCAGCACCTCGCGCGCCGCCCGCTCCACCTGCGCGCGAATCGCGGCCGGGTCGCCGCCGTCGTGCAAGGTGAGCTCGAACAATTTGGCCTGGCGCAGGTCCGCGATCCCCGGAAACCCCATCTTGGCCAGCGCGGCTTGGATAGTTTTCCCTTGCGGGTCGAGGACCGTTTTCTTGAGCCCGACTTGGACCAGCGCCTTCATGCGGCTACCGGCGGGCGGCGCTGGCCACGGCGGCTATTCGCTCGCGGAAAGACTTCAGCGTGGCTTCGGCGTTGGGCATTGCCAACACCACCTTTTCCAGATTGGCCATCATGCGCGGGTTGCCGTACTGTGTGCGCAATTCCTTCAGGTACGGCTCCATCTTGACATAGACGAAAATGTGCTCGCCGTTGGCTTCGTTGAACAGGTCGGCATCGATGGCGCCGTGGGCCACCAGCGTGGCCGCCATCTCCCAGTAGGAGGTCACCATGCGGAAGTAGGCGCTTTGTTCACTCTTCAGCGTATCCATCACCGACTCGGCGCTGGTGGGATGAAAATCGCGTCCGAACCAAGTGCGCGCTTGGCGCATCACGGTCTCGCGCCGCAGATCGTACAATTTGAGCAAAAGCTTGGCATCTTCTTGTTTGGCCATGGGGAAATCTCCCGAACCGGATAATTAAGGCTACCATGCGGGGATGCGCCTGGGTATCGCCTGGATGGGCAAGACCAAGTACCCCGCCACCGTCGCCGGAACCGCGGAGTATTTACGCCGTCTGCGCGGGTTTGGCCGGTTCGCCAGCGTGGATGCCGTCGAGCTGGCGGGCAAGCAGCCCCAGCGGGCGTTACTCCAGCGCGCTGCCGGTACGCGGCTGTGGCTCTTTGACCCCGCCGGCCGCAGCTTTGCGTCCGAGGCCTTCGCCGCCTTTCTCGAACGCCAAACGGCGACCTTTCCGCAGGAAATGCTCTTCGCCATCGGCGGCGCCGACGGTTTTGATCCCGCCGTGCGCGCCGCGGCCGCCGGCAGCGTATCGCTCACGCCGCTCACCCTTTCCCACGAACTGGCCCGTTTGGTGGCGCTCGAACAGCTCTACCGCGCCCTCGCCATCCTCACCCACCACCCGTTCCCGCACTAGGCGCGAATACATACACCTCCAGCCGGCCGGGGTAGAGCCGGCACTGCAGGGCGCCGTCGCGGTCGGTGCGGAACACGCGCGCGCCCGCGGCCTCGAGCCGGGCAACCACTTCCGGCGCGGGATGGCCGTAGGCGTTGCCGGCGCCATCCGAGATCACGGCCACCCGGGGTTGCACCGCCTCCAGAAACGGCATCGTGGACGATGTCCGGCTGCCATGGTGGCCCACCTTCAACAGCGCGCTCCGCATGTCCACGCCGTGCCGCACCAGCCAGGCTTCCCCGCCCGCCTCGGCATCCCCCTCCAATAGCATCGCCGCGCCCCCGGTTTGCAGGCGCAGCACCAGAGAGTCGTCGTTGCTCGCGAGTTCGCCCGCTTGGTAACTGGCGGGAGGGAGCAGTACCTCCAGGCGGCTGGCGCCCGCCTGGAAAGCATCGCCCGCGCTCACCCTGCGCAGGCGCGCCCCACTGGCCCGCGCCTGGGCCACAAAGGCCAGCACGCTCGGCTCGGAAGGCAGAGTCCGCGTCATCCAAATTTCGGCCGGACGAAAATCCCCCACGACCGCCGGCAGGCCCCCCAGATGGTCGAGGTGGCCATGCGTGAGCAGCACCGCGTCCAGGCGCCGCAGCCCCAGCGACCACAGAAACGGCTCGACGATTTCCGCGCCGCTGTCCCAGTGGGGGCTGCGCGGGCCGCCATCCACCAGCAGCGTGCGGCCATCGGGAAAGGAGACGAAGATGGCGTCTCCCTGGCCCACATCCAGCACCGTCGCGCTGAGCCCCGGGGGAAGCCGTGGGGCGAAGGGAAGCGTTCCGATGGCCAACGCCGCCAGGCCCGCGCCCACGCTGGCCGCCACCAGCGCCCGCAGCCGGAAAACGGAGGCGCCGGCCCGGCCGGCGGCCGCAAGCCAGCATCCCATCAACCCACCAAAAACCATCAGCGCCCATCCCGGCGGCGAAGGGACACGCGCTGCCGCCCCGGGCCAGCGCGCCATGGCCCCCGCCACCCAGAGCATCGCCTGCACCAGGCTGCGAATCAGGCCGCCCGCGGTTTGTCCGATGGCAACTCCCACCCACGCCAGCGGAATGAGCAGTCCCGCCGCTGGCACCAGCACCATGTTGGCCGCCACCGACCATGGGTTCAGCCGGTGGAAGTACACCGTATTGAATGCCGCGAACCCGATCTGCAGCACGAGCGAAATGACCACCACCTCGTAGAGGTGCAAGAGCCCGCGCACCCCCGCTCCGGGCATGCTTCCCAGTGGCGGCCAGATCCGGGCCAGACGCCGCGCCAACTCCCGCTGGTCGAGCCGGAAGTTGGCCAGCCGCGGCGAGAACGCCAGATCGTAACCCACGTCCTGCCAGAGCCGCGTGGCCCGCCGCAGCGGCCGTGACGTCGCCGCAAGCACCGGCAGCGCCACCCCGGCCAGCAGCGTCGCCGCGCCCAGCGACATTTGCCAGCCCGCTTGGAACAGGTCCAAGGGATGGATGGCCAACAGGATTAGCGCCGCCAGCCCCACCGCGTTCAACGCCTGGCGCTCGCGATACCAGAGGCGTGTGGCGAAGTACAGCCCGAGCATCAACAGGGCGCGCTCGGTGGGCGTGCGTCCCACGATCACCCAGGCATACCCGCACAGCAACGTCAGGCTGATTCCCGCGGCCGCGAGCGGCCCGAGGCCGCAGCGGCGCAAGAGGAACAGAAACAACGCGGCCAGGATGCCGATGTGCAGCCCCGCCACCACCACCAGGTGGTACACCCCGTCGGCCTGCAGCGCCGTCCGGGTGGCGTCGTCGAGCCGGGCCACGTCGCCCAGCAGCATGCCGCGCAGCAATGCATTCGCCCGCGGCGCTTGCCGCGGTGGCGCCAACGTGTCGAGGCGCGCGCTCAGCCAGTGCCAGAGGCGCGCGCGGTACAAGGCCGGTCCGCGGCCCGCTTGGCTGGCGGTGGGCCACGTGCGCCAGGCGTCGAGCCCGAGCGTGGAGGTGAGCTCGATATCCTCGCGCCGCGCGGCGGCGGTGAAGTCGGCTACTCCGGGGTCGCGGTACCGGGGCGGGGGACGCAAATGCCCGCTGACCGCCAGGCCGTCGCCGGCCGCCAGCCGCGCCAGCGGGACGGCCCAAGCATCGTTGGCCGGGGCCGGCATGGTGTCGGGGGAATCGTCACTGCTGGCGCGCGTGTTCCGCGGGGGATAGGCGTACAGACGAATCCCGCCGCTCGCGGCCTCAGGCGGTGTCTGGGGAGAGGCGGCGATGGATTGCGCCTCGAGATCGAGCCGCACCGCGCTCACCCGTCCGGCCGTGTAGAGAGGTTCCGGCGAGTCGCGCAGATACCCCGTCACCCAGACCCGGTCACGCGGCTTGGGCTCAAGCCGCGCCGCGGCGCGCACCAGCGCGGAGGGCGGCGCCGGATGCCGCAGCTCCCATGCCGCCCGTCCGTATCCAGCGCTGAAACACAACCCCAGGCCCAGCACGGCGGCCAAGGCGCGTCTCCGCGGCCAGGCCAGCGCCGCCAGCGCCCCCAGCCCCAGGCTCATGGTCCAGAGGGGACTCCCCAGCCATCCCAGCCGGGGTGGTCCGGCTGCCGCCGTAGCGATGCCGAGCGCCCCGGCCAGCGCGGCGTAAAACAGCGGCTGCATTCCGCCACTCTAGGCGCTGGCTCCGCCGGGCACCATCCCCCGCTCGGGGGGACCAAAAAAAGAGCCCGCTCCCGAAGGAGCGGGCTCGCATGCGGTTGGTACCGCTTCTGTTTACTTCTTCTTCGCGGACTTCGCCGGAGCGGCGGCTTCGCCCCCGGCGCTGAAGCCGCAGCTCGGATCGCTGAGCTTGGTCGAGGCCAAATTCAGCGGCTGCAAGTTGTTCTTGGTTAACACCGCGTTGAACGCAGCCAGATCTTGCTTCTGCATCGCGTTCCAGGCGCCGATGGTGCGGTTGAGTTCGTGGCAATCGGTTTCCCAGGTATCAATCTGCGCCTTGGTGGGCGTGACGGAATCCAGGCCGACCTGCATCATGCTCACGATGGTGTTGAAGCTGCCGTTTTCGGCGAGGAACGATTGCATGGCGTTGGCCGCCGCGCCGCCCCGGCCGCGTCCGCCCGGACCACCGAAGCCGCCGCGCCCGCCCCGCGGTGCCGCGCCGCCGAAGGTGGCGAGCTTGGTATCGACCGCCTTGGCTTGGCTCGCCACGTCGCCGGGCAGGCTGCCGTGCATGAGCGAAGCCAACTGCGCCCGCGTCGCCGCCACTTCTTCGTTCGCGCTGTAGCTGTCCTTCATGGCGTTGTAGGCCAGCAGGGTGAGCTTGTTCTGCGCGCGCAAGGCCGCCATGACCGCCGGCCCTTCGCCCACGCGCGGATCGTTCCGCACCACCACCGTCTGGGTATAGACGTGGCCGTCCACCGTCAGCTTGAGGGTGTAGGTGCCGGGCAGCGCCTGCGGGCCGTGCGGCCCCGGAGTCACCGAGCCCTCGACCATGTTCATCTGGTTCTCCAGATCGTGCTGGTAGGCCGGCGGATCGTCCCAGTGCAGATCCCAGTGGGTCATATTGGTGCCCACCGCGGTCGGCAGAGCGCGGCTCGCGGGCGTGGCCAACCAGTAATCGGGATAGGCCGCGCCTTCAATCGGCGCGGGCGGCGTGCTGGTGATGGTCCGCACCAGTTGGTTCTGAGCGTCAAACACTTGCAGTTTGATCTCGCCCTGCGGGGGTTGGCTCAGGTGGTAGTAAATGATGGCGCCGTAGGGCGGGTTGACCGCGTGGTTCTCCTCCGGCTCGGTGGGTTGATCCCAGTTGACGTTGATGCGCGAGCGGATGGCGTCGCCCGGCTTGAAGAGGTAGGCCGGCGCGGCGGCGATTTCGGCGCTCTTGGCGGCGATCTCGCGCAGCGGGCTCATATCGTCCATCACATAGAAGCCGCGGCCGTAGGTGCCGAGAACGATGGAGTTCATGTGGTTGTCGGTATGGAAGACCAGGTCGCGGATCGAAGTGCTGGGCAGGTTCTCGCGCAGCGACTGCCAATGATCGCCGTCGTCGAAGGAGACATACACCGTGGTTTCGGTGCCCGCGAACAGCAGCCCCTTCTGCACCGGGTCCTCGCGCAGCACGTTCACCCAGCTGCCGGTGGGCTGATCGCTGGGCATGCCGTCGGTGATTTTGGTCCAGGTCTTGCCACCGTCATGGGTGCGCCACATCAGAGCGACGTTGGTGTCGGGCCCGCTGGCGAGCCCGGCGGCGGCGCCGTGGCCGGGAATTACACCGTACCGGCCGGATACGTAGGCGGTACTAGGGTCGTGCCCGGCTTCGATGGTGTTGAAGATCAGGTTGGGCGGCGCGTCCGGGATATTGGTGACGTTCTCCCACTGCTGACCGTCATCCACCGTGCGGTAAATCTGGCCGTTGCTGCTCACCGACCAGAACACGCCCTTGTTGAAGTTGGAAATCGAGAAATCGGAGATGGTCGCGCCCGCTGGGCCGCGGCCTCCCGGCGCCGGGGCGGCGGTGCGCGCCGGCTCCTGGCCGCACGGCACCGAGGGTTGGCCCTTGGGCACGGTCAGATCGGGACTGAAGTATTTCCAGGTCTCGGCGCCGTCGCGGGTAACCACCAGACACTGGTAGCCGACATAAAGCGCGTGCGGCTCGAAGGTGGTATCAAAGCGCTTCCAGAAATCCCGGCCGGCGCGCAGCTTGGGTGCGTCGGTGCCGAAATTGGGGGCGACGTTCTCCCACTGCCCCGTCTTCATGTCAATCTTGATCATGCCGCTGCCGCCGCCACCGGCGCCGTACCCCACGCCGTAAATGATGTTGGGGTTGAGCGGATCGGCGGTGATGGTGCCAAACTCGGAGGAGGGCAGGGGCATCCAGTCGAAGGTGTCGATGCGTCCGAAGTCGCCGAATGCCCGGGTCATGACCGCGCCCGTATCCTGCTGCGCGGCCAGCACCCAGTAGGGGTACTGGTTGGTGGTGGAGACGTGGTAGACCTGCGAAATCGGCTGGTTGTACCAGGTGCTCCAGGTGCGGCCGTTGTCCAGCGTCACGCTCGCGCCCTGGTCGGCGCCAATCAGCATGCGCTTGCCGTTGGTGGGATCGATCCACATGTCGTGATAGTCTTCGCCGCCGGGCGCACCCTTGAAGGGAGCGAAAGTGTTGCCGCCATCGGTGGAGCGATAGAGGGCCGTGGCCACGGTATAGACCACATCGGGATTCTGCGAATCCACCCATACGCCGCAGCTATAAGAGCCCTGGCCATTGCCGATGCGGGTGTCGTCGCCCGCCATGTGCTTCCAGGTTTGTCCGCCGTCGTCGGAGCGGAATAGGCCCGAGCCGTTCTCGATCGGGTTGCCCACCACGTACAGCCGCTGCCCGTTGGTGTGCATGGCCACCGCGACGCCGATGCGCCCGTTGAAGGGGGGCAGGGAACTGACCTCGGACCAGGTCTTGCCCTCGTCCGTCGACTTGAACAGCTTGGCCGGCGTTACCGGTCCCGCTGGGGCCGCGCCCGGGCGTCCACGCCCGCCGCCGGTGCCCTGCGTGGCCGCGAACACCAGCGTGGGCATGCTGTAGTCATAGGCCAGATCGCGCGTGCCGTCGGCACCCTCGGGATTGAGCACGTTCTGCCAGCTCTGGCCGCCGTCGGCGCTGCGGAACACGCCCTTGTCGGTGGAGGCCAGCACCAGGTTTGCGTCCTTGGGATCAATGACGATCTTGTTAACCTTGGTGGTCTCTGTCAGGCCGATGTGGCTCCAGGTCTTGCCCGCGTCGGTGGACTTGTACATCCCGTCGCCCAAGGGGCCGCTGACCGAGTCGCCGCTGCCGGCGTAAATCACGTTGGGGTCGGAGGGCGCGACTTGGATCGCGCCGATGCCGTCCACCGCGGTTACCTGGTCAAAAATCGGATGCCAGGTCACGCCCGCGCTGGTGGTCTTCCAGATGCCGCCCTGGGGCGTCCCGGCATAGAACACGCCCGGCTGGCCGATCACCCCGGTGACCGAAGCAATACGACCGCCATGGTAGGGCCCGATGTTGCGCCACACCAGTCCGGAATATAGGTCAGGGTTGACCTGTGCGGCCGCGCCGCCGACCAGGCAAAGGAGGCTGGCGGCCAGCGCCAGACCGAGTACGGCGGATCGCCGGATGAAACGAACCTTCATGACAACTCCTCCCAGAGAACAATGGACACCGCGTAGTTCACGCGCCAGTATACTGCGCCTTGCCTCACCCCGTGCCGTTTTCCGGGCTCGCCTAACAGGAAAAGTCCACCCCGGCCCCGCATTGATCATGCCGCTTTCGACATTTCCGCCTCGTGGTGGGAGCGTTCGACCGCCAGATTGTTGTGCAGGCGCGGCGCCCTCACTCGGCCTTGTGCCCGGGCCCGCCGAGTTGCACGTACCGTCCCGCGTCGGTCACGAAGCCTGGCGCTTCATACCGGTCGTGGTGCCGCACCCAGTCCGAAAGATTGCCGTTCGGACCGACTTCGTTGCGTCCCTTCGGCGCCAGATCCAGGTAGAAGTATGTGGTCAGGCCGCCCTCGTCTCCCCGTGCGTAACAGGAGTAGGTGTGGAACACCTCGCCCGCTGCGTTCTTGGTGAACACGCTCAAGCCGGACAGTTCCTCGCTGCGGAACGGTAGGGCGTTCTCTCCGAAGTTGTAAAACACGCGTTCCCGTGCCAACTCCTCCGGGGTGAAGGAGACGTGAAAATCGTAGTTGAAATCGCTGCCGAACGACGATACCCAGGGAAAGCGCCAGCCCATCCGGTTCTTGAAGGCGGTGATTTCGGCCAACGGCGTGCGCGACACCGCCACATAGCTTACGTCGTGATGCTCCAGGTGGGGTAGAGCCCCGTCCACGTGGTCCGAGGCGAACGAGCAGCCGACGCAGCCCTCCTTCCAGCCGGGACCGAACATGAAGTGCCGGAGAATGAGTTGGCTGCGCCCGGCGAACAAATCCGCCAGGCCAACGTTTCCGGCCGGGCCCTCGAAGACATAGGGCTTGTCGATCCTGACCCACGGCATCGCCCGGCGCTGGGCGCGGACGGAGTCGAGTTCGCGTGTGAGGCGCTTTTCGTGCGCCAGCAGTTCCCGCCGCGCTGTCAGCCACTCCTCGCGAGAAACGATTTTGGGATTATCGACCGCATCGGCAGACATAATGGTCTCCCCTGAATTTCACGCGAACGCGCCCATCTCGTCGGCCGAGGGGCCGTAGACGCCCGGAATCTTGACCTCGTTCAGGCGCAGGTACACCGTCAGTTGGCCGCGATGGTGGATCAGATGCCCCAGGGTTGTGGGCAGCAGCAGCGTCCGCGGTCCGCCGAAGACCTCCTGTCCTTTGAAGCGCAGCGTCCACTTCTTGGCCAAGTGGTCTTCGCTGGCCCCGGCGATCAGCCCGCGCGCCCCGGCGGCGCTTTTCTCCAAATGGGTCAGCAACGCCGCCCGCGAATCGGGCAGGAACGGCTTGAAGTTCGAGGTGCTGAGTTCCAGTTCATCGGTGGTGATCATGGTGGCGAGGAAGTTGGGCAGGTCGGCGACGTGGCCGGCCAGTTGGCCGAGCGACGACGACTTGGCGTGCGGCTTCCAGCCGAAGCGGTCCTCGGGCACACACTCCAGAACTCGGCGGGTGCTCTGAATCTCAGTGTCGTACTGGGGCAGCAGATAGGCGGCGGTCGACATCGGCAAACCCTCCTGGACGATACCTGTTTGTCGCTATTCTACCCCGTCGGCCTCTGCAGCCGTGGAGATGGCACGGCGTTCGCCAGCACGCGCGGGCACCAGCTCCTCCGGAGCCGGCGGGTTCATGGGCGCGCGGCACCACGGGCGGACGCGTGCGGCCGGCCACGCTCGTGAGCCCATTGCCGCTGCTTGTCGGCTTGCCGTTCTCGCCAGCCCCCGGCTCCCTTCAGGGAGCCGCGCGGTTGCGTTGTCAACTCCTCGCGCGCTGGGGCCCGCGCCCATCAAAGTCATGCTTCAGCCGGTTGGGGGCACGCTTCTGTGGCGCGGCCACAGGACTCCATGCCATACTGCTGTGGTCATCGCACAGGAGGACCGTTGTCGGACGACAAGCTCAACCTGCTCCAGGGAACCCTCGACTTCATGGTCCTGCAAACCCTCGCCGCCATGGGTTCGCTCCACGGCTACGGCATCGCCCGCCGCATTGAGCAGGTGAGCGGCTACGAGGTGTTGCTCAACCAGGGCACCATTTATGCCGCCCTCGTCCGCTTGCAACAGCGCGGTTGGATTGACGCTACCTGGGATACTTCCGAGAACAACCGCAAGGCCAAGTACTACGGCATCACCCGCCGCGGCCGCAAACAGTTGGCCGCCGACGCCGCCTACTGGCAGCGGTTGGCAGC
This sequence comes from Terriglobales bacterium, assembly GCA_035573035.1. Taxonomy (GTDB): domain Bacteria; phylum Acidobacteriota; class Terriglobia; order Terriglobales; family SCQP01; genus SCQP01. Next base: position 15,563 of record DATNAC010000129.1, read on the forward strand.
CGTGATGGGGCGCCTGCTGGCGCTGCCCGCGCAAAGGGGTGAGCGGTGAGCGGCGCGCTCCGCCGGATTTGGCGCCGCCTGGGCGCCTTCCTCCGCCCCTCGCCGCACGACCGCGATCTCGACGCCGAAATCGCCGCCCACCTCGACCTGGCTGTCGCGGAGCACGAGCGCGAGGGACTCTCCCCGGCGGAGGCCCGGCGCCAAGCCCTGGTGCGCTTCGGCGGGGTAGAGCAAGCCCGCGAGGGCCAACGCGACGCCCGCGGCCTGCCGTTTCTCGATGCGCTCTCGCAGGACGTGCGCTACGCGCTGCGCACCCTCCGCCGCGACGCCGGCTTCACCACCGTCGCCATCCTTATCCTCGCCCTCGGCATCGGCGCTAATGTGGCGGTCTTCAGCGTGGTCAACACCCTGCTGCTGCGGCCGCTGCCGGCTCGCGACTCCTCCCGCCTGGTATGGATCGCTCCGCCCCCGCAAAAGTGCGGCGTCTCCTGCGCCACCTACTCCTCCGACGCCTACGATGAGTTCACCGCCCGCACCCGTTCCTACGCGGGTGTGACCGGCTACGAGGCGTTCACCAGTCCGGACAACATTCGCCTCAACGGACATGGCGATCCCGTGCCGGCCACCGGCATCGAGGTTATCGGTAATTTCTTCCAGGTGCTGGGGATCCAACCCCTGCTCGGCCGCGCCTTCACGCCCGCCGAGGCCCGCACCGGCGTCCACCCCGTGGCCCTGCTCGAGTACGGTTACTGGAAGCGCCAGTTCGGCGGCGACCCGGCGATCGTGGGCCAGGAGATCGATCTCAACGGCTCCCCGGTCACGGTCCTTGGCGTGCTTCCCGAGAGTTTCGACTTCGGTGCCATGTTCTCCCCGGGCGAGCGCACCGACCTGATCGAGCCCCTCAACCTCGACAGCGAGCGCATGAACGGCAACATCGTCACCCTGATGGGCAGGCTCAAGCCCGGCGTCACCCTGGGGCAGGCGCAGGCCGAAGCCAACAGCGTCGTCCCCAGCCTGTGCTGGAACGAGAAGTATCCCGAAAGCTGCGGCTCCTACGCCGGCCCCGGCGCGGGCATGCAGCTGCGCACCCTCAAGGACTACATCAGCGGACGCCTGCGCCGCTCGCTGATCGTGCTCTGGCTGGCGGTTGGCATGATCCTGCTGATCGCCTGCGTGAACCTGGCCAACCTGCTGTTGGCGCGCACCGCCGCGCGCGACAAGGAGTTCGCCATGCGCGCCGCTCTGGGCGCGGGCCGCGCCCGCCTGCTGCGCCAGGTGTTCACCGAGAGCCTGCTCCTCTCCTCCGCCGGCGCGCTGCTCGGCCTCGGCCTGGCCTGGGCGTTGGTGGCCTGGCTGGCGCGCCAGGGCTCGCTGGCGCTGCCCCTGCTCGGCACCTTGCGCATGAGTCCCGCCACGCTCGGCTGGACGGTGCTGATCGCCGTGCTGGCGGCTCTGCTCTTCGGCATTGCCCCCGGCCTGCGCCTGGCGGGCGCCAACCTGCAACAGGCGCTCAAGGACTCCGGCCACGGCGCCAGCGCCGGCCGCCGCCAAGAGGCCGTGCGCTCGGTGCTGGTGGTCGCCGAGGTGGCCCTCGCCTGCGTCCTGTTGGTGGGCGCGGGGTTGCTGCTGCGCAGCTTCCTCAACGTGCTCGACACCGACCTCGGCTTCCAGCCCGATCGCGCCGCCTCGATCAAGCTGCTCTACGACGACACCGCGCCCAGCGAGAGCGCACGTCAGATCAAGCGCGGCGAGATTTTCCGCACCGTGATCGAGCGCGTCAGCGCGCTCCCTGGGGTCGAATCCGCCGGCATTGTGGACTTCCTGCCGCTCGGCCGCAACCGCGCCTGGGGCTCGCCCGTGCCGCAGGGCAAGACCTATCCCACAGGCACGCATCTGCCTTCGCCCCTGGTCTACGTCTGCACCCCCGGCTATATCCCGTCCATGGGGATGCGCCTGCACGGGCGCGACTTCTCCTGGAGCGACGGCCCCAACGCCCCCCTGGTGGTGATCATCGACGCCGACGCGGCCCGCTTTTACTGGCCCGGCCAGGATGCGGTCGGACGGGTTCTGACGCGGGGCAAAGACGAATATCACGTAATTGGCGTCGTGGACCGGATGCACGCCACCAGCGTCGAGAACGAACGCGGCTGGCAGATCTATTACCCCGCCACCCAGCAGGGTCCCGACGCGGCGCAGTTGGTGGTGCGGTCCCGCCGCGCCGCCGCCTCGCTCGGCCCCGACGTCCTGCGTACCTTGCGCGCGTTGAATCCCGACCAGCCGGTGGAGGCGCTCACCTCGGTCCGTACCCTGGTGAGCCGCGCCGAATCTCCGCGCCGCTTCTTCATGCTGCTGGTCAGCACCTTCGCCGGCTTGGGGTTGTTCCTGGCCGCGCTCGGCATCTACGGCGTGATCGCCTACGGCGTCACCCGCCGCACCCAGGAGATCGGCATCCGCATGGCGTTGGGCGCGAGCCGCGGCCGCGTGCAGCGTGGCGTGCTGGGCCGCACCTTGAGTCTGGTCTTGGCCGGAGTCGCCGCCGGCACGCTGGCCGCGCTGGCGCTGGCGAGCGCCATTCAATCGCTGCTCTACGGCACCGCCCCCACCGACGCGCTCACCTATCTGGCCATGGTCGCGCTGCTCTTGTTGATCGCGCTCGCCGCCGGCTACCTGCCCGCCCGCCGCGCCTCGCGCATCGACCCCATGCTCGCTCTGCGCTCGCAGTAAGCCCCAACTATACTGCCTGCATGGCCCTGGTCCTGTTCCTGCGCGGCGTCAATGTGGGCGGCCACCGCACCTTCCGCCCCAGCCTGCTCGCCCAGGAGCTGCGCGAATTCGGGGTGGTCAATATCGGCGCCGCCGGCACGCTGATTGTCCGCGAACCCGGCTCGCGCGCCGCGTTCCGCGCCGCGCTCGCAACCAAGTTGCCCTTCGCCGCCGAGATCGTCGTCTGCGAGGGCCGCGAGCTGCTGC
>DATNAC010000130.1:0-10421 GCA_035573035.1 Terriglobales bacterium
GCAGGGCGGCCCGCCCCCGGCAAGCAATGCAGGCGCGGTCCCCGCGAGCGCAGCACCGGCATGGGGCTCCGGGGTCCCCATGCCGGTGCGAGCAGAAGCGGGGCGCGCGGCGCAGCCGCGCTGGGGCCCGCGCCCATCAAAAGTGCTCGAAGTCCCGAGTATTGCGGGTAACCAAAGTCGCCCCGTGCTCGCGCGCCAGTGCCGCGATGAGCAGGTCGGGAATCGAAACGGGGAGCCTTGCCGCTCTGCGCAGACTGGCGGATTCCAGGACCACCGCCGCCGATGCGGAGGTGAATTCCAGTACTCGCATCTCGAATTGCTCCTCAAAGAGCAACCTCGCCCGCCGCGCCAACTCGGCGCGGCGGCGCCCTTGCGGCAGCCGGGCAATTCCCAGCATGATTTCAGCCTGGCAGATGGCGGTGGTGTAGGGCGGTTCCGGTCCGCTAACCCGTAACCATGTCGCCACTGGAGAGGGAAGTTCGGCCAGCATTAGGGCCGAGACCACGTTGGTGTCGAGTACGAACACCTAAAAATCGAACCGTGGCAATTCTCGGTTTTTCCAGAGTTCCTTCCGCGAAGGGGGTTCGAAGTCACCACCCTCAAGCGGTCCGAAGCGTTGTCGAATGCGCATCAACTTGTCGTACGCCGACTCGGAGGGCGCAGTGATGCTGTCTTTCAGAATTTCGCGCGCCTCTGCTTCCAAAGACCTCCCATGACGGGCTGCCCGCTCGCGCAGGCGCTGCTTCAGCGCAGGATCGAGTCCGCGGATGGTGATGCTGGTGTGTGCCGGGGTCGCTCGTGAGGCCATGGCATCATTGTAATCAACGATCTCATTGATCGCAATCCCATTCGCGGGGGTCGCGCCGTTTGCACCGTGGGCAAAGTCCCGCTCAAGGTAATCAAGCTGCTACCGCCCCGCCGCCGCAGCCGCCGCCTGGCGCGGCAGCGGCTGGTCGCGCTCCGCCGTCAGCCAGGCGAACACCGCGGCCACCGTGGCCTGCTGCTTCAAATCGTCCGGCTGCGCGTGGTCGTAAAAGTCCATGTTGGAGTGGTGCGTGCGGCTGTTGTACTCCAGCCGCTCCTGCACGAACTGGAAGGCCGGCACGCCCGCCGTATCAAAGCTCTGGTGGTCGGTCTGCTGCACCGCGCGCGGGCTGAAGATATCCACGCCCAGATCGGCGAGCGGCGCGGCGAAGGCCTTGAAGATCGGCGCCACCGCCGGGTTGTCCTGCATCCACACGCCCCGGATCTTGCCGGTGCCGTTATCGAGGTTGTAATAGGCGGCGAAGTTCGCCATCTCGTCGCGATGCGCGGCGACGTACTCCTTCGAGCCCAGCTCGCCCTCCTCTTCGCCGCCCCACAGCCCGATCCGGATCGTACGCCGCGGGTGCAGCCCCAGCGTGTGGATGATGCGCATCGCCTCCATCATGGCGGTCACGCCGGTGCCGTTGTCGGTGGCGCCGGTGGCGGCGTGCCAGGAGTCGAAGTGCGCGCCCACCATCACGATCTGGTTGGCCAGATCGCTGCCCGGAATGTCGCCCACGATATTGAAACCGCCCCCGCCCGCCGGCTCATCCGTCCACTTGACCGCGATGTTGAGGTTCACGGTCACGGGGATGTTGTGGTCGAGCAGCCGCACCATGCGGTTGTAATGCTCTACCGCCAGCGTCACTTGCGGCAGCGCGCTGCCGTCGCGCGGGTTCGCGCCCTGCACGAAGATCGTCCCGCCGTCGGGGTGCTGCTGTTTCCAGCTCAGGTTGCTGCCGCCCGAGGCCATGTCGGAGTTGCCGCCCCGGTCGAAGATCGCCGCGACGCCCTGCTCCTTGTAGAACTGCATGATCTGCGCCTGCAGGCTGGGACCGCGCCCGCCCCGGCCGCGACCACCCCGCCCCCCGCGCGCCGCCGCCGGCTGATCCGGTTGCATCGCCTCGGCGATCTCCTTGGGGCCCATCATCAGAATGAACGGCCCGGTCAGCATGTGCACCGCGCGCTCCGGCTGCGAGAGCACGATCTTGCCGCGCAGCGTGCCCGCGTACTTGGCGAAATCCGCCGTCGAGGTGATCTCCGGCCGCACCACGTCCGCCGAGATCTCCCCGGGCGTGCCTTGCGACCACGCCTTGGGGTAGCCGATCAGCGGCATCACCTGCGGCTGGTCGCCCGCCCGCATGGTGGCGTGGAAGTCCTCCAGCGACCATCCCTTACCGAACTTCCACCGCTCCTTGTGGACGTTGACCAAGCCATACGACTTGAGCCGCTCCACCGCCCAGTCCCCGGCTTGCTCGAAGGCCGGCGAGCCGGTCAGCCGCGGCCCCTTGGCATCGCTCAGCCAGAACAGCGTATCCATGGCCTGCGAGTGCTCGATCCCTTCGGTGCGGATGCGGGCGATGACGTTCGAGTCCGGCGTCTGCGCGGCCAGCATCAAGGCGGCCGCGCCGACACAGAGGGCGAGAGCGGTGCGTTTCATCGTGGTCTAAGTCCTAGAGTAGTGCGTCACACAGAATGACGTTTCATTTCGGGCGAAAGCGTGCGACTTTTCTTGGGGGAAAATCGCATGCGGGGCATTGGCATAATGCCTGCTATTTGTGACGCACTACACTAGCGGCCGCCGCGGGCCGGTGCCGGCGTCGCGGCATGATGCGGGAACTTCTGGTCGAGCTGCGACACGTTCCACATCCAGGCGGCGATGGTGGCCGCTCCTTGATTGACCTGCTCGGGGATCACCTTGTCAAACGTGTCGGTCTGACTGTGGTGCTCCTCGCGGTAATGCGCCGGGGCCTGCTCCGCGAAATACGCCGCGATCCCCTGGCGCTGGAAGGCGACGTGGTCGGAGGAGCCGAAGTACTCGGTGGTGATCGGGTCGAGATCGAACACCTCCTGCAGCGGGGTATAGACCTCCTGCAGCTCGGGGTAGGTCTCGTTGAAGTTCTCGAGCGAGATGCTCTTGATGCGCCCCGTGCCGGTGTCGTCCACCAGGACCGCGTCAATGTTGTCCATCTCCGCCTTGTGGTCGGCGATGAACTTCTGCACGCCCACGCCGCCCTCCTCCTCGCCGGTGAACAGGATAAAGGTCAGCGTCCGCTTGGGCTGCCATCCCAGCGTCTTCAGGATGCGCGCCGCCTCCAGCACGGACATGGCGCCGGTGCCATTGTCCACCGCGCCCTGGCCCAGGTACCAGGAGTCGAGGTGGCCGCCGATGATGACCTGCTGGTCCGGCCACTCGCTGCCTTGGATTTGCGCGACGGTAATGGAGGCATCCTCGGGGCCGGCGCTGAACGTCCCGCCGATCGAGACCTTCATGGTCATCGGCTTGGGATTATTGGGGTAGTCCTTGGCCATGCGGTAGAGCAGGCTGTAATCCTCGTGCGAGATCACCGCGGTGGGCACGTCCGAGGGCGCATAGCGCCCCGCGCCGCCGATGCTGAACAGGTTCCAGGGCTTGCCGCTGTCGCGGATCACCACCGCCGCCCCCGCCAAGGGGTTGGCGCCGCCGCGTCCGAAGCCGCCGCGGCCGCGCCCGGCGCCCGCCGCGGGCACGCCCTTGGGCGGCACGATCACCGAATCGTAAGCGTTCCGCGCCACGTAGGCGGGGTCCACGTTGCGGCCGTTGGGCTCGCCTTGCAGCACGATCGCGCCCTTGATCTTGGCCGGGTCCACCGTCTCGCCGGGGCCGAGCACCACCACCGGCCCGGTCACCACGCCGTCGGTCGCCTTGCTCCAACCCTCCGCCGCGATCGGGATCACCTTGTCCCAGGGGCTGATCAGCTCGGCGGTGCAGAGGCCCGGATACCAGGCGTGCGCCACCGTCGTGGTTTCGAGATGGGCGTCGAGCCCGTAATCCTTGAAGCGCTGCAGCGTCCACGCGCTCGCCGCCTGCATGTTGTGACCGCCGGTGAGCCGCGGCCCGATCTCGGTGGTGAGGTACTCCTCGTTCTTCATCAACTCCGAATGATCGTTGTTCTCTTTCTGGATGGCGAGATCGGCGGTCTCCATCGCGCGCCGGTACTGCTGCTGGGCGGGAGTCTGGGCCGTGCCGCGGCCCTGGGAGTAGAGCAGCAGGCCGCCGGAGGCGAGCAAAACGGGGGCGAGAACGAATTTTAGGCGTGTGGTCATTGGTCGAATCCTGCACTGCATAATACAGCACGCCTTTCCTCACCGTATAATTTAAACTTCCCGTTGAAACTCCATGTCGCTTGATCACGAAATCATGTTGCAGCGCCAAGCCAAGCTGGCGGCGATGCGGGCCGAGGGTCGCCCCGCCTATCCCCAGCGCTTCGCCTTCAGCCACACCCTGGCCCAGGTGCGCGGCCTCTACGACGGCGCTGGTCCTGAGCCGCTCGAGGCCGACAAACCCGCGGTCGCCGTCTGCGGACGCCTGATGACGCTGCGCACCCACGGCAAGGCCGGCTTCGCGCATCTCCAGCAGGACGGCGAGCGCCTCCAGGTCTACGTCCGCCAGGACGCGGTGGACGCCGACTCCTACGCCCTCTGGAAGTCGCTCGACATGGGCGACTTCATCGGCGTCCACGGCTACGTCTTCCGCACGCGCACCGGCGAGCTCACCATCCACGCCCAGAAGCTGACCTTCCTGGCCAAGGATCTGCTCCCGCTTCCCGAAAAGTGGCACGGCCTGCAGGACGTCGAGATCCGCTACCGCCAGCGCTACCTCGACCTCCTGGTCAACCCCGACGTCCGCAAAGTCTTTGTACAGCGTGCACGCTTGATTGACGTGCTGCGCCAACAGTTTCACGCCCGCGGCTACATCGAGGTCGAGACCCCGATGATGCAGCCGCTGGCCGGCGGCGCCACCGCGCGCCCCTTCACCACCCACCACGAGGCGCTCGACCTGCCGCTCTACCTGCGCATCGCGCCCGAGCTGTACTTGAAGCGCCTGGTGGTCGGCGGCCTCGACCGGGTGTTTGAGATCAACCGCAACTTCCGCAACGAGGGCATCTCCACCCAGCACAACCCCGAGTTCACCATGCTGGAGTTCTACGAGGCCTACAGCGACTACAACGTGCTCATGGAGTGGAGCCAGGCACTGCTCGGCAACGTAGCCCAAGAGGTGGCGGGAACTGCGCTCGTCAAATTCCGAGGACACGAGATCGACTTTTTGAAGTTTCGCCGCCTCAGCCTGCGCCAGGCGATCCACGAGTTCTGGCCCCCCGACGAAGGCCCAGCTCCTTCGCGCGAGGCGATCCATGATCCCGCCCAGGAGCGCGCCTTGGCCGAACGGTACAACCGCTTCGCCGCCCGCCGCGACGATTACACCACCATCGCGCTCGACGACAGCGCCGGCGAGGGCGCCCTGCTCACCGCGGTGTTCGAGCAGGTGGCCGAGCGCCACCTCGTCCAGCCGACCATCATCTTCGACTTTCCGGTGGCGGTTTCGCCTTTGGCCAAGAACAAGCCCGAGGAGCCGGCTTGGGTCGAGCGCTTCGAGATCTACGCCGGCGGCATGGAGATCGCCAACGGCTACAGCGAGCTCAACGATCCCGAGGAGCAGCGCCTGCGCTTCGAGCAGCAGTTGGCCCAGCGCGAGGGCGGCAATCAGGAGGCGCACGCGCTCGACGAGGATTACATCCGCGCGCTGCGCTACGGCCTCCCCCCCACCGCGGGGGAGGGCATCGGAATTGACCGTTTGTGTATGCTGCTCAGCGGCGTGGACTCTATCCGCGACGTGATACTGTTTCCTTTATTGCGGCCGGAGGCGGAGGCGGCGGAGGCGTGAACGATTTTCTTGAACAGGTGCGGGAGCGGGTCGTGGTGTCCGATGGCGCCATGGGGACCATGCTGTACTCCCACGGTGTGTTCATCAACCGCAGCTTCGACGAGATGAACCTCTCGCAGCCCGCGGTGGTGAAGGAGATTCACGAGGCCTACGCCCAGGCCGGTGCGGAAATTCTCGAAACCAATACCTTCGGAGCCAACCGGGTCGTTCTGGAAAAATACGGCCTGCGCGAGCAGCTCGCGGCCATCAATCGCGCCGGCGTCGAGCTGGCGCGGGGTGCGGTGAACCCCGGCGGCTGGGTGGCGGGTGCGATCGGCCCGCTGGGCGTATACCTCGAGCCCCTGGGCAAGATCAGCTTCGCCGAAGCGCGCGAAGCCTTCGCCGAGCAGGCGGCCGCGCTGGCTGCGGCCGGAGCCGACCTGCTCATGCTCGAAACTTTCGGCCAGGTGGGCGAGCTGCGCGAGGCTATCGCCGGCGCGCGCGAGGCCTGCGCGTTGCCGATCGTCGCCCAGATCACCATTGACGACGAGGGCCGCGCCCTCGACGGCACCCCTGCCGCCGAAGCCGCGCGCCGCATGGAGCGCTGGGGCGCCGACGTGGTCGGCATCAACTGCAGCGGCGGTCCGGTGGGCATGCTCGAAGCGCTGGAGCAGATGGCCCACGCCACCGGCTGCCCTCTCATCGCCCAACCCAACGCCGGCAAGCCCCGCAACGTGGACGGGCGCAACCTCTACATGGTGTCGCCCGAGTACCTGGCCGACTACGCCCGCCAGTTCATCGCCGCCGGCGCCAAGATCGTCGGCGGATGCTGCGGCACCACCCCCGAGCACATCAAGTGGATCCGCAACTACGTGCGCTCCACCACGCCGGGCAAGCGCCGCTTCAAGGTCGAAACCTCGGCCCAGGCCGGCGCCGCCGCGCGCGAGCCGGTTCCGCCCGCCCAGCGCTCCGAGCTGGGACGAAAGCTGCGCGAAGGCAAGTTCGTCACCCTGGTCGAGATCCTGCCGCCCCGCGGCAGCGACCCCGCCAAGGAGATCAAGAGCGCCGCCTTCTTCCAGAGCCAGGGCGCCGACGCCATCAACATCCCCGACGGTCCCCGCGCCAACGCCCGCATGAGCAACCAGGCGCTGGCGGTGATGATGCGCGCGCAGCTTGCCGCCCAACCCTCGGTTGAGCCGGTGCTGCACTACTGCTGCCGCGACCGCAACGTGATCTCGATGCAGTCCGACCTGCTCGGCGCCTACGCCCTCGGGTTGCGCAACCTGATCCTGATCACCGGCGATCCGCCCAAGCTCGGCAACTATCCCGACGCCACCGCCGTCTTCGACGTGGACGCCATCGGCCTCGCCAACCTGGTGCGCAACCTGAACTCGGGTCTCGATCTCGGCGGCAACGCCGTGGGCGGCCAGACCGGATTCCTGATCGGCGTGGGCGCCAACCCCGGAGCGGTCAACTACGAAGAGGAACTGCGCCGCTACTTCTGGAAGGTCGAGGCCGGCGCCGACTACGTCGTCACCCAGCCGGTATTCGACATCGAGCTGCTGGAGCGCTTCCTGCGCGACACCGCGGAGCACGCCGTCCCGCTCATCGCCGGCATCTGGCCGCTAACCAGCCTGCGCCAGGCCGAGTTCATGCAGAACGAGCTGCGCGTGCACGTGCCCGAGGCGGTGCTGGCCCGCATGCGCGCCTCGAGCGGCGCCGACGCCGCCAAGCGCGAGGGGTTGGCCATCGCCAAGGAGATGGTGCGGGCGCTGCGCGGCCGCATTGCCGGGGTGCAGATCAGCGTCCTGGGCCGCGACCAGGCGGCCGCGGAACTGCTCCGTGTCGCCCGCGGCGAAGAGTCCGCCGCCTCGCCCATCGGGGCGCGCGCGTGATCTACCCCAACTGGCGCGATTTTGCGTCCCGCCGCCGCGCGCTGCGCGCCGCCGGAGGGAAGCTGGTGCTCACCAACGGCTGCTTCGACCTGATGCACCCCGGCCACCTGCGCTCGTTGGAGGCGGCGCGCGCGCTCGGCGACGCGTTGCTGGTCGCGATCAACACCGACGCCAGCGTGCGGCGGAACAAGGGCGAGGGACGGCCCATTCTGCCCGAGTTGGAGCGGGCCGAGGTGCTGGACGCGCTCGAGTTCGTGGACGCGGTCACGCTGTTTGACGAGCCCACGCCGCAGGAGATGATCGCCACCCTGCTCCCGGACGTGCTGGTGAAGGGCGCCGACTGGGGCGAGGGCGCGGTGGTGGGCGAGCCCGAAGTGATCGCCGCCGGCGGCCGCGTCGTGCGGATCCCGCTCGAGCCCGGCTACTCCACCACCGCCATCATCGCCGCCGTGCGGGCTGGACGATCGCTCGTACTGTAGCCCGGATGATTCGCGGCAACTCGATATCCCCAAACCGCGAAAAAAGTCTCACTTTCTTGAGCTAACCCCGGTGTTTGCCGCGCTGGCAATGGCACAGTCGGTAGGGATCGACGCGCCCGGTGGGCGTCGATCTGCCCGGGACGTACACGGCAACGGCGGCGGCGAGGGGAGGCGCACCAGACATGGCAGAGATCGCGGAGTTGAAGCGTCAAGGGCTTAGGGTGTGCCCGCTCCGTGAACCGCAGGTCAGGCTTGCGGTGTTGGTCGGGAGCTGCGGAGCCAGGCATCGGGCAACCAGCGGTGGAGTTCGGCGGGCGGCGTAACCGGCAGGTTGAAGAGTAGTTGGGTGAGGTAGCGCTGGGTTCGATCTGGTGGCGGAAGCAGGTGCTGGTGAAGCTGGCCAGGGCCGCCATGGCGTGGCCGCCGGCGGGGTGGCCGACAAAGAGCGAGTTTTTGCGATTGAGTACGACGCGCTTCATCTCGCGCTCGCTGACATTGTTGTGTGTGCCTTGTCAAGGTGTACGGTTCTCCCCGGTGGAAATCCGGGCCGGCGAACTCTCGCTCCAGCCAGAAGCACTCGGGGCGGGTCAAGAGGCAACGAATGACCTGAAGCACTTCGAGAAAAGGTCCCGAAAGGGGTCCAACTCGCGCAGCGCAGCCCCTGTGGCGCCGCTTGCAAGAGGCTGAGCCGCAGCAGGATCGGCAAGCTCAGCCCATGCCCTAAACGTCCGGGCAATTTAGGCGTGGAACCGTTCATTTGCCTGGTTCGAGGAAACGCCGAAGCACAATCTTTGAACGGTGGAACTCGGGCTGGTCGTGAGCTGCATGGGTGCCGCGGAGATAATCGAGCTGGAAGCGATCGTAGCGACTACGGGAGGATATTCCCCGGTCTCGGTACTGCCTCCGCGCCCCAGCCCACGCCCGGTAGCGCGCCGCGAGATCGGGATCCGCATCGAGGGGGAGAATCACAGGAGCGATGTTCTCCAAGTCTTGAATGCGCTGAGGGACTAACACAGCGAAGGGCTCCCCCACCTCGAAGCGCACGACCCGGTCAGGACGGGTGAGCACCCAATTCATGGTAAAGGTCGCCACACTGGAGTCCGTTTCGACGATGCCCTCCAAGGCGGCGATGCCATCTTTGGGCGAGTTTGCCGGCCCACGAGCCAGCAGCTGCCAGCCGGGCGACGTGCGGAATAGGAAGGGCAGCCTCCAGGTCAGAATTCCAAAGCCAAAATGGCTCGTCGCCGGGCATTTCCCCTCACCGCTAACCTTTATCACCTGAAGAGCCTGAGTATCCGAACCTCCGTTCCAAACAACCTCGATTGCGTGTGTACTACACAGCTCCCAACCTGCCTGGTTGGCGATGAGCATCGGCAGGCAAAAATTCGCAAAACTACCGCCGTTCCGGTCCATCCAAAGGCGTCGTCGCGACGCAGGTTCCGGCGGAGCAGTGGTGAGCCCGGTTCGGGGCACTCGGTAGCAGATGAGCCGGGGATTCTCCTGCACGGCCATCAGTCGCTCTCACCGACAGGGACGCGCTTCAGTTCCACGGAAACCTTGAAACGAAAGCGGTATTTCAGCGCCTTTACGGGCATGGCCAGATTGGCGTTTAAGAAGTCGCCCACCAGGGGAGGGTGCGAGGAGGTCAGCTTGGCACGCAATTGCGGATCCCGGAGTTCGGTTAGATTACCCTCAGTCACGGCCGCCAGGAACGGCTCTTGTGGGGTGGGTCGCGCGTTCAGATAGGCGTAAGCGCGGTGATAGCCGGCCCTCAGCATGAAGCCGCCCCCCACCGGGACGATCATTGAGAATGCCGGAAACTGCTCAATGCGAAGCTCGCCCTCCGGGGTCAGAGTCAGCGCGTGCTCGGCATGGGGGATGTCGAAAAAGATGCTGTTTGCAGTCCGCGTGACCGGAAGCGCGCACCGAGGGCGTTCCGTCAAAAGACAACGCTCCGCCCACGTTGCCCTGGCCGCAGCGTGTTCTGCCGAGCGCCCCGTGGACAACGAGAATTGGAAGGCGAGCAATTTCGCCGGATCAACGGCGACGACGGCGCTAGCGTTCAAACAGCCTCGCGCAAGCTCAAGAAATCGCTTGGCGTGCGTAGTTGTTACCGGCCGAGGTTCGGCGGGTGCACCGAGGCGGCTCGCGGCTGCTGCCTCGGTGCGGCGCCGGTAGGTATGCCAGAGTGAGCGTGCGCCGGCAAGGCTGAGCGGCCTGGAAAACACACACTCATCTCGGAGAAAACGCAGCGCTTCGGCCTCCTCCAACCAACCGAGCAGAACGAGTGAATCGATGGTCTCGCGCAATGGTCCACCCTGAATGATCGGGTCCGCAAAC
>DATNAC010000131.1:0-17404 GCA_035573035.1 Terriglobales bacterium
CTGCGTCAGCATACCTTGGAGTGCGTCCGCAATCCCACGAACTTTCTCGGTGGCCTCGTCGAATTCGAGCTCCTTCGCCACAGCTTGGCGTTTCAACTGCTGTGACTTCCTTGCAAAAGTTTCATCCTTGACCATCCGCGAAAACAGCCCGAAGGGCGAGTGAGCGCCGTAGCGCGTGCGGGCCTCCTTGACGGCCTCGCCGGCTGCCCGTGCGTGTTGTTGCGCGAGCGCGTAACTCGCGCGCAGCGACCTCCAATTGGCAAGCTCCGCATGCCCAAAGAGTTGGTCGTCCGTAGGTTCCGCGTAAATGGGTGCCCCTAGCTGCGCCGCGAAAAGTCGTGGACCGACCACTTCCGCCAGCTCTGCAATTGCGGTCGTGGTAATCCCTCGCACGCTCCGAGCAAAGGTCGCGTCCAAGACTTGCTGTTCATCGACAATACCAAGTAGCGTGCGTCGTTCAAGACGCAGATTTTCGAAAGTAATGGCAGCTGGGGGGGCCATGGCGGGCATTGTACAACGCAGTCACATGGTGTGCAACCTCGGCCTATGCGTCGCGGTCCTTAGCCATACATGTCAGTGGATGCGAATCATCACCGCCGTGGTTTCCAGTTTGGGCACCCGTTCGCGACCCCAGTTCGCGGCGAATTAGGCGGGCATCGTAGATGAATATTACCGATCCGGTTGAAATTTGTGGATCTAAAGCAGCGGCTGGGGAAGCGCCGTCGAGCCGTGAACCGCAAAGTCGCCCTTCGGTATTTTGGCTTGGCCGAGGTGTTCGCGGTCTTGCTGTGCGACCGAGTCGTCGCCGAGGCTGACCCCCAGGGTCTCGCGCCGGAGAAACTGGCGCGAATCCACGAACTGGCGGGTTTTCGCCGGGCCAGCTTGCAAAAATAATTCCCGGCGAGGGCGAGCCAGCCGCCGCAATGCAGCGGCTGGAGCGTCGCAAACCGGCCCCGCGCGGACCAAACCGCGACGGACACTGTAGCAGCAGACCGGCAATAATGGTCGCTGCGCCTGGAGCTCTAAAACTAGAACCTTCCGACTATCATCGCCTCTTACGGCTGGGTCGCCCCGAGAGCCGGCAGCTTGCCCGCCATCTGCTTGTTGAAGGCAGCGAGGCCGGTGGTCATGACCTGGTCGAACCCGGTCTTGGCCGTGGCCATATCCTTCTCGATCCCGTCCAGGATCGTGTAGGACACCGCGGTCGGACGGTAATCCGCCCCGCCCGCCACGTCCCCGGCGCCGGTGCCGATCTCGCCGTTGAACCAGATCAGGTTCATGTACACCTTGTACTGCTCCGGGTAGTACTTGTCGTCGCTCTGCATGGAGGACCGTGAGAGCAACTGCAGCTCCACGTCCATCAGCTTCTTCTGGAAGCCGTGGAGCGCGGCGACCGTCTCCGGCTTGCCCTGGTTGGCCGCCAGTTGGTCCTGGATCTGGCGGCGGACCGTCTCCAGCTTGTCAATCATGGACACCGCCTCATTCATGTCGTCACGCACACGGATCTGCATCTTGGTGGAAGCCACCAGGTCCGCATCCGAGGCGGCAATGGCCGGGTCCTTGAGCACCTTGAAGGGCGCCGTCAGGTTCTGCCCGTCCACCGCCAATGAGACGGTATAGTCGCCGGGCGCGGCCAGCGGTCCGGCATGCTGCGCGCCCTCGATGCCCCAGTGTGTGACCGGGCGCGTGGACTGCCCGCGGAAGCGCGGCTCCTCCCAAATATGCGGATTGTCCTCCGGCGTAGTGCGCAGCGCCACCGCTTGCGGGGAGTCGTAACGCAGATCCCATGTGGCCTGGTTGAGTCCGGCGTGGGCCGCCACCTCATAGCCGCGGATCAGCGCCCCGGCCGCGTCCTTGATCTGGACCCGCACCGGCGCGCTCGGCGCCGCGGCCAGCGAGAACTCGAAGTTCGCGCTGCCGCTGCGCGGCATGCGGAAGCCGGGAGTCGGGGCGAACAGCTTGTTGGCATCGGTGGGCGCGGTGACCTCGCCGGTCTGCTCCAGCGTGCTGATGTTGCGCAGCACGTAGAGTCCGCGGCCGTAGGTCGCGACCACCACGTCGTGGTAGCGCGGCTCGACCGTGATCCAGGTCACCGGCGAACGCGGCAGGTCCTTCTGGAAGTTGGTCCAGGTCTGGCCGTCGTTCATGGAGTAGAAGAAGCCGTGCCCGGTGCCGGCGAACAGCATGCCCTTGCGGTTGGGGTTCTCGGCGATGGAGCGGGTGTAGTCGAGCGGGTTGCCCTTGGGCAGGCCGCCGGCGATCGCCGTCCAGGTCTTGCCGAAGTCGGAGGTCTTGAACAGGAACGGATTCCGGTTCCCGATCAGGTGCAGGTCATAGGCCACGTAGGCGGTGCCGGGATCGAAGTTCGAGGGCGAGATCTGAATCACCGTGCCGTTGGGCGGCAGGCCGGGGATGTTGGCGGTCACGTCCACCCAGTGCGCCCCGTCCTTGGTGTACCAGAGCTTGCCGTCGTTGGTGCCCGCCCAGATCAGGTGCCGCTGGATGGGCGACGGCGCAATGGCGAACACCACGTCGCCGTAGAACTGCCCCAGGTTGTCGCCCACGATCCCACCCGAGGATACGATTTGCGCCGGGTTGTGGGTCGAGAGGTCGGGGCTGATCACCGACCAGGTCTGGCCCGCGTCGGTGGTGTGGAAGATCACCTGGCAGCCGTAGTACACGCTGCCGTCGAACGGATCCACCGCCATCGGCGGCGTCCAGTGGCAGCGGTACTGCAAGAGGTTGGGCTGCGAGTCGAGGGTGTGCATCCAGGGCGAGACCGACCGCGCTTCCCCGCTGCGGGCGTCGTAGCGGGTGATCTCGTCGCCGTAGCAGCTCGCCCAGATGATGTTGGGATCCTTGGGATCGGGAATGGTGAAGCCCGACTCGCAGCCGCCCAGCGCGTACTGCCAGGGCGCCGCCGCGCCCCGTCCGCGGCCTCCGGCGAACCCGCCGCGCCCACCGCGCGCGGGAGCGCGCGGATCCTGCGGCACGCCCGCCACCTCGCCGTTGCCGGTGCCCTCGGGGCCGTTGCTCGGCCCGCGCATGGTGCCGTTGTCCTGGCGGTTGGAGTAGACCCAGTAGGGCATTTGGTTGTCGGTCGCCACGTGATACATCTGGCCGTTGGGCAGGCGTACCGCCAGCACCTCCTTGCCGGTGGCGATACTGGCCCCGCCGTCGTCGGTGAGCACGTAGCGGCCGGGGATCTTGGGATCCATCCAGATGTCGTGGCAGTCGCCGCAGGAGGCGTCCAGCCGCGGCGCCCCCGGCGCCGGCCGCGGACGCGGCTCGTCAAACGTCTTGCCGCCGTTATAGGAGCGGTGGAAGCCGCTGTTGGTGACCAACACGTCGTCTTCGTTCCGCGGGTTCACGGCGATCCGGATGTAGTATCCGGCACGCCCGATCAGCGTGCGGTCCCAGTTGACGTCGCTCCAGGTCGCGCCGCCGTCCTCGCTGCGCCACAACGAACCTTGGTCCGCCGTCTGGATCAGCGCGTACATGCGCTTGGAGTCGCTCGGGGCGATGGCCACGTCAATCTTGCCCACCGGGGGCTTGGGCATGCCGTCGGTGATGTGCTTCCAGGTGGCGCCGCCGTCATGGGTGATGTACACGCCACTGCCCGGCGTGCCGGTGTAGCCCGGCCAGGTGCCGCTGAACTCGCCCCAAGTCTTCATCATCACCTGCCAGGTGCCGGCCAGCAGGGTGTTGGGATCGTGTGCGTCCATGGCCAAGCCCGAGCAGCCGGTGTCGGGGTTGACGAAGAGCACCCGCTGCCAGTTCTTGCCGCCGTCGGTCGTTTTGTAGACCCCGCGCTCCTGCTGCGGGTCGGTGGTGCGCCCCAGCGCGCACACGTACACCGTGTTCGGGTCGGTGGGATGCACGAGGATCCGCCCGATGCGCCCGGTTTGGTCCAGCCCCATGTGCTCCCAGGTAGCGCCGCCGTCACTGGACTTGTAGACCCCGTCGCCCATCACGTCGATGTCGCGGATCGCCCAGGCTTCGCCCGTGCCCGCCCACACCGTCCGCGGGTCGCTCGGAGCCACGGCCAGCGCCCCGATCGCCATGGCGTCCTGGCCATCGAAGACCGGCTTGAAGTTGTGGCCGCCGTCGGTGGACTTCCACACCCCGCCCGAGGACGCGCCCAGGTAATAGGTGTTGGGATCGCCCTCCACCCCCGCCGCCGCGGCGATGCGGCCCGAGGGCTGGGGGCCCAGGTACTCGAAGTGCAGCGCCGCCGGAGTTGTGGTCCGCTGCGGCCCCGCGGGTCCGCGCCCGCCGCGCTGGGCCATCGCGCCCACTCCCAGGGCGGCCACCGCCGCCACCATCATCATTGTGCCGCGCTGCATTATTGAGCCTCCGTTTCGGACGTGTTCCACACCGGCGGCTCCACGTGCATCAGATTGTGCACGAAGAAGTCCTCCAGCAAATGTTGATAATACGCGCCTCCGGCCCCATGCCCGCCGCCCGGGACTTCGAGCAGGTCGAAGCGCTTGTTGTGCTTGATCAGCTGGTTCACCACCTGCAAGGTCGAAGCCGGGTCCACGTTGTTGTCCAGCTCGCCCAGCACCAGCAGCAGTTTGCCCTGCAGGCGGTAGGCGTTGTCCACGTTGGAATCCTCGGCGTACTGCGGCCCGATGGGCCAGCCCATCCACTGCTCGTTCCACCAGATCTTGTCCATGCGGTTGTCGTGGCAGCCACTGTTCGAGACCCCAACCTTATAGAACTCGGGGTGAAACAATAACCCGCCCAGTGCGTTCTGTCCCCCCGCCGAAGTACCGTAAATGCCGACCCCCTGGCTGATGTCGTACCAGGGGTACTGCGCCGCCGCCGCCTCGTGCCAGAGAATGCGGTCGGGGAAGCCCGCGTCCTTCAGGTTCTTCCAGGCCACGTCGTGGAAGGCGCGCGAGCGGTTGTTCGTCCCCATGCCGTCGATTTGGACGACGATGAAGCCCAGCTCCGCCAGCGGCTGCACGCTGGGCCCGAACGCCTCGGGCACGAAGTTGCCCTGCGGGCCGGCGTAGATACTCTCCACCACCGGATACTTCTTCGCGGCGTCGAAGTTCGAGGGCCGGAAGATCACCCCCCAGATGTCGGTCTTGCCGTCCCGCCCCTTGGCATGGAACGGCAGCGGCGCCTTCCAGCCCGCCGCCTCGAGCGGGCCCAGGTCGCCGGTCTCCAGCGGCATCACGACCTTCTGGTCGGAGGCGCGGCGCAGCTCCGACACCGGCGCCATGTCCACCCGCGACCACGTGTCCACGTAGTACCGCCGGTCGGGGGAAAACTGCACACTGTGCGTGCCGTTGGCGCTGGTGAAGCTGGTCAGGCCGGTGCCGTCGAAGTTGATGCGGTAGTAGTGCAGGTAGTATGGGTCCTGCCCCGCGATCGTGCCGCTCGCCTCGAACCAGATCTGGCGCTTCACCGGGTCCACATAGTCCACCGCCCGCACCGGCCAGTCGCCCTTGGTGATCTGGTTCTTCACCTTGCCGGTCAGGCCGTCGTACAGGTAGAGGTGCTCCCAGCCGTCGCGCTCCGACGCCCAAACGATCTCGTGTCCGTCGTCGATGTCCGCCCGGAAGATTTTGCCGGTATCGCTGGCGTTGGGTGTCAGCGGCCGGTAATCGATAAAGGTTGGGCTGGTCTCGTCAATCAGCGTGCGCGCTTCGCCGCTCGGGGCGTCAACTTGAATCACCCGGTACACTTGGTGCCCGCGCTGGTTGTATTCGAAGGTGAAGCCGCGGCTGTCCTGCCACCATACCGGCGCGGTCAGGTCGTAGGGATTGGGAAAGAGCGCATCGTTGATGGCTGTCTCGTGCCGCGAGGTCACGTCGAACAGCGCTGGGTGCGCGATCGAGACCACATCGCCCGGCTTCTGGTACAGCGGCCCCTCGAAACTGATCGGCTGTACCTGGGTATCCGGCGACGACTCTACATAATGGATGTGCCGGTCGTATCCGGGCGTCGTGGCGTACGCCGCCAGGAACTTCGAGTTGGGCGACCATGCCAACGAGCGCAGCGAATAATAGTTGCCCTCCGAGCCGTCGTAGCTCAGCGGCATCCCCTTCTTGTCGCCAGGGTGGCGTAGGAAGACGTTGAAGTTCTGGATGTAGGCTTCCCATTGGCCATCGGGAGAGGTCTTCGAGTTCGGCCCCGGGCGCGCCGGCGGTTCCGGCGGCCGCGCCTGCGGGGGCATGGCGGCCTCCGGGTCTTCGGGGATGAGGGTCTCGAGGCCGTCCTCGACGATGTTGTCCACCATCGGCGGACCGTCGAGCTCGGGGTCGAACGGCGGCTCATCCACCTGCGGACCCCGGCCACCCCGCCCAAAGCCGCCGCGCCCGGTGCGGAGCGCCGCGCCCTTGGTGCAGGTGTAGGCGGTCAGATCGCAGGTCCAGTTGAACCCCTCCAGACCAAATGTGATGTCGTGCTCCTGGTTGATGAACTTCAGGCCGCCCACGCCTGATCCTCCGCGTCCGCTCGCCGGCGCCAGATCAATGAACGGCAGCGTAGTGGCGGTGTAGGTCATGCCTACCGCCGAAGAGAGCGCCGCCGCCAGCCGCGCGTGATCGAACGCCGGACGCTTGGTTTGCGTGCTCGCGTCCACCCAGAGGAACTCCGAGCCTCCGGCCACGCTCTTGTGGTACCAGAAGTGGTCGGTTCCCTCGATCCAGTTGGCGGGCCCGGGAACGTTCAGCGCCAGCCCGCGCACCTTCTGACGCAGTTGGTTGGCGCGGGCGTAGTCGGCAGCGGTCCCTTGGGCGAACGCGCTCGCCGAGCAGGCGAGGGCAAGAGCAGCAGCGGTGACGAAGCGAATGCGCACGGCGGATGGCCTCCGCAGAGACTGTATATTGTATCCCTCTGAAGCGCAAGGCCTTAGTGGGTCGCGGCTCACAGCGGAGGTCCGGCTGGGGCCCCGGGGGCCTCCAGTAACCTTTTCCCCCGCCGCCGGTTATCTACGGTGGAGAGGATATGATGGTCGCGGAAAGGCTACGTCCCATGGTTATGCCGGCACCACGCTCGGTTCCACCCGATGCCCTGGCCCACGCCGGCGATCCCGACGATGGCCTGATGTGCGCCGTGCAGAACGGCGAGACCCAAGCCCTCTCCAGCCTGTTTGAACGCCATAGCGGCCCGCTGCTCAACTTCTTTCTGCGCAACGGCGCCCCCCGCGCGTCCGCCGAAGATCTGGTGCAGGACGTGTTCGTCCGCATCCTGAAGTACCGCGCCACCTACCGCCCCGGCAGCCGCTTCGTCACCTGGATGTACTTCATCGCGCGCAACGCCCGCCTCGACCATCTGCACAAACGCCGCGGCGAGGTGGAGTGGGACGACGTCTACACCCCCCAGGTCGAGCCCGCCGACCGCGCCGAAGCGGCCCAGGACCAAGTGCTGCTGGCGCGCGCGCTGCAGCGGCTCTCGCCGGAGAAGCGCGAGATCCTCATTCTCAGCCGCTTCCAGGAGCTCAAGTACGAGCAGATCGGCGCCATCCTCGGCTGCGAGACCGGGACGGTGAAAGTCCGCGTGCACCGCGCCATGCGCGAGCTGCGCGACCAGTATCAACAGCTTGCCCAACGAGGTGTGTCATGAACCCCTGTGAAACCGCGGCCGTTCTCCTGGCCGACGACTGGCAGCATCAGCTGGAGGCGCCCGAGCGCGCCGGCGACCGGCTGTTCTTGCGCCAACATTTGCATGAGTGCGCCGAGTGCGCCGCCATGGCCGGCCTGTGGCAACGCCTGGGAGAGCTGCCCGAAGCCCTGCCCAGCCCGCACCAGCGCGAGCGCTTCGACCAGATGCTCGAGGCCTACAACGCCGGCCAAGCCGCCCAGCGCGCGGCCGCCCCGGCGCCGCGCCGTGTTTCGTTCTTCCCCGCCTGGGCGTTCCATCCCATGCCCGCGATGGCGGCCGCGCTGCTGTTGGTCGCCGGGCTTGCCGGCGGCTGGTTCTTGCGCGGACGCTCCGCCCCGGCTCCATCCTCGCAAGACCAGCAGATTGCCGAGCTGCGCGACCAGGTGACGGCCACCCGCCAACTCGCCGTGCTCTCGCTGCTGCAGCAGCAATCCGCCAGCGACCGCCTGCAAGGCGTGAGCTACGGCGCCCGGTTGTCGGAGAGCGATCCCAAAATCTCCGACGCCCTGCTGCACACCCTCAAGTACGACGCCAGCGCCGATGTCCGCCTGTCCGCGCTCGATGCCCTTCAGCGCGGCGCCCTGCACGCGCCGCGGGATTCCGATCTGCAAAAGAACCTGGTCGAGGCCTTCCGCTATCAGCAGTCGCCCCTGGTGCAGATCGCCCTGGTGGATAGCTTCGTCGAGCTGCACGACCAGAGCGCCCGCGCCCTGTTGCAGCGCGTGAGCACCGATACCGCCTACAGCCCCGAAGTGCGGCAGCGCGCCGCCTGGGGCCTGGCCCAACCCACCTGGAATTAGGCCAACGACTTTTCAAGGGAGCCCGTCATGGATCACGATTCTGTCGCCACCAAACTGCTCGTAGGCGCCGCCCTGGCCATCGCCTTTGCCCTGACCTTTAGCGCCGCCTCCAGCGCCCAGGTCACCGAGCGCAGCTTTACCCTGGGCGCCACCCCACTCATCACCGTCGACAACGTCAGCGGCCCGATTGATGTGGTCGGCGACGGCGGCAGCGCGGTGCGGCTCACCGCCACCGAGACCAACCCCGACAACGCCACCAACGTCCACCTCGACATCACCCAGTCCAGCGACAGCGTGAAGCTCTACGTGGACGGCCCCTTCCGCTGCGGCAGCGACCACAGCACCGGGCGCTGCGATCACTGGGGCGATAATTGGGACGACGCCAGCAGCCGCGTGCGGTTTGCCTTCGAGCTGCACGTGCCGGCGGGTTCGCGGCTCGACCTGCGCACCGTCAACCACGGCGACGTGACCGTGCGCAACGTGGGCGGCGCCTTTACGATTCGCAATGTCAACGGCGCCATCAAGCTGGATGGACTGGGCGCCGCCGGCTCCGCCACCACGGTCAATGGCTCGCTGAGCGCCGCCTTCCGCTCCAACCCAGGTGGCAATTGCGACTTCGGCTCGGTCAACGGCAGTGTCAGCCTCTACTTCCAGCCCGGCCTCAACGCCGACCTGACCTATAAGACGCTCAACGGCTCGGTCTACAGCGACTTCGCGGTGAGCCCGCGCGCCATGCCGACTTCCTCCTCACGCGACGGCAACATGATCGTGTTCCGCCGCGGCCGCGAGAGCGCCGGGCGCATCGGCTCGGGCGGCGCGCAGCTCAACCTGCACACCGTCAACGGCAGCATCTACGTGCATCAGCAGAAGTGAGCGCGCTCCCCGTAACGTTGCCGCGGCCACTCGGTATTAAGCAGTAGAGGGACCTATGAACAAGAACATTCTCACCATCGCCCTGGGTATCACCATGGGCATCGCGCTGGCGGCCACCCCCGCCGTGGCGCAGAACACGGATCACGTGGTCGTGCCGCTCAGCCATCCATCGCAGCCGGCCACCCTGAAAGTTTCGATCCTGAACGGCTCGATCACGGTGAAGGCCTATAGCGGCAAAGACGTGGTGATCGACACCAGCGCATCGGAAAGCGACAGCCGGCACCCCCGCCGCGAGCGTCCCGCCCCGCCCGAGGCGGCGGGCATGCACAAGCTGACCTCCGGCAACGGCCTCACCGCCGAGGAGGACGACAACACGGTAACGGTGCACACCTCGATCTTCAACGGCGGCAGCGACCTGGTGATCCAGGTGCCGGAAAACACCTCGCTCAACCTGCACACCGTCAACGGCGGCTTCATCAACGTGACCGGCGTTACCGGCGACATCAACGTCGAGGACATCAACGGCACCATCACCCTCAATCAGGTCGGCGGCAGCATCGTGGCCCACGGTCTCAACGGCAAAGTGACCGCCACCGTCACCCGCCTCGACCCCAGCAAGCCCAGTTCCTTCAGCTCGCTCAACGGCAACATCGACGTCACCCTGCCCGCCGACGTCAAAGCCAACGTGCGCATGAAGACCGACCAGGGCGACATTTATATGGACGACGGTTTCAACTTCCAGACCAGCCGCACCGCCCCCGCCGACTCCGGCGGCAACAACGGCCAGCGCGACTCCAACGGCATGTACCGGGTCAAGGTGGACCGCACCATCTACGGCACCCTCAACGGCGGCGGCCCCGAGCTCCGCTTCGAGAACTTCAACGGCAACATCTACCTGCGCCGGGCGCACTAACCACCGCATTCAGGGCAGCAAGCACCCGGCGCGGGCTCACGCTCGCGCCGGTCTTGTTTTTAACGCGGCCAGAGCCAGACGAAGACGCCGGCGGTGATGAGCGCGTAGATAAGCCCGTCCACCGTGCTCTTCAGCGTCGTGACCCAGGAGCGGCTCCACCAGATCGAGTTCTGCCACAGCGCCAACGCGAAACCCAGGAACGAAGTCAGCGCGATCAGATGGAACACGCGGTGGCTGTCCGCCCCCGGCGGCAGCGCCACCCCCGCCGCCAGCGCGCTCAGCCCGATCACCACCAGCAGGTAGACGAACCACAGCCCCAGGTTGCGGCCCATCGAGATCTCGCCCATCACCGTGAACACCACCACCGGCCCGCGCTGGCGCTTCTCGATGAAGGCGGGCGAGTTCAACTCCTGGCGCGTTGCGGGGCGCGGCACCAGATAGTCGCCCTTCGCCAGGCGCAGCGGCCGCAGCGCGTCCATCACCGCGTCTTCATTGGCCAGCCGTGGAAAGTCATTCTTGTGCCAGGGAAGCACCATGTGGACCAGGGAGCTGGTCACAAACACCAACACCGCGGAAATCAGGGTTGCCAACCAGAGAGAATGCATCGCCGCCTCCGGAACTTCGCGCCCAGCTTACACCACATCGCTCCCTCCGGGTATATATGCCGCCCGCGCTCCCCGGCGGAAGGGATAGCACACGCAGCTCAGCAGCACGATCCCCGCCGTCACCGCGATCATGGTGACACCCGAAAGCAAAATCACCCCCGCGCAAAAGACAATGCCGGCGGCGGCAAATCCGCGGTCGTGCCGGAACGCCCCGGGCGCGAGCCGCGCATAGTGCCACACCGCCAGGAGCGCGTAGATGTACAGCAGCATGGCCAACAGCACCGAGACCGCGATCAGCTCGCCGAACTGCTGCCCCAGCGTGGGCGAGACCGTGGCCAGCACCCCGGCGCTCATGATCACGGCCATCAGCAGCAGGTTCGCCCGCGGCCGCCCGCGGGCGTCCAGGCGCGCAAAGAACGCCGGAAACAATCCGCGCCGCGCCCCCGCCTGTCCGGTCTCGGCGGTCAGCAGAATCCAGCCCGCCAGCGTCCCCACCGCCTTGACCAGCGCCATCAGCGCCACCAGCGCCGCCGCCGCCGGACCCAGCATCAACCGCACCGCGTCGGCGAAGGGCGCGGTCGAGCGCGCCAGCGCCGCCGCCGGGATGAGCCCCATGATCACCCCGCACGCGGCGATGTAGATCACCGCCGCCAGCGCTACCCCATAGGTGGTGGCGCGGGCCACGTTGCGCGCCGGATCCTCGACCACCGCGGTGGCGATCGAGGCGCTCTCCACCCCGGCGAAACCCCAGAACATCAGCACCAACGACCGCGGCAGCGCCACGTACGCGGGCTGGCCGCTCACGTTCCACGCCGCGGCAAATATGTGTGGTTGAAAATACCACCAGCCCCCGAGCGCCACCACCGCGATCGGGATCAGCCCGGCAAACATCGTCGCCGACTCCAACTGGCACACCCGCCGCGGCCCCAAAAGATTGAGCGCGGTCAACAGCCAGATCAGCGCGACCGCCCCGAGCGCCAGCGGCATCGGCGCTTTGAGCGCGGGCACGAACTCGCCCAGGTACCCGATCGCCGCCACCGCGATGGCCAGGTTGCCGCTCCAGCACGCTACCCAGTACAGCGAGGTCGCCTGGAAACCCACGAACGGCCCCAATGCGATCGCGGCATACGCGCACGCCCCGCCCGGCTCGGGCGCGTACCGCCCCAGCCGCCCCAGCACGCGGCCGATGATGAGCGCGCCCGCCGCGGCCGCGATCCAACCCAGTGTGGTCATGCTCCCGAAGCCGGCCAGCGTCGCCGGCAGCAGGAAGATGCCGGAGCCCACCATGTTGCTGGCCACCAGCATCGTGGCGAGAAAGAGCCCGATCTTGCCGTCCTGGGCCATAAGAATTGCGGTTATTCTACGCCCATGCCCTCGCCCTCCAGCCACGTCCTCATCATTGGCGGCGGCCACAACGGCCTGGTCTGCGCCGCCTACCTCGCCGCCGCCGGCCTCGCGGTCACCGTGCTGGAGCGCCGCGAGGTGGTGGGCGGCGCGGTGGTCACCGAGGAGTTCCATCCCGGCTTCCGCAACTCCAGCGCCGCCTACACCGTCTCGCTGCTGAATCCCAAGATCATCCGCGACCTCGACCTCCACGGTCACGGCCTCCGCATCAACGAGCGGCGCGTGTCCAACTTCCTGCCCACCGCCGACGGCCGGTACCTGCTCACCGGCGAGGGCCGCACCGAGGCCGAGGTCGCCAAATTCTCCCCGCGCGATGCCGCGCGCCTGGCCGACTACGGCGCCCAACTCGACCGCGTCGCCGACCTGCTGCGCGAGCTGGTGCTCGAGACGCCGCCCAACCTCACCGCCGGAGATTGGCGCCACGCCCTGCCCGAGCTGCTGCGCGCCGCCAAGCTCGGCAGCCGGCTGCGGCGCCTGGACCTTCCCACCCAGCGCGAGCTGCTGCGCCTGTTCGCCATCTCCGCCGGCGAGTACCTGGATCAGTGGTTCGAGAGCGATCCCATCAAGGCGGTGTATGGCTTCGACAGCATCGTCGGCAACTACGCCAGCCCCTACTCGCCGGGCTCGGCCTACGTCCTGCTGCACCACGTCTTCGGCGAGGTCAACGGCAAGAAGGGCGTCTGGGGACAGGCGGTGGGCGGCATGGGCGCCATCACCCAGGCCATGGCCCGCGCCGCCGCCGCGCGCGGCGTTGAGATCCGCCTCAACGCGGGCGTGCGCGAGGTGCTGGTGGAAAACGGACGCGCCGTGGGCGTGGTCACCACCGCCGGTGAAACGCTGCGCGCGCGCGTGGTCGCCGCGGGCGTCAATCCCAAGCTGCTCTTCACCGAAATGGTGCCCGCGGGCGCGCTCCCGGCCGACTTCCTGGGACACATGCGCCAGTACCGCAACGGCTCCGGCACCTTCCACGTCAACGTTGCGCTGGCCGAGCTGCCCAACTTCACCTGCCTGCCCGGCGCCACCGTGGGCGACCACCACACCGGCGGCATCATCATGGCGCCCACGCTCGACTACATGGAGCAGGCTTACTTCGACGCCCGCCGCTTCGGATGGTCGCGCCAGCCCATCGTCGAGATGCTGATCTCCTCCTCGATGGACGACAGCCTCGCGCCCCCCGGGCGCCACGTCGCCAGCCTTTTCTGCCAGCACGTGGCCCCGCGGCTGCCGAACGGCGCCTCCTGGGACGATCACCGCGAGGAGGTGGCCGACCTGATGATCGCCACCGTCAACCAGTACGCCCCCAACTTCCAGGCCGCGGTGCTGGGGCGCAAGATCCTCTCGCCGCTCGATCTGGAACGTACCTTTGGCCTCACCGGCGGCGACATCTTCCACGGCACGCTCAGCCTCGACCAGATGTTCGCCGCCCGGCCGGCGCTGGGCTGCGGCAACTACCGCACCCCGCTGCCCGGCCTGTATCTCTGCGGCTCCGGCGCCCACCCCGGCGGCGGCGTCACCGGCGCCCCCGGCCACAACGCCGCCCGCGAGATCCGCCGCGACCTCGGGGTCTGAGCACTATCCCTCCTGCTGCAGCGCGCGCGCCGGGTCGGTGCGGCTGGCGCGCCAGGCCGGCAGGCCGCAGGCCGCGACGCCAACCAGCGCCAGGGTGACGATGACCGATATATAGGTCAGCGGATCGGCCGGCGAGACTTGGAACGTGAACCGGGCCAGCACCCGGCTCGCGGCCAGCGCCGCCCCCGCCCCGACCGCCAGACCGATCCCGGCGGGGCGCATGCCGCCGTCAATCACCAGCTGCAGGATGTTCTTCTGGCTCGCGCCCAGCGCCAGGCGCAGCCCGATCTCGCCCGCGCGCTGCGCGGTGGTATAGGCCACGACGCCATAAATGCCGAGCGCGGCCAGCCCCAGCGCCAGCACCGCCAGCGCGCCCATCAGCTCCAGCGCCAACTGGCGTTGGGCGGTGGAACCGCGCCGCAGCTCGTCCATCGAACGCACGTCCTCGATGGGCACGTTGCTGTCCAGCTTCCACACCGCGCGCTCGATTGCCGCCCGCGCCGCCGCCGTCCCGCCGCGGGTGCGCACCACCACCGTGCCCGCCTCGCCCGGGTTGAGGGTGTAGGGCTGGTAGACCTCGGGCGTGGCGGCGCGGTCCAGGGCGTACTGATGCACGTCGCTGACCACGCCCACCACCCGCGCCCAGTGGTGCGGCGCGCCCGCGCTGCGCGCCATCTCGATGGTCTTGCCAATTGGATCTTGCCCTGGCCAAAGCCGCTGTACCAGCGCGGCATCCACCACGGTGGCATCGCCCGGATGGGCGAGGTCGTTCTCGTCGAGCAGGCGCCCTTCGACCAGCCGGATGCCCATGGCGGCAAAATAGCCCGGGCTGACGAAGTATGTGTCGTAGAAGGAATTGGCCCGCGCCATCGCGGGGAAGGTCGTGATCGGCGGCTCCTGGAAGAAGTAGGCGCGGGTGTCGTAGTTGCCCGGATCGAGCGGCAGCACGCTGACCACGCCCGCGGCCTCCAAGCTGGGATCGGCGTTCAAGCCCTCGAGCAACTGCTGATCGAAGCGGTTCTGCGCGGCGTCGGAGGCGTAGGCCGGGCCGCTCGAGACGAAATCGGCCGCGACCGCCCCCGCGGGATCAAATCCCGGCGGCACCGCCAGCACCTGCAGGAAGCTGCGCAGCACCAAGCCCGCGCCGATGGCGAGCAGCGCCGCCAGCGCCATCTCCGCCGCCGCCAGCGTCCGCCGCGGACCCGCCGCCCCGCCCTGAACGCCGCGCCCGCTGTGCAGCGCCGCCAGCGGCACCGCGCGCGAAGCCCGCAGCGCCGGCGCCAGCCCAACGACGATGCCGGCGCCAAGGCTCACCGCTACCAACACCAACAGTGTCCAGGCATCGATGTGCAGATGCTGCAACCGCGGCAGCCGCTCCGCCGCCCACGGCCCCAGCTCGCGCAGCGTCGCCATCGCCAGCCCCAACCCCGCCGCGCCTCCAAGACTGCCGAGCAGCACGCCTTCGGTCAAGAGCTGGCGCAGCAGACGCTTGCGGCCCGCGCCCAGCGCCGCCCGCACCGCCATCTCGCGCTGCCGCTGCGCCGAGCGCGCCAGCATCAGGTTGGCCAGGTTGGCGCAGGCGATCAGCAGCACCAGGCCGGAGGCGACCCACAGCATCCACAGCAGCCCGCTGACGTCCCCCACCACGCGCGCCGCCAGCGGCATCATCCCGACGATGGCGTCGGCCGGGTAGTCGTTGGGATAGGCCGCCGCCAACCGGCGCTGGATCGCGTTCATCTCCGCCTGTGCTTGCTCGAGACTCACCCCGGGCGCCAGCCGCCCGAACGCCTGCAGGTGTTGGCAGCTCCGGCAGGCGTCCTCCACCGTGGCGGCGTAGCCGTCCGGGGTCCACACCTGCACGTCCATATGAGGACGGAAGGGCTCGGCGTCAAAGCTCGCCGGCAGCACGCCGATGATTTGGTAGTTGGCCTGGTTGAGCACCAGGTTCGATCCCACCACTCCAGGACGCCCGCCGAGTTGCCGCTGCCAGAATTGGTAGCTCAGCAGCACCTCGCGGTTGCGCCCGGGGGCGTCTTCCCGCGGGGTGAAGTTGCGCCCCATCAGCGGCGTCACCCCGAGCGTCGGGAAAAAGTTGGCGCTGACGTGCTCGCCGTGCAGCACCTGGGGATGCGCGTCGCCGGCGCCGCTCAGCGTCGGTCCCCATCCATAATAGGTGGCGATCGACGAGAACGCCCGGCTCTGCCGCTTCCAGTCCTCCGCCGTGAGCCAGCCCACGTTCTTGCCGGCCCCCTGTTGTTTGACCGAAGTCGAGGCCAGCGTCACCAACTGCCGCGGCTGCCGGTAAGGCAGAGGACGCAGCAACACCGTCTGCAAGACGGTGAACAACGCCAGGTTCAGCCCGATCCCCAACCCCAGCGTGGCCACCGCCACCGCGGTGAACACCGGCGACCGGCGCAGCAGCCGCGCGCCGTAGGCCAGGTCCCGGCCCAGCGTCTGGAGCCCGTACAAATCGCCCGCGGCGCGGTAGGCCTCGAGGTTGGCCTCCAGGCGGCCGCGCTCGCCGCCGTCGAGCGCGAGGTGGAAGGCCAACTCCTCCTCCAACTCGCGATCCGCCTGGCGGGGATGCACCAGCGCCCGCCAACCCAACTTCCATCGCCGCACCCGATCCCGCCAGCTTGGCTTGGGCATGGCCTCTCCTTACAACCTGTCGGCGGCCACAATCCCGCTGACCGCCGCCGCCAGCCGCTCCCAGTTCGTGACCTCGCGCTCCAACTGCCGCGCCCCTGAACGGGTGAGGCGGTAGAAGCGCGCCCGCCGGTTGTTCTCCGACGCCCGCCAGTCGGCTCGGATCCAGCCCTGCTGCTCCAGCCGGCGCAGCGCCGGGTAGAGCGAGCCCTGGCCCACGCGCAGCACCGACTGCGACATCTGCTCCAGCCGCTGCGCGATGCCGAAGCCGTGCATCTCGCCCAGCGCCAGCGCTTTCAAAATCAGCAGGTCGAGCGTGCCCTGCAACAGATCGGACTTTTCCGGCGGCATGCGGCCCCCCTCCCCTTGACATCCGACATGAGCATACCCACGCTCCTGTCGAATGTCAAGGCGAGGGAAGGGGGCGGCTTCTAGCCCCGCGCCTCCGCCTTCCACGCCGTGCCCGCCACCGCGCGCACCCCTACATTGAGCCGGTTCCACACGTTGATCTGGGCGATGGCCAGCAGGATCGCGGCCAGCGCCTTCTCGTCGAAATGGCGCGCGGCCTCTTTCCAGATGGCGTCCGGCACCGGGTCGGAGCTGTCGGCGAGGCGCGTCACCGACTCGGTCAGCGCCAGCACGGCGCGCTCGGC
Organism: Terriglobales bacterium; assembly: GCA_035573035.1. Taxonomy (GTDB): domain Bacteria; phylum Acidobacteriota; class Terriglobia; order Terriglobales; family SCQP01; genus SCQP01. The sequence goes on from DATNAC010000131.1 coordinate 17,084, forward strand.
GTCGCTGAAGTAGGGGGCGTCGCGCCAGGCCGCCACGGCGAACATGCGCTCGTCGGTCTCGCCCTGCTGGCGCGCCATCTTGGCGTGCATGTCCACGCACACGCTGCAGCCGTTGATCTGGCTGGCGCGCAAATGGATCAGGCCCAGCGTCGTGTGCGGCACGCCCGACGCCTCGGTGGCCTTGTTCAACGCCATCAGGGCCTGCAGCGCATCGGGAATCAAATAGACGGGATGTTGCATTCTGGATTGCATGATGAGGTCTCCTGCTACGATGACGTAGAGGCAGGGAAGAGTGTGACCGAAGCGCTGGCACAATCCTTC
>DATNAC010000132.1:0-8236 GCA_035573035.1 Terriglobales bacterium
GCCACGTAGAATCCGGCGATGATCAGCAGGATCACCAGCAACCCGAACGCGGCGAAAAACTTGCCCAGGATGATGTCCAACCGCCGCACCGGCGAGGTCTTCAGCAGTTCCATGGTGCCGCCGCGCATCTCCTCCGAGTACAGCCGCATCGTGATCATGGGCAGCAGGAACAGCAGCGTAATCCCGATGTCGAACATCAGCGGCTGGATCACCGCCGCATTGACGTTCAAGTTGCCGCCGCCGCCGAACTGGCCGCCCTCCAGCCCCTGCACGACGAATACCGCCAGCATGCTGTAAAAGAAGAAGGCGCTGATCAGCGCATAGAGCGCGATCACGACGTAGGCGGCGGGAGTGATGAAGTAGGTCTTCCACTCCTTCCGCATGATGGCCAGCAGTCCGCTCATGCCTCACCTCCGGCGGGCGCGCTGACGGGCGCCGCGCCCGCGGCCGCCGGCGTGCCGGTGAGCGAAAGGAAGATCTCCTCCAGGCTCAGCTCGGTGGGCCGCAGCTCGGTCAGTCCCCATCCCCGCGTCACGATACAGCGCGCCAGCGCTTCCCGCACCGGCGCTGCCTGCGCCTCCACCTGCCAGTGCCCGATGCCCTTGTGGGTGTGCAGAAACTCGACCTTGAGCACCCCCTCCACCTGCTGCAAGGCGGCGGTGATCTCGCTTTCGGGACCGCGGGCCTCGACGGTGAGCGTGTCGGTCTGCTTCAGCCGGTGGGTCAGGTTCTCGGGCGTATCCACCGCCACCAGCTCGCCCTTGTTGATGATGACCACGCGCTCGCAGGTGGTGGCGGCCTCCGACAGGATGTGCGTGCTCAGGATGACGGTGTGGTTGCCGGCCAGCTCGCGCACCAGTTGCCGGGTCTCGAGGATCTGGCGCGGATCGAGCCCGGCGGTGGGCTCGTCCAGGATCAGCAGCGGCGGATCGTGCAGGATGGCCTGGGCGATCCCCACCCGCTGCCGGTAGCCCTTCGACAGGTGCCCCACCACGCGGTGGCGCACGTCGCTCAGGGCGGTGCGCTGGCAGGCGCGGGCGACCGCGTCCTTGCGTTGGCGCGAGGGCATGTGCCGCAGCCGCGCCACAAAGTCCAGGTACTCCTGCACCGTGAGCTCGGGATAGATGGGCGGCTGCTCGGGCAGGTAGCCGATGCGCTTCTTGGCGGCCAGGGCGTTGGTGCGCACCGTCAGCCCGTCCACTTTGACCTCGCCCGAGGTGGGCGGCAGGTAGCCGGTGATCAGCCGCATGGTGGTGGTCTTGCCGGCGCCGTTGGGACCGAGGAACCCCACCACTTCCCCGGCGGTGGCGGTGAAGCTGATGTCCTTCACCGCGTGGAATGGACCGTAGTCCTTGCAAAGATGGCGGACTTCAAGCACGCGTGCTGTCCTCCGGGAACTCAGTATAGACGAATCCGGCGCCGGTTGGGTTTCACCTCGGAAGATCACGCCGGGATAGGTAACCGGATGGATTCCGGCCCAGTGCGCCTAGACTCGCGGACGGAACGACTCCAGGGTGCGCCGCAGTCCGTCCTCCAACGATACCCGCGGTTCCCAGCCCAGCAGCTTGCGGGCGCGGCCGATGTCGGGGCAGCGGCGCTTGGGGTCGTCCGGCGGCAGCGGGCGGTACTCGATGCGCTCCGGCGCGCCGGCGATTTCGGCCACGATGCGCGCGAACTCGCGGATCGGCGTCTCGCGCGGGTTGCCGATGTTCACCGGGTAGGGGTCGTCGCAGTCCAGCAGCCGGCGCAGCCCGTCAATCTCGTCATCCACATAACAAAAGCTGCGCGTCTGGCTGCCGTCGCCAAAGACGGTCAGGGCCTCGCCGCGCAGCGCCTGCGCCACCAGCGCCGGCACCACCCGCCCGTCGTCCAGCCGCATGCGCGGCCCGTAGGTGTTGAAGATGCGGGCGATGCGGGTGGCCATGCCGTACTTGCGGTGGTAGGCCATGGTCAGCGCCTCGGAAAAGCGCTTGCTCTCGTCGTAGCAGGAGCGCGGCCCCACCGGGTTGACGTTGCCCCAGTAGTCTTCCTTCTGCGGATGCACCAGCGGGTCGCCGTACGCCTCCGAAGTGCAGGTGACCAAAAAGCGTGCGCCTTTGGCCCGGGCGAGTTCCAGGCAGTGCATCGTGCCCAGGCTGCCCACCCGCAGGATCTCCAGGCTGAGCCGCGCGAAATCCACCGGGCTGGCGGGCGAGGCGAAGTGGCACACCGCCCCCACCTCCCCGCTCACGCTAAAGGGCTGACTGACGTCTTGATTGTCGAAGCGAAACCGCGGCTCCCGCGCCAGCCCGGCCAGGTTGGCTTCGCTGCCGGTGACCAGATTGTCCAGGCACACCACCTCGTGCCCCTCGGCGATCAGACGATCGCAAAAGTGCGAACCCAGGAACCCCGCCCCGCCGGTCACCACTACGCGCATAAGGTCCCCAGACTAGCACGCCGCGGAACCCGTCCCCGAGCACGATAAAATATAGCTCCCATGCCCACCCCCGGTCTGCGCGACATCACCATCAGGGGCGCGCGCCAACACAACCTCAAGAACGTCTCCTGCACCATCCCCCGGCACTCGTTCACGGTCATCACCGGCCTGAGCGGGTCGGGCAAGAGCAGTTTGGCCTTCGATACCCTCTACGCCGAGGGCCAGCGCCGGTACGTGGAAACCCTCTCCGCCTACGCCCGCCAGTTCCTCGACCAGATGGAGCGGCCGGACGTGGATTCGATCGACGGCCTCAGCCCCGCCATCTCGATCGAGCAGAAAACCACCAGCCGCAGCCCCCGCTCCACCGTCGGCACCATCACCGAGATCTACGACTACCTGCGCCTGCTCTGGTCCTCCATCGGCGAGCCCCACTGCCCCAACTGCGGCCGCGTCATCGCGCGCCAGTCCCCGGAACAGATCGTGCAAACTGTCTTGGACTGGGGCGCCGCGGCCGGGGAAAACGCCCCGGTGCGCATCATGGTGCTGGCGCCGATTGCCCGCGGCCGCAAGGGCGAGTTCCGCGCCGAACTCGAGTCGCTGCCCCAACAGGGCTACTCCCGCGCCCGGATTGACGGCGTGATGCGGCACTTGGAAGACTCCCCGCTGACCGCCGAGCGCCTGGACAAGCGCAAGGCCCACACCATCGAGGCCGTGGTGGACCGGCTCGCGCTCCGCCCCGGCATCGCCAGCCGTCTGCAGAACTCGATCACCGCGGCGCTCAAACTGGCCGGCGGCCTGGTGGTCGTCGCCCGGCTGGCCGAGAGCGGCGGCGAAACCACCACCGAAGAGCGCCTGTTTTCGGAGAAGCTGGCCTGCCCGGACTGCGGCATAGGCCTGGCCCGGCTCGAGCCGCGTTCGTTCTCCTTCAACAGCCGCTACGGCGCTTGCGAATCCTGCGAGGGCCTGGGCTACCGGTACGAATTCGATCCCGCCAAGGTGATCGTCGCTCCCACGCGCCCCTTGCTCGAGGGCGGCCTTGGACCTGGTTCCAGCTCCAAAACCTTCCAACGGCAAGTCGGCGTGTTCGCGCTGGCGCGCCGCATTCCGCTCGACCGTCCCTTCGCCGACTTGACCCGCAAACACCAGGAAGAGCTGCTGCGCGGGGCCGGAGACTTCCGCGGTGTGCTCGGCCACCTCCAGGAAATGCTCGAGGGCTCGAGCAACGAGCTGGCGCGCGATTGGCTCATGCGCTTTACCTCCCCGCTGCCCTGCGAAGCCTGCGGCGGCCAGCGCCTGCGGCCCGAGAGCCTGGCGGTTCACGTTGGCGGTCGTTCGATCGCGGCCTTCACCCAGCTTGCGGTGGCGGCCGCGGCAACCGCCATGGCGGAGCTGGCGCTCAACCCGCGCCAGGAACAGATCGCCGGCCGCCTGGTGGCCGAGATCCGCGAGCGTCTGCGCTTCCTGCTCGAGGTTGGCCTCGGTTACCTCAGTCTCGATCGCGGCGCGGCGACCCTTTCTGGCGGCGAGGCACAACGCATCCGCTTGGCCAGCCAGATCGGCTCGCGCTTGCGCGGCGTGCTCTACGTGCTGGATGAGCCCTCGATCGGCCTGCATCCCCGCGACAACGGGCGCCTGCTGGGCTCCCTGACGCGGCTGCGCGATCTGGGCAATACCGTCCTGGTGGTCGAACACGACCGCGAGACCATCGAACGCGCCGATTATGTGCTCGACCTCGGCCCCGGAGCCGGCCGCTACGGCGGCGAGCTCATCGCCCACGGCACCCCGGCCCAAGTGGCGGCCACCCCGGCCTCGCTCACCGGCGCCTACCTCGCCGGCCGCGCCGCCATCGCCACCCCGGCCCAGCGCCGGCCGCCCGCACGCCACGGCGCCGGCCTGCGCGGCCTCACCATTCGCGGCGCCCGCGCCCACAATCTCAAGGACCTGGACGTGTTTCTGCCCGCCGGCCTGCTGACCGTCCTCACCGGAGTCTCCGGCGCCGGCAAGAGTACCCTGATCAACGACATCCTCTATCCCGCCCTGGCGGCCCGCTACAATCGCGCCCTGGCCAAGCCCGCGGCCCATGACGAGATCCTCGGCGCCGACTGCTTCGATAAGGTCATCCGCATCGATCAGGACCCGATCGGGCGCACCCCCCGCTCCAACCCCGCCACCTACACCGGCCTGTTCACCCCCATCCGCGACCTCTTTTCGCAGTTGCCGGAGTCGCGCGCCCGCGGCTACTCCGCCGGCCGCTTCAGCTTCAACGTGCGCGGCGGACGCTGCGAGGCGTGCCAGGGCGACGGCCAGCGCCGCATCGAGATGAACTTCCTGCCCGACGTGTACGTCCCCTGCGATGTGTGCCGCGGCCGGCGCTACAACCAGGAGACCCTGGCCGTGCAGTACCGCGACCGCTCCATCGCCGACGTACTCGACGCCTCGGTCGAGGATGCGCTCGCCATATTCGAAAACATTCCCAAAGTGCGCAACATTCTTTCCACCCTGGCGGAAGTGGGCCTCGGTTACATCCACTTGGGACAGTCGGCGACCACGCTCTCGGGCGGCGAGGCCCAGCGCATCAAGCTGGCCAAAGAGCTCAGCCGCCGCCAGACCGGGCGCACCCTGTATCTGCTCGACGAGCCCACCACCGGCCTGCACTTCGAGGACGTCAAGCACCTGCTGCGCGTGCTGCACGCTCTGGTCGAGCTCGGCAACTCGGTGGTGATCATCGAACACAACCTCGACGTGATCAAATCCGCCGATTGGATTGTGGACCTGGGACCCGAGGGGGGCGAGGCGGGAGGCTATCTGGTGGTTGAGGGCACGCCCGAGCAGGTCGCCGCCTGCCCGGCCAGCCTCACCGGGCAAGCGCTGCGGCAGGAACTTTTCACCTGAAGCGCGCGCCAGTGTAGTGCGTCACAAATAGCAGGCATTATGCCAATGCCCCTTATGCGACTTTTCCCCAAGAAAAGTCGCACGCTTTCGCCCGAAATTAAACGTCATCCTGTGTGACGCACTACACTAGCCCCTCTATAAGTCGTTCTCCCCACAGGCTTTCGCCCTTTGGCCGCCCGCGTGCATCTTTCTTAAGCATATCGAGGCTTAGGAGGGAGTGGCCATGAGGCATGCATTGGCAGTATTGGTTGTATGCGCGGGGATGGGATCCGCGGTAGCTGGGGCGCAAGTCGTGTCCCGCGCCGCCAACCCCTACGGGCAAGTACCAACATATAGCGTCACCGTGGTAGGGCGAACCATCACGGCGGTGAACTACCACGTGCTCGGCGGCACCACTTCCGTGGACCTCCGCGGCACGCCGCTGCTGCCCGACGCCCATGGCCATGCCGACGTGCGCATCGAGCGCGGAGCCACCCACATCAGCGTGGATATCGACAAGTGCTATCCCGCGCAGCGCTTCGGCCCCGAGTACCTCACCTACGTCATGTGGGCCATCACGCCGGACGGCCGCGCCAACAACCTGGGCGAGGTGCAGCTCCGCGGCCAGAGCGCCAACATGAACGTCACCACCACGCTCCAGGACTTCGGCCTGATCGTCACCGCCGAGCCTTACTTCGGCGTCACCCAGCCCAGCAACCTGGTGGTGATGGAGAACTTCGTCAAAACCGACACCGTGGGCGCGCAAGCGGAGGTTCAAGCTAAGTACCAACTGCTCGACCTCGGCCAGTACCGCCTGCACGTGGATCCCAGCCAGGTCACCGAGCTGCCGCAGGATCCCAAGGTCCCGCTGGATTTGTACGAAGCCGAGAACGCGGTGCGCATCGCCGGGTGGATGGGCGCCGGCAAGTACGCCTCCGATGTCTACGCCCGCGCTCAAGCGCAGTTGCAGCAGGCCGAGGATTATGAAGCCCGCAAGGCCGGCAAAACCCCGGTGGCGACCGTAGCCCGCCAGGCGGTGCAGACCGCCGAGGATGCCCGCCTGCTCACCTTGAAGCGCCGCGAACAGGAGCGCGTGGCCGCCCTGCGCCAAGCCGATGCCGACCGCGCCGCCGCGGCCCAGGCCGCCGCGCAGGCGGCCCAACGCGAGACCGCCGATGCCGAAGCCGCCAAGGCCCAAGCCGACGCGGAGCGTGAAGCCGCCTCCGCGCATGCCGCCGCGGCCGAGAAAGCGCGTGCCGACGCCGACGCCGCCCGCGCCCAGGCCGAGCGGCAGACCGCCGATGCCCGCAGCCAGGTCCAGGCCGAGCGCCAGAAGTTGCTCAACCAGCTCAACTCGGTGCTGCAGACCCGCGACACCGCCTCGGGCCTCATCATGAACATGTCCGACGTGCTGTTCCAGACCAACCAGGCCACGCTCGAGCCCGGAGCCAAAATCAAGCTGGCCAAGGTTTCCGGCATCCTGTTGGCCTACCCCGACCTGAAGATCCAGGTCAACGGCTACACCGACAGCACGGGCACCGACGATTACAACCAACAGCTCTCCGAACACCGGGCCGACGCGGTCCGCGAGTTCCTGACCTCGCAGGGCGTCAACAGCGGCGCCATTACGTCCCAGGGCTACGGCAAGGACGACCCGGTTGCGGGCAATGACACCTCCGAAGGCCGCCAGCAGAACCGGCGCGTCGAGCTGGTGGTCAACGGCGCGGCGATCGGAAGCCATTAAAGGCACACACGAGGGCGGGAACTCGCATCCAAGTAGAGGCGGGGCGGGGCTGTACAGCCCGCCCCGTCTTTTTCTTATAATCAGCTTCGAGTCACCCTGGAGAACTCCGCATGGGTCTAATCCCTTTCCTCATCCTTCTGCTGATCGCCGGCATCTGCGGGTCGCTGGGTGCGGGCCTGGGGGGCTTCTCCCGCGCCGGCTGCCTGGGCTCGGTGGTCCTGGGCTTCATCGGCGCCTTCTTCGGCCTGTGGATCGCGCGCGAGTTCGGCCTGCCCCGCCTGGTCACCTTCGATGTCGGCGGCGTGGCCTTCCCCATCGTCTGGAGCGTCGTCGGCGCCGCCATCTTCGTCGCCATCCTGGGCCTCTTCCGCGGCAGCCGCAACTAGCGGCCCGTATACTTGAATCTTGGACGCTGAATTCCCCCTTGCCAGCCCGCTGGACGCGCCCCCCAGCCCGCCGCCCGATCCCGCCTGGACCGGCCCCGATGTCGTCTTCACCATCCTGATCACGCTGCTGGCCATGGTGGTCTTCTCGGCCGTGGCCTACCTGGGGTGGGCGATTGTGGCCCACGCCACCCACATCACGGCCGCCGCCCAGCCCGAGCGCGCCCTGGTGGCGATCATGCTGATCGCGCAAACCGCCGGCTTCGCGGCGGGCTTTCTTTTCGCCTGGGCCTGGATCAACGATCGGCGCGGCGCCCGCTTCTGGGAAGCGATCCACTGGCGCAAGCTCCGGCCCGAAGCCATCCTCGCCATCCTGGTCGGCGGCATGCTCACCATGATCGGCGTGCAGATCCTGGGACACCTGCTGCCCATGCCCAGCGAGGTCCCCATGGACCGGCTGTTCACCAGCCGGACCGCCTGGATGCTGCTGATCTATGGCACCGCGATCGCGCCGTTCTTCGAGGAGTTCTTCTTCCGCGGCCTGATTTACCCCAGCCTGCGCGCGACGTTTCGCGACGGCTTCCCCGTGACCGACCGCGTCGGCTGGCGCCCGGTGGTGCGGCTGTTGGCGGCGCTCGCGCTCGTGACCGTTCTCTTGGGTCTCGCCCGCACCGTGGTCATGACGCCCTGGAACCATCTGGCGCCCGGCCTCTACGGAGCGGGAGCGGTGATCTGCCTGGCGCTCTTGGTTCTCCCCCGCCTGCTGCTCGCGCCGCTGGGCGGGCTGCTGCATCTGCTGGCGCAGCTTCATCACCCCGAGTT
>DATNAC010000133.1:0-3067 GCA_035573035.1 Terriglobales bacterium
GCTGCCCGCCGGTGAGATGTGGTCGGTGGTGACGCTGTCGCCCAAAAGCGCCAGCACGCGCGCGCCGCGGATGGCCTCGGGCGCGGCGGGGGTGCCCTCAAAGAAAGGCGGCTTCTTGATGTAGGTCGAGTTCGCCTCCCATTCGTAGAGCTCGCCGCCGGCGACCTTCAGCCCCTTCCAGTTGGCGTCGCCGCTGAAGACGTCGGCGTATTCGCGCTCGAACATTTCGGGAGAGATGCAGCTCTCGACCGTGGCCGCCACTTCCTCATTCGTCGGCCAGATGTCGCGCAGGTAGACGGGCTTGCCGTCTTTGCCCTGGCCCAGCGATTCCGTGGTCAGGTCGCGGTTCATGTCGCCGGCGAGCGCGTAGGCCACCACCAGCGGCGGCGAGGCGAGATAGTTGGCGCGCACCTGGGGATGGATGCGTCCCTCGAAGTTGCGATTGCCGCTGAGCACCGAAACCGCCACGAGATGCCGGTCGGTGACCTCGGCGGCGATCTCATCCGGCAGCGGGCCGCTGTTGCCGATGCAGGTGGTGCAACCGTAGCCGACCAGGTTGAAACCGAGCTGATCGAGATAGGGCGTGAGTCCGGCCTTATTGAGATACTCGGTGACCACCTTGGAGCCGGGCGCAAGGCTGGTTTTGACCCAAGGTTGGCTCTTGAGACCGCGCTCGACCGCTTTCTTGGCGAGCAGGCCGGCGGCCATCAGCACGGTGGGGTTGCTGGTGTTGGTGCAACTGGTGATGGCGGCGATCACCACCGAGCCGTGATGCAGGCTGTGGCCGTTCGCTTCCGCCGGGGCAGCGCCATCGGGCAGCAGCTTGGGCAGCGCCTGGGCGAAGGCGGTTTTGGAATGGCTGAGGGGCACGCGATCCTGCGGGCGCTTGGGGCCGGCGAGCGAGGGTTCGACCAAGGCGAGGTCAAAATCCAAGACCTCGGTGTAGCTGGCAGCGGGCGTATCGTCGCCGAAGAGGCCCTGCTCCTTGGCGTAACGCTCGACCAGAGCGACGCGTTCGGGATCCCGATGGGTGAAGCGCAGGTAATGCAGGGTGGCTTCGTCAATGGGGGAGATGGCGATGGTGGCGCCGTACTCGGGCGACATGTTGCCCAGGGTGGCGCGGTCGGCGACGGTGAGGTGGGCGACGCCGGAGCCGAAGAACTCGACGAACTTGCCCACCACGCCCTTCTTGCGCAGCGCCTCGGCGATGGTCAGCACCAGGTCGGTGGCGGTGGTGCCGGGGCGCATTTGGTTGAGCAGACGCACGCCGAGTACGTCGGGCAGCAGCATGGAGATGGGCTGGCCGAGCATGGCGGCCTCGGCCTCGATGCCGCCCACGCCCCATCCCATCACGCCCAGGCCGTTGACCATGGGGGTGTGGCTGTCGGTGCCGACCAGGGTGTCGGGGAAGGCGAGCACGCGGTCGCCAACCCTGGCGCGGACGACGACGCGGGCCAGGTACTCGAGGTTGACCTGATGGACGATGCCGGTGTCGGGCGGCACGACGCGGAAATTGTCGAGCGCCGCCTGGCCCCAGCGCAGAAAGAGGTAGCGCTCGCGGTTGCGCTCCAGCTCGCGCTGGGCGTTGAAGGCGAAGGCGTTGGGCGTGGCGAAGCGGTCCACCTGGACGGAGTGGTCAATGACCAGCTCGACCGGCTGGAGGGGGTTGATGACCGAGGGATCGCCGCCGCGGGCGCGGACGGCGTCGCGCATGGCGGCGAGGTCGGCGATGGCGGGCACGCCGGTGAAATCCTGCAGCAGCACGCGCGCCGGGGTGAAGGCGATCTCGCGCTGGCCGTTCTGCCGCGGGTCCCAGTTGGCCAGCATCTGGATGTCGTCGGCGGTGACGAAGCGGCCGTCCTCGAGGCGCAGCAGGTTCTCGATCAGGATCTTCATGGCGTAGGGCAATTTCGACACCGGCCCCACCCCAGTTTTTTCCAGAACGTCCAGCCGATAGATGTCCGGACCGCCGGGCGTGAGCGCCGCGCGGGCGCCAAAGCTGTTCATGAAGGCCTCCGGGGCTATTTTAGCGTGGTGAGGATCGGACGCTGGGGCCCGGCGGCTGTGGACAGGATTTTGAGCCGGTGGTGGCGGGAATCTTGGGTGCCAGCGCATGGCGCTCCGCGAGGCCCGAGTTGAGTGCTGATTTTCTCCAATTAACGTCCGCAAGTGGTTGATTCGATTGAGGCGGTGATTGGAGACGGGAGTGCCCGGTTGCAGACGGAGCGGAGGCGGGGCGGGACGAGAAGAGACTGTGGATGAGTTCGCGCTTGGGTGGCGCGGGAGCGGGTGTGGGTGCGACCTCGGTGGCTGGTTCTGGCGCGGGGGTGAAGGCGTCGGCGGGGAGCCGGGCGACGGATTGCTGCCATTGCTGCAGCATGGCGAAGCCCTTGGGTTCGAAGGTGAGATTGAAGAGGGCTTTCCAGTAGGAAAAGTTGCGGCCGGCGAGGAGACGGGCCTGGTTGAGGAGGGTGACGCCGTCCATGGTGAGGCGGGCTGACCAGGAGGCGGCAAACCAGAGGCGGAATTCGGTGTTCTTGCACCAATTGTAATAGGTGGAACTGGGGACGCCCGAGCCGGAGCAGAGTTCCTGGATGGTCTTGAGGCAGGGGTGGGCGTCAACGTAGTCGAGCAGACGGCGCTGGGCCGGGGTGGGAACGAAGGCGGCAGGTTGGGTTGAAGACATCGGGAACCTCCGCAAGGTTGGAAGCGGCCTGGGGCGCAGGCTGGGTAGTTTTTCGTGCGACAGTATTGTGACTTTTCGCGTGCGGGTTCGTTGGTTTCGAGCGTCGGCGGGGCGGGTTGCCGGGGGAGATCGTTTTGATCAGTGTGGTGCCGGGTGCGTGGAACTGGGAGCGCGCGCAGGTTTGAGCTTCAGGGGGCCGGTTTCGAGCTGTTTAAGGCGGCGTTTTGAGCCGCTTGGTTTCTTCAGTCATTGATCTCTCTCTTCGGCTGAGGTTGGCGGTTTGGGAAACACGATGAGCTTGGTCCTGGCCGGCTGCGGTCGTTTGATGATGGCGAGGTCCACCGCCAAGATCCCGATTTGTTGCAGTTGCTCGACTGTGAC
>DATNAC010000134.1:0-8077 GCA_035573035.1 Terriglobales bacterium
TGCCAAAGCCGCGGCGATGGTGCCACAGTCCACTGAGTAGATGTCGCTTTTCCAGGACGTAAGTGTCGACTCCACACCACGAACCAAATCCAGTGTGGGCCGGAGATCCGCCAGGCTGGCTCTGAGCGGAAATCCGGCCGAATCCGACAGCAGTCGGAGGGGTGCAAACAGCGACGACTCTATTTGTTGGATGAGCAGATCGACAAGCTTCCGTGCACGTTCGACGCCTATTCCGTCCACCAGCTTTGCGCCCACCCAAGGAGACGTATCCGTTCCCAGAAAAAGGCCTTTGATTCCGCCGGCTTCGGTCAGGAGGTCCCCCGCCTCACGCATGACTTCCGGCGTCATCCGATCGAGCTCGGCGCTACGCCAGCGCGTCTCGGCCCGCGCCTCGGCCGGCTGCCGCAGTAGTTCCCCCTGCATCGTAAAGACGCTCTGCCCGCTCGGCGCTCGTGGAACGTGAATGCGCCGTACGTGGGCATTCAGCCGCCTCCGCCTCTCTGTGAATTTCACGTGAAGATCGCCCAGGGCCGCCTCTCGCGAGGCTCGCACCGCCTCCAGGGCGTCGGCGACATGGCGCATCGCCTTGCCGGCGGAAATGCCCGCGCCGTGAAGATCAAGAGCCAGATGCCCTAGGCCGACCGACTGCAACCTTTTTTGTACTACTTCCAGCGCAGCGCGTTTCTCGGCGACGAACAGGATGCGTTTGCCCGATGCCGCTAACGCGGTGATCAGGTTCGCAATGGTCTGACTCTTCCCGGTTCCTGGAGGGCCGTGAATTACCGAGTTTTGTCCGGCGATTACATTGGCAATGGCGCACTGCTGGCTGGAGTCGGCGTCCAGAACGAGAAATTCGTCGTCCGGGTTGACATCGTCCATGCTCTGCGGCGCTACCTCAGCAACCGGTGCTCCGAGGCACCGGCGCGCCTCCTCGTCGCCTGCAATCGCCGCGATCAAACCATTGGCGACGTAAGCATCACCGTTCTCCTTGAGATCTTCGACCATGGCCATCTTCTGGAAGGCGAAATTTGTCAAGACCGTCCGGTGGGCCACCTGAAATCCTTCCACCGCGGCTGCGCGTGATAGCAATGTGCCGTAGGCAAGCTGGGGATCGAACGCCGCGCCGTCGTCCATCTGCGCCATCAGCGCAAGTTCTGTTGGATCAAAATTGATCCCCAGCTCAGCTGCTACTGCCTGCATCAATACCGGGTTCATTTCGACCTCACCCGTTCGCGTCAACCGAAATGAGCGCTCTCCGTCGGCGTCCAACGTCACAGGCAAAAGCAGGATCGGCGCGTCTTTGGGTCGCCCTCCATCCTCCGCAGGCCAAGTGGCGCTGCCGACCGCGACGGCTAAAGTATCCAAGCCTCGTTCCTCAAGATTTGCCCGAGCTCGACGGCCGATCTCGCGAAGCTTGCCCACTACCTCTTGTCGCTTCTCGCGCTCCGGGAAGAGCGCCTGTGCCGTTACCGACGCGCCGCCGTTAAGAAGGATGGCAAGAGCCGCGGGTTGAGCGTCCGAAAGCTCAAGGGTCGCATTCTTATATGCCTTGAAGTACAGAAGGTTGTTATTCCGCGAGAAATCGGTGAGCTTCCTTGTCCACGAAGCGAGGGCGGCCTTTACCAACCTAGCCCGTACGCCCTTGTCGTCGTGTCGGGCGGGCGCCGCTCCTTGGCCTTGCACAGGCATGTGGGGAGCATAGCAGTTCCTCTCACCCACCGGCCACATTCGGGCGGAGTGCCCGCGGCGCGAGCGGTGTACAATAGTACATACGATGGCGCTCGGTTGCGAATGGGACCCGAGGAAGGCCGAGGCCAATTGGCGCAAACATGGTGTTCGGTTCGGTGACGCTGCTACAGCGCTGGAAGATGAGTTGGGACTGACGATCCAGGATCCCGATTCGGACGAGGAGCGCTGGGTGACGATGGGCAAGGATGCGACGGGGCGGATCCTGGTGGTCGTCTATACATGGAGGGGGGAAACGGCGCGCATCATCTCGGCGCGCCGCGCGACCTCACGCGAACGGCGCCAGTACGAGGGAAAACGATGAAGAGAAACTATGATTTCAGCCAAGGCACGCGTGGGCCGGTAATCCCCGCCGGCAAGGGTAAAACGCGCGTCACCATACGGCTCGACGACGATCTGCTGGCCTGGTTCCGCGACCGTTCCGAACGTGCCGGCTCGGGCGGTTACCAGGCGTCCATCAACGCCGCCCTGCGTGAGCACATTTCGCGGGAGCCGTGGGAGCGTGCCTTGCGACGTGTGCTGCGCGAAGAACTGAAGCGGGTGGGCTAGCGCAGAGCGGACGACGCGGGCTATGAGCCGCTCTCCGGCGGTGCGTCGGCCTGTTGTTGCGCGCTGCGGGCTTGGGGCCAAGGCGCCAGCAAGGCGACGGCTTTTCCGTTGCGCGTGATCGTGATGGCTTCGCCCTGGGCTACGCGGTCCAGCAGATTGTCGAAGTCGCGCTGTGCTTCCTCGGCGGTTAGCGTCGTCATGCTGGCCATGTGGGAGCGCGTGGCTGGCACGGTGGTTGCCTGACGCCGCAAAAAAGCGGGTCCGCCGTGAGGCGGGCCCGCTGGGTTGTTGGGTTGGAAGCGGTCTACTGCTCGGTGTGCATCCAGACGTCGGCCAGGACGACGACCGAGGTGTTGAGCGTTTTGCCGCCGACGTTGACGCGCACCATGTAGGTGCCGGGGTCAAGCAGCGGGCCCTGGGGAGCGGCGCCGCGGCCGAAGAAGCCGCCACGGCCGCCGCCGGCCACGAAGGGCACCGGTTGCGGGCCACGGGCCGCGCCGCGTCCGCCTTGAGCGCCACCGAAACCGCCACGGCCGCCCTGGTTCTCGGCGCCGGCGGGAGGAGGCGGGGCGATGCCGCGCATATCCCACTGGTAGCGGTTCATGCCGGCGTGCACCTGCTCCTTCATGGTGCTGACCACCTTCCCGTTCTGCAGGAAGTCAATGGTGGCTTCGCCCATGTCGTTTTTGGCCCAGAGGCTGATGGCGGTGCCGCCCTGGGGGTTGTCGCCGTGGAATTCATCCTGGAACACCGTCTGCTGCATTTCGGTGTCGTTCTTCCACTGCACCGCCGGGCGCGGATCGAACAGATGCAGGTCGGCATCCCCGATCTGGTTGAGCTGTTCCAGCGGGGTGATGTCGTCGGCGATCCAGATCGAACGGCCGTGGGTGGCGATGATCAGGTCGCGGTCGCGGGGATGGACGAGCACATCGTCCACCGGGACGGTGGGCAGGTTGGTCATGAACTTCTGCCAACTGCGGGCGCCGTCGGTGGAGATGAACAGGCCGCCCTCGGTGCCGACGAAGAGCAGGTCGGGGTTGCGCGAGTCCTCGCGCACCGCCTGTATCTCGCCCATCTCCGGCAGGTTGGCGGTGACATCCGTCCAGGTCTTGCCGTAGTCGGTGGTCTTGTAGAGGTAGGGACGGTAGTCGTTGTTGCGGTGGTTGTCGAGCGCCACGTAGGTGGTCGCGCCGCTGAAGTGCGAGGGCTCGATGCGCGACACCTGCACGTAGCCCTTGGGGGCGCCGGCCACACTGCCGGTCAGGTTGCCCATGACGTTGGTGAAGTTTTTGCCGCCGTCGAGGCTCAACTGCAGGTTGCCGTCGTCGGTGCCGATCCAGATCTCGCCCGGCTGCGAGGGCGACTCGCGCACCTGGGTGGCGAGCGAGCTGGCGGAGTAGCCGTCGTGCTTGGAGGCCATCGGCTCATTGCCGGGGATGATGATCGCCATCTCCGGCGACCAGCGGTTGACGTGCTTGGACAGGTCCTCGGGGTTCACCGTCCAGGTATCGCCGCGGTTGTTGGAGACGAAGAAGTACTGCGACGCCATGTAGATGCGGCCCGGGTTGAAGGGCGAGATCTCAAACGGCGCGTTCCAGTAGAAGCGCAGGGCATCGAGCGGATCGGCGGGCTGGTTGACGATGTTGCCCGGTCCGCCGCGGCCGCCGAAGCCGCCGCCGGCGTTCTGGTTCTCCGGCTCGGTGAGACGTGGCCGGATGCTCTGCTGCGAACCGTCACGGAAGTCGTGGCGGCTCATGCTGCCGTCCTGGGATTCGCCGTAGACGATGTTGTAGTCGTAGGGATCCTGGCGGGTGTAGAAGCCGTCGCCGCCCGACACCGTGAACCAGTTGGTGTTGACCGAACCGGTGCGGTTGCGCACCGCGCTGGGGCCGCACCAGGCGTTGTTGTCCTGCAGGCCGCCGCAGACGTAGTAGGGATGCCGCATGTCGGCGGACACCTGATAGAACTGGCCCACCGCCATGTTGTGGTTGTAGTACCAGCTCTCGCCGCCGTCGTGGCTGATGTCAAAACCGCCGTCGTGGCCGACCAGGACAATGCGCGGGTCCTGGGGATTGATCCAGATGGCGTGGTAGTCGGTGTGGCTGGCGGTCATGGGGTGCCAGGTCTTGCCGCCGTCCTCGGAGATTTGTCCCGGCGTGCCGCCCACGAACAGTTTGTTTTGGTTCTTGGGATCGACGCGCAACTGGCTGAAGTACACCGGGCGCTGGTCCTGGTTGCTGAGGAATGTCCAGGTGGCGCCGCCGTCGTCGGAGCGGAACAGGCCGCTGGCGTTGGGGTCGGGGGGAGGCTGGGGGCCGCGGCCCTCGCCGCCGCGTCCACCGGCGCGCGGTTTCTCCGGTCCGCCGGCGGCGTCGGTGCCGCCGCCCACACCGGCGCTGGCGCCGGCCTCGACCTGGGCGAAGATCACCTTGGGGTTGGGCGGATAGATGGCGATGGCGATGCGGCCGTAGATGCCGTCCTTGGGCTTGGGCCAGCCGGCGCCATCGAGGCGCTTCCAGGTTGAGCCGGCGTCGGTGGACTTCCACAGGCCACTGTTGGCGCCGCCGCCGTTGTAGCCCCACCAGGTGCGGCGGTGCTCATAGCTGCTGGCGTAGATCGTCTTCGGGCTGGAGGGATCAATGGCCACGTCCTCAAAGCCGGTGTTCTCGTCAATGTACTTGGCCTTGGTCCAGGTCTTGCCGCCGTCGGCGGTCTTGTAGAGGCCGCGGTCGGGGTTGGGGCCGAACAGATCGCCGTTGGCGGCCACGTAGGCCACGTCGGGGTTGGTCGGATCCACAGCGATGCGGCCGATGGCCTGGGTCTTCTCCAGCCCGAGATGGGTCCAGGTTTTGCCGCCGTCGCGGGTTCCCCACACGCCGTCACCGAAGGAGGAGCTTTGGCGGTTGTTGGCCTCGCCGCTGCCGACGTACACCACTTCTTTATTGGAGGGGGCCACGGCGATGTCGCCGATGGACTCGTTGGGCATGTTGTCCCAGAGCGAGGTCCAGTGCAGGCCGCCGTCGGTGGACTTCCACAACCCGCCGGTGGCGAAGCCGACGTAGAGCAGCATCGGATCCTGGGGCGAGCCTTCAATGTCGTCCACGCGGCCCAGCATGATGGCCGGCCCGATGGAGCGGAAGGCAAAGGGTTTCAAAAGCGGGTTGGTGCTGACGTTGACCGCGGGCGGCGGCGGCTGGTTGCCGCGCCGGCCCTGGGCCAGGAGCAGACCGCTGGTGGCCAAGGCCAGTGCCAGCGGCAATACATAGCGGGATCGCATGGAAGCCTCCAAAGGGGTGAGCCATCGGCACTGTAGCACAGGCAATACGGCGAATAGTAGCTCATGACGGCGCAATCAAAACGTAGCCGGCGGGGAGGCGATGCATCCTAGTAGAAAGATATGTTCCGGTACACGATAGCGGTTCTGACGGCGCTGGCCCTGGCTCTGGCAGTAGCAGGCTGCACGGTGCGCCAGACGGGTCCGATTCCCGCGCCGCAAATGGACGAACCCACCCCGGCCGGCCCGCAAATGGAATCGGTGGTGCTGGCGGGGGGATGCTTCTGGGGAATGCAGCTGGTGTTTGAGAATGTCCGCGGGGTGCAGTCGGCCACCGCCGGATACGCGGGCGGCGCCGCCGCCACCGCCCACTACGATCAGGTCTCGACCGGGCGCACCGGTCATGCCGAGTCGGTGAAGGTGGTCTACGACGCGAGTCAGGTTTCACTCGGTCAACTGCTGCGGGTGTTTTTCTCCGTCGCCCACGATCCGACCGAGTGGATGCGCCAGGGACCCGACGCCGGGGCGCAGTATCGCTCGGTGATCTTTTACTCCGACCCGGAGCAGCAGAGCATTGCCGCGGCCTATATCCGGCAGCTGAGCGCCGCGCACGCCTACCCGCGCCCCATCGTCACCGAACTCACCCCGTTCAGCGCCTTCTATGCCGCCGAGGATTACCATCAGGACTACGCGCTGCACAACCCCGGCGATCCGTACATCCGCATCAACGATCTGCCCAAGCTCGCCGCGCTACGCACCGAGTGGCCGCAACTGGCACGGACACCACTGGTTCGCTAATCAGGCCGGCGCCCATACGCGCAGACCCATGGCTTCGGCGGCGGCGCTCAGCCGGCGGTCGTAGACCACCATGTCCCGCAGCCCCGGTATCGATAAGGCCGTGGCCAGGTGGATCGCATCCAGGGAGCGCAGTGCGGCCGGCGGCAGGCGGGCCGCATGCTCGAGAACCTCAACATGCACTTCCAGCAACACCACCGAGCGGAGAAATTTTTCCACTTGGGGGCCGCCCAAGCCGCGCCGCAGTTCGACCCGGCCCAGTTCCACCTGCACCAGACGGCTGCAGAACAAATCTTCGCGCTGCGCCAGGAAGTTCCGCAGAACGGTGGACTCATTCTCATGCCACACCAACTTGGCCGCCGCGGAGCTGTCGAGGTAGATCGCCCCCATGGGTGCTAACGCTCGTCCTCGTCCCGCATCTCCTGCAGGATTTCACTCGGAGGGCGTTCGCCGGGCCGGAGGGGAAGAGGTGGCGGCAGGTCGCGGATATCGCGCGTGGCCCGCGTGGCCAGGCCCGCAGCCACCAGGCGATCCAGCACCGAATCCGTCGCCGGCGGCGGCACCAGGAGCGCCACCAGGCGGCCGTGTTCGGTGACCTCCAGGCGCTCACCTTGTTTAATCCGCCGCAGATAGACGCTGAGGTTCTGTCGCAGTTCCCGCACCCCCACCTGCGCCAGTCGCGGCACGGCCTTGGCTCCCATGTAGCACATGGTAGCACATAAGGGGCGGGCGGTATAATCCGGCTGTCGGATGCGTATTCTTCTGGTCAGCGACGATCCCGCCGACATCACTGTCGGCGCCTCCCAAGTGCATTTGCGGTTGCAGGAGAAGCTGCGGGAGCTGGGTCATGACTGCGACTGCCTGTTTCGCGAAGACCTGGGGGCGCGGCCGCGGAGCGAGCGGCTGCGCTATGCCGTCTCACCCTGGCTGGCGCGGCAGGGGGCGCGGCGGGCGTGGCGGGAGCGCGGACCATATGACGTCATCGACGCGGCCAGTGCGGAAGCCGGGCCAATTGCGGCGGCTCGCCGGGGCGGCGCGTTTGCGGGGGCGGTGGTGGTGGCCCGCTCACATGGACTCGACCACATTTACTATCGGGGACTGATCGAGGACGGAGATGCGGGTCTTATCTCCAAGCCGTGGTGGCGGCGGGTGTGGTATCCGGCGGCGCGGCTGCGGCAATCCGAGCGTGCCTTTCGCCTGGCTGACGGCAGCATACTGCTCAACCGCCGCGAGCGGCTGTTGGCGCTGCATCGCAACTGGCAGCCTCCCGAACGTCTGGCGGTGATTCCGCACGGGCTGCCGATGGCGGGGGCGGCGCCGCCGGCGGAGGCGACGCGTGGGGCGGGGGCGTTGTTCTGCGGCGCCTGGCACACCGGCAAGGGCACGCATTACCTGGCGGAAGCGCACCGCCGGTTGATCACGCGCGGCGTCGCGGCCCGCCTCACCATCCTGGGTCCGGGTATCGGGGGAGAGTGGCGCGAGGTCGAGAAGTGGGTGCTCTCCTCGTTTGCCGAAGTCTGCCAGCCCTGGCTCACAGTGCTGCCGCGGGTGGACTCCGTCGAGGCGGTCTTTGAACAGTACCGGCGCCATGATCTGCTGCTCTGTCCCTCGACCGCCGAAGGCTTCGCTATGGTCACGTTGGAAGCGCTGAGTCAGCGGCTGCCGGTGGTGATGAGCCGCGCGGTCGGCGCGGGCGACTGGCTGCAGCACGGC
>DATNAC010000135.1:0-3322 GCA_035573035.1 Terriglobales bacterium
GGGGACGAGGATGATCCGGCGCAGGACTTTGTGCTGATGAACAGCCCGGTGTTTTTTATCCGGACGTTGCCGGAGTACGCCGCCTTCAGCCGGGCGCTGGGGGCGAACCCGAGCTTTCCTTCGGCCTACTTTTTCCCCAGCGTGTGGCGGCCCTCGACCTGGCATTTGCGCGAGATGTGGCTGGCGCTGGGGACGAAGAAGCCGCGGCCCGATAGCGAACTCACCACCCGCTACTGGTCGGCCTCGGCCTACTATCTCGGCCCCACGCAGTTTGTGAAGTACAGCGCCAAGCCGTGCGAGAGCAACCATCCGATGCCGCCGGCCGATCGCAACAGCCCAGACTACCTGCGTCTGGAGTTGGCCAACGAGGCGAAGCGTGGCGGGGCGTGCTTCGACTTCATGGTGCAGCCGCAGGTGGCCGGTGCCGACATGCCGGTCGAGGACACGACGGTGCGCTGGGATGAGACGGTATCGCCGTTCGTTCCGGTGGCGCGGATTGAGATTCCCGCGCAGGACAACAACACGGCGGCGATGAACGACCGGTGCGAGAACCTGGAGTTCAATCCCTGGCACGCGCTGCCGGCGCATCGCCCGGCGGGGGTGATGAACCGGGTGCGCGGGGCGTTGTATGCGGCCATGGCGAGTTATCGGCGGAGCAAGAACGGCGTGACCGCCCCCGGGCGGTAGCGCAGCGTGGCGCAGCATCGGGCTTGGGGCGAGGGGCTTGGGGCCAAGGGGCGCGCGCCATTCAATGCTAAAATCGAGGTTTCGGGGGCGTGTAGCTCAGTTGGAAGAGCGCCGCGTTCGCAACGCGGAGGTCAGGGGTTCGAGCCCCCTCACGTCCACCATGAAATCCCTCATCCTTGGGCTCGGTCTGATTTTGCTGGTTGCGGGCGCAAGCCTGCTGGTGCTCCCGTATGTGCCGGCGCGGCCGGCGGTGGGCACCATGACGCACGTACCCGATTGGCCTTGGGCGTCGGCGGGAGTCCTGGTGCTGGGGCTGATCCTGCTGCGCCGCGCATCCAAGTAGAACGTGGCGCGGGTGATCTGGATTGTGCTCGACAGCGTGGGCATCGGGGCGATGCCGGACGCTGCCCGCTACGGCCCGCATGACGCGGAGGCCGACACCTTGGGCCACGTGCTGGCGCGGCACCCCACTCCGCTCCCGACGCTGGCATGGCTGGGGCTGGGGCACATCCGCCCGCTCCCGGGACTCGAGGCGACGCAGCCGGCGGCGGCGAGCTACGGGCGTTGCGCGCTTGCCTCGGACGGCAAAGACACCACCACAGGACATTGGGAGATGGCAGGCATTGTGCTGGATCCCGGCTTTCCGGTATTTCCGGACGGGTTTCCCCCGGCGCTGATGGCGGCATTCGAGCAGCGCATTGGGCGAGCAACGCTGGGCAATGTCGCCGCCAGCGGAACGGAAATCATCGAGCGCCTGGGGGCGGAGCACGTGAGAACGGGCGCGCCGATTGTCTACACCTCCGCCGATAGTGTTTTTCAGGTTGCGGCGCACGAGGAGCGCATCCCGGTGGATGAGCTTTACGCCATTTGCCGCACGGCGCGCGAGCTGTTGACTGGGGAGTGGAAGGTGGGGCGGGTGATTGCGCGGCCGTTCGTGGGGGATGCAGCCAGCGGCTTTCGGCGCACGCGCAACCGCCACGATTTCGCCGTGCCGCCGCCGGCGGGGATGCTGCTCGATGCTTTGGCGGCGGCCGGGGTGCCGGTGCATGCGGTGGGGAAGATCCACGACGTGTTTCTCGGCCGCGGCATTGCCACCCACACGGCGATGTTATCGAACCGCGACGGGTTGGAGAAGACGCTCGCGCTGATGGCGCAGTGCCCGACGGGGTTGATCTGGACCAACCTGGTGGACTTCGACATGATGTACGGGCATCGCAACGATTGCCAGGGCTATGCCGCCGCGCTGGGGGAGGCGGACAGCTACTTGGGCAGGATCGTTGCGGCGATGGAGAAGAGCGACCTGCTGCTGATCACCGCCGATCACGGTTGCGACCCGACCACGCCCGGCACCGATCATTCGCGCGAGTACGTGCCGCTGCTGGCGTATGTTCCCGGCGCAGCGGGGCGCGCGCTGGGCACGCGCGCCAGCCTCGCCGACGCCGGGCAAACCGTTGCCCGCGTGTTCGGAACGGCGATTGCGGTGGGCACGGCGTGGATGGGGGAGTGAGCGTATAAGGTACACTACCCCACAAATGATCATCGGCCTCACGGGGACAAACGGCAGCGGGAAGACGACGTTGGCGGACATGTTGAAGGCCGCCGGGTTCTACTATTTGTCGCTGTCGGACGAGATTCGGCGCGAATTGGAGGGCGAAGGCAAGGCGCCGACGCGGGAGCACATGATTGCGCGCGGGAACGAGCTGCGCCGGCAGTTCGGGCGGGCGGTGTTGGCCGAACGGACGCGGGCGCGGCTGTCGCCGGAGCGCAATTACGCCGTGGACTCGATTCGCCATCCGGATGAAGTCCAGGAACTGCGCCGAACCGCGGACTTTCACCTGCTGGCGATCGAGGCGCCGCTCGAGGTCCGCTATGAGCGGGCGCGGGCACGCGGGGACGCACGCGTTCCGGCGAGCTTCGAGCAGTTCGTCGAACTGGAGCAGCGGGAGATGGCGGGCGTGGACCCGGAGGCGCAGAACCTGCCGGCGTGTGCCGCGCTCGCCGATGCCACGCTGGTCAATGACGGCGACTTGGAACAACTCCGCCAACGGGCGGAGGCCATCATTCAGGGGTGGCTGCGGAAGAACGCGGAGAACGATCCGCGGCCGGGCTGGGACGAGTACTTTATGCGGATTGCGCGCATGGTGGCGCTGCGCTCGAATTGCGTGAAGCGCAAGGTGGCGGCCATTATCGTGCGCGACCGGCGGATTATTTCCACCGGCTACAATGGCACTCCGCGCGGGGTGGCGAACTGCAACCAGGGCGGATGCCCGCGGTGCAACGGGCTGGCGGCCAGCGGCACGCGCCTGGACGAGTGTGTGTGCAGCCACGGCGAGGAGAACGCCATCGTGCAAGCCGCCTACCACGGGATTGCAATCAAGGACGCGATCCTCTACACCACGCTGTCGCCGTGCCTGCAGTGTACAAAAATGATTATCAACGCGGGCATCCGCGAGGTGGTGTTTAACGCTCACTACCCGCTGAGTGAGACTTCGGCGCGGATTCTGGGCGAGGCCAAAGTGGAGCTGCGGCGGTTGGACCTGGAGTAGGGGGCGGATCAGGCCCCGGGATGCACCCTTTGGTGGGGGGCTGGGTTGGCCCACGGGGCCAGCGATTCGTGTAAGCTTAAACCGCATCC
>DATNAC010000136.1:0-29346 GCA_035573035.1 Terriglobales bacterium
CTGGGGGACGAAGCCTCGCCGCTTGCGCCGGCCAGCGCCGGGGGAAGCGGCATGCCCATCTTCATCGCCGCCGCGCGCGCCATCGCGCGCAGGTCCTCGTTGGAAACCGCCAGGCTGATCTGGTAGGCGCCGCCGAGGCCGGTCTGGTCGAGCACCGGGCGGTCGAGCATCGGGGTCAGCATATCGGCAAAGTTCGGGAGCGTCACCTTCGACGCCACCAAGTGCATGCTGCCGTCCACCATGGTGACTTGGGTGCGGCCGGTCTTGCCTCCCGTAATGGTCGTCGTGGTAGCCCCATCCGCGCCCTTGGCGGAGTTCACGGTCACGGCGCCGTTGCCGGTCTGGATGGTTTGCGCCGCCGGGGCGGGAGTGGGCGGCGGTGCATCCGCGTCGGCGGGGGCCGGGGGCAGCTTGGAGCCATCCTTACCAACGATCAGGGCATAGACCGGCAGATCGTGGAAGTCGCGATGGAAAGTAAGCTGGAACCGCTGCGCCAGCAGCGTCTGGAGCATTTGGGGCACCTGATCCTTGGTCGCGCCCTGCGGTAAGGTGGCCAGAATGTCGAACCGCTCGCTCGTCAACCAATCCGGCCCGGACACCTGGTACGGCTTCAATGTGTAGGCGGTGCAGATCAGGTCTTGCAGCGAGGCAAAGCCGATATCAATCCGGCCGGCATCCAGCCGCGTCCCCACGTGCGGCATCTGGTGCGAGGCGATCACGCTGGCGATATCCGGCGCCGGCTTGATCGAGGCCACCTCAAACGCCAGCGGCACCGCCGCCGGCGCCTGTTGCGCCACGGCCGCGGGCAGCACACCCAGGGAAACGGCAAGGAAGAGCAATGCGAGGCGCTTCATACTCTTTTCATCTTGAAGCAGGGGAAACTAAGTGTCAAACCAGACCGCCGCCGCCGGAACCATTCCGGCGACGGCGGTGAGGGCTAATGAGGCGCGGTGCCCGCTACCAGTGCAGCCGCAGGCCGAGCTCGATCGTGCGCGGCCCCGGACTTACCCCGGTAATGTCGCCAAAACTCGCCTGATCCGACAGATTGAGGTTGGGATCGTTCCAGTTGACGTGGTTGAGCGCGTTGATCATCTCGACGTTGACCGTTGCTCCCATTCTTTCTGTAATCTTGACGTCCTTCTGGAGGTTCATGTCCAGATTCCAGAACGGGAAGCCACGGCCAAATATGGTGTTGGCGTTGGAGTCCACCCCGAGGTAAGCCAACCGGAAGGAGTTGAACACCGCGGTCGGGTTGGAGAAGGCATTGATTCCAATGCCATGAGGGTTATTTTTGGTGACGTCCTGGTTGAAGCCGGTCACGCCATCGCTGGTGAATCCCTGAATGACCTGGGTACTCGGGATCGGCCCGGTTGGGATGGCGCTTACCCCAAAGTCGGTATTGCAACTGCACGCGCCAAACTCGCCGCCGCCGCTGATATCACCCATCTCCAGCGGGGCGCCGCTGTGCCAAGTCAAAATAGGCGCCACCGACCACCCGCCGAGAACCCGGCCCACCAGACCATTTTGGTTGGCATAGGGCAGACGGTAAAGAGCGGTCAAGTTGAACAGGTAACGGATGTCGCTGCCATCCGTACCATAGTCATAATTGCGGTCAAAGGGGTTGACGGTTTGCGAACCCACCAGCGCCTGGACCAGCTTGGTCATGTCGAGCTGGTGCGCATAGGTGAAATTCGCATCCAGGGTCAAGTTGGTGGAGCGCTTTTGCACCGTGATCGTTCCGGCGTTGTAATTGGAACGTCCGTCCGATCCGCTCAGTTCCGCCCCGCCCAAGCCTTGTGAGGCCAGGAGATCAGGTCCGAATACCCAGTTCCCCTCGAGATCCGCCCACGTCGACCAGGCATCGGAGTTGGTGATGTTGCCGGTGCCGTTCGGGCCTTCGTTCGCGGCGACCGCCGCGGTGCAGCTCGAGAACCCCTGGCAGTAGTTGCCCGGCCCGGTCTGGAGAGCCTTCTCGAAGAATGGCTGCACGCTGACCTGAGTAGGGGATTTCCCCGCGTTCAGTTGCTGGGCGACATTGGCATAGGCCTGGGCGAAAGTCTGGCCGCCCAAGGTCATCATGTAGGGCACCGCATCCAAATCCTCGGTGGCGTATACATGCCGGGCGAAAACACCCGTCCAGCCAAGCTCCACCAGCATCTGGTGCGGCAGTTGCCGCTGCAGGCTGACCGTAAACTGGTCGTTCACGCCGGGGCGATAGTCCGGCGCCAGCGTGTCGCCGTTGCTCACCGGGGCGCTATTGACGCCGGGTTGGACCGGGGTGCTTAAGGTTGCGGGCAGCGGCGGCAGCGGCACCGATTTGCCGTCGGTCCCGATGCGGAACGCATTGCTGGCGTTGACGGTGCGCTGGCCGGCGCAGCCGCTATCCGCCATGCTCACGCCGAAACAGGTATCGGCTTGGCCGAAGCCGACACCCAAAAGCGGCACCAGCACCATGTTCACGCCATTAGTGCGGTCGTTAACCCGCGACCACCCCGCGCGCAATACGGTGGAGTGGGTACCGAATAACGAGCCCAGGACGCCGCCGTCGAACGTCGGATTCCAAGCCATTGAGAGGCGCGGGCTCACGCCGCCGTAGTACGGAGAGAAGGGATACTTCTCACCGCCGTTGATATCACCGACGGGAGCATAGCCGACCACCGGGTTATACGCCTGTCCGCGCAGCGCCGCTTGTTCTTTCAGGTTGATATAGGACGTGGTGTTGATCGGGTTCCCGGCCGCGTCCACTAGCATGACCTGTTTGCCGTTCGCCTCCACCGGGGGCATCTGCGCGCCCCAGTTCAGGCCGTAGGTAAGGGTAAGGCTGGGAGAAACGTGCCAGCTATCGGCCGCGTACACGCTCCAGCTATCAATCACGCTGGTATCGAACAGCATCGTACCCTGCGGCTGGAGGGTGAGATCCGGACCCACGCGGCTGGCAAAGACGTTGGCGTTGGACAACACGCCCAGGGTTTCGTAGTAGAGCGTATCCCAACTGGTGCTGCTGGCGGTGATGCATCCGGTGACCAGACCCGCGCCCACATTGCACTTTGGGGGCCGGTAATTCGCCGAGGTCACGACGCTGCCGCTGTTGCCGATGATGTACTCCGGAGCGGTCAGACTTCCGGCCGCGTTGTCGTCGCGGGTATGGTGCATCCAGTCATGCAGGAAATCGCCGCCGACGCTGAAGAAGTGATTGCCTTTGATCCAGCTCAGGTCGTCGCTGTAGTTCCAATCATTGCCGTCCCAAATGCGCTGCCGGGCGGTGCCCCAACCTTCGTTGATCGGCATGAGGCCGATGCCGCCGTTGTTATTGTCGATGTTGACCGAAGCGGCGATCCCCAGCGAGGACGCCACGTTGGGCACCCCCGCCGTCTCCCAAGCCCACCAGTTGCGAACGAAATTGAAGTGAGTCTGGTTGGTGACGTTGGGAGAGAGCTGACCGGTCAGGCCAAATACCAAATACCGGGGCTGCACGGGAACATTGCGGGTCGCGGTCGGCACCCCCAGCGTGTCGCCGGGCAGCACGCCGCCCCAGTCCGCCTGCGACGAAGTCGGGGCTACCGCCCGGTAAAAGCGGTAGCTTCCCATGAGCTGCCAGTTCTTGCCAAAGTTGTGGTCCATGCGGAAGGCGACGCTGTCGTTCTTCTGCGGCAGGTTGATCTGCGCCTGGTAGCCCTGCGTGTTGAGCGTGTCGCCCGCGGCCGAAGCGTTGTTGGGCATCGGCATGTACTTGTTCCAGATCAAAGAAACCACCGGATTGATGCCGATGCCGCGCGGGTCGCAGGGCAGGTTACCGCCGGAACCGCAGTTCTGGGCGGTGGCCAAATTCCACTGCTCGATGTTCCCCTTGGCGTCCGCAAACTGCAGAATTCCCTGCCGCATCAGCGCCGAGGGCACGGTTAAGGTTGACGTGCCGGCTTCCGGGTAGCGGCGCCCTTCGTAGTTCACGAAAAAGAAGGTGGGACCGCCCAACATGTTGGGCAACATCTGTCCGCCCAGAGAGAAGCCGAAGCGATTCTGATGGGTCTTCTGCAGCGGAATGCCGGAGCGATTGTTGGACCAGGAGTCGGCGTTCAGCCAGTTGGCCTGGTAGAAATCATAGGCCGAGCCATGCCAATCCTTGCTGCCGCGTTTGGTGGCCATCACGATTTCGCCGCCCGAGGCATTGGCATAAGCCGCGCTCGGGTTGTTGGTGTCCATGCGTACTTCTTCAATGCTTTCCACCGGCGTCGGCACCACGCCCGAACCGGACTGGTTGGTGCTGAAACCGCCGGTGTAGGAGAGGCTGGAGCCGTCAAGGTCATTGCTGATATTGCCGCCGTCCAGGGTATAGGAGTTCTGGTCGGTGGCCGCGCCCGCGACATTGCCGGTCATCGGATTGGTGTTGGCTTGGTAGAGCAAGAGCGACGAGGCGTCACGGCCGAGGTTGGGGAGCGCCAGAGCCGCCGACCCGCTGATGGTGGTCCCCATGGTGGCGCTCATGGTCTGCAAATCGGCGCCCGGGCTGGCGGTGACTTCCACCGTCTGTGTCGAGGCTCCGATGGTGAGCTTGAAATTGGCGGTTAGCGCAATATCCACCGTGACCGGCTGTTTGCTCAGCTTCGACTGCTGGAACCCTTCCTTCGACACTGAAATATCGTAGGTGCCCAGATTGACGTTCAGGAAAAGATAGCGACCGGTCGCGTTGGATTGCACGGTGCGCGCCGTTCCCGTGCTGTCGTCGATCAGCAGCACCACAGCCCCCGGAATGGCCGCGCCACTGGGATCGGTAATTTGACCGGTAACGGTACCGCTACTGCTCTGCGCCCGCGCCGACGCCACTCCGGCGCCGAGGAACATCCACACTGTCAACACGCACACCGATAAAACAGGAATTCCTCTATTTTTCATTTTTCGCATGGACCATGTCTCCTGTGAGCCGCGGTGGACTCCACGAATCCAGCCTCGAACGACGCCAATCTACATGAAATGAATATCCTTTGACAAACTAAATTTTCTGTGAATTTTCATATGACGCAAGAGTCCTACTGTTCCAAGGAATCCCGTCCGCAGGCCCCCCCGAGGCGCCTGCGATGCGGCTTCGCCGCGCGCCCCGCCTATCAGCCCGTGGTGCCATGAACTTTGGCCTCCGGTCCAGCCCACGAGACCCGCTCTGGGCGCGTGTCTCGCACCTCTCCGGCATGGGTCGAAGGCGTTGCACCACGGGCTGCTATGCTCGCCCGGGCTTGGGGCTCGGAGTCCCAAGCCCGGGCTGCGCTCGCGGGGACCGCGCCTGCATTGCTTGCCGGGGGCGCGAAGCTCGCACTGCGAGCTTCGCCCCTGCGGAATTACAACCTCTCCACCGCGCAGAACGCGGTGGGGGCCCGGTTCGCGGCCCTTCGCACCGACTTTGCCCACAGTGCAAACGGCGCGACCCCCGCGAATGGCGGTGATCATTGGCGGCGCCGCTTGCATTGCACACGCGGCGGCGCTACACTTCGCGCGCCATGTTGCAATCACAAACCCGACTCGCCCTGCTGCTCGGCGCCCTGGCGTGGGCCGCTCCCGCCTCGGCGCAAACCGGCAAGCTGCTGCTCTACTTCCAGCAGGTTCCGGTGGGTCAGGAGGCCTACACCCTCCAGCACGACGAGCTCGATGCGCAGTTCAGCTACACCGAGCGCGGCACCAAGATCTCCTTGCAGGGAACGCTGCGGCTGAGCCCGGATCTGACGCCGACCTACTTTGACGTCCACGGCAAGGTCTACCGTCCCTTCAGCGTCAGCGCCACCGTTACCCCGGGCCCGCAGACCCGTCCCTTCTTTACCGTGGACTCGTACGCGCCGCTCTCGGTGCAAATGATGATGCTGCGCTACTGGCTGGCCCACGGGCGCCCGGCTGCGCTGCGCCAACTGCCCGCCGGCGACGACATCCATATTCGCGAGGTGGGCACGGACCACGCCGGCGCAACATCGCTGCGCCGCTTCGCGGTCGACAATATTGTTTGGGGCAAGGAAGCCCTCTGGCTCGATCCCCACCAGAACCTGGCCGCCGCGGTGACCTATGCCGGCAACCTGCCGCTGGAGGCGGTGCGGCCCGAGTACGCGGCCGCCCTCCCGCGGCTCATTGCCAGCGCGGCCGCGGACCGCATGCGCGAGCTCCGGGACATCGCCCATCGGATCCCGCCGCTTCAGCAAGGAACCTACGCCATCGAACATGCGCTGCTGATAGACGGCTCCGGGGGCGCCCCCATCCCGGATGCCACGGTGCTGGTGCGCGGCAACCGGATCACGGCCGCCGGCTCCGCCGCCACGGTAAAGGTGCCGCGCGGCGTCCCCGTGCTCGACGCCCAGGGCCAGAGCCTGCTCCCCGGCCTGTGGGAAATGCACGCCCACTTCGCCCAGGTCGAGTACGGGCCCGCCTACCTTGCCGCCGGTGTCACCTCGGCGCGCGACTGCGGCGGCGAGTTCGGCTTTCTCGTCGCGCTGCACCAACTGCTCGCCTCCGACCAGGCCCTCGGGCCCCACCTGCTCATGGCCGGCCTGCTCGACGGCAGCGGCCCCGCTACCTTCACCACCAACTGGGCCGACACCCCCGCCCAGGGGCGCGCCATGGTGGACCGGTACCACGCCGCCGGCTTCAGCCAGATCAAAATCTACGACTTGATCCAGCCCGACGTGCTGCGCGCCATTACCGCCGAGGCCCACCGCCTGGGCATGACCGTCACCGGACACATTCCCCACGGCCTCACCGCCTTCCAGGGCGTCGAGGACGGCATGGACCAGATCAACCATCTGGGCTACGTCACCCAGGAAGTCCGCGCGGTCGGGCTGCCCGCTACGGTCGCTTTTCTCAAACAGCACGGCACCGTTGTCGACCCCACCCTCGCCTGGGGCGAGTTGCTGGCGCATCCAGCGAGTGTCCCGATCGCCTCGTTTGAACCCGGCTTTGCCCGCGCGCCCCACAGCTTGCAAGCCATGATCGGCAGCGCCAGCGGACGCGGCGAGAACCTCACCCGCTCGTTCCAGATCGTCAAGGCGCTCTACGACGCGGGCGTGCCGCTGGTGGCGGGTACCGACAAGTCGGTGCCCGCGGTCAGCTTTCACCGCGAACTCGAACTCTACGTGCAGGCCGGGCTGACCCCGATGCAGGTGATCGACCTCGCGACCTCGGGTTCCGCCCGCGTGATGGGGGTGTCGGATCAGGTCGGCACCATCACCCCGGGCAAGCGCGCCGACATGATCCTGGTCGCCGGCGATCCGCTGGTGAACTTCGCCGCCCTGCGCCAGGTGCGCCGCGTCATCCGCAGCGGCCGCGTCTACGATACCGACGCCCTCTGGCAGAGCGTCGGCTTCCGGCCGCTGGGCGAGGGCCGCCCAGTCACTCCGTGAGTGATCGTGGTGCCCCCGACTGCTTGCAATCTGGCGTGGCGTGGCGCTAAATAGTAGCTCTATGCGCATGCCGCTCGCCCGTCTCGCCGGCGTCCTCGCCGCCAGTTGTGCCCTCTCCGGCCTCGCCCTGGCCCAGGCCCCTACCGCCCAGGAGATCGCGCGCTGGAAGCACGAGGCGCAGCAGGTCACGATCGTGCGCGACGACTGGGGCATTGCCCACGTGCACGGCGCAACCGACGCCGACGCCGTCTTCGGTATGGAGTACACCCAGGCCGAGGACGACTTCAACCGGGTCGAGAACAACTACCTGCTCGCCCTCGGCTGGTCCGCGCAGGCGCAAGGCGAGAGCGCCATCTGGCAGGACCTGCGCATGAGGCTGTTCATTGATCCGGTGGAGATGAAGAAGGACTACGCCGCCTGCCCGCCCTGGCTGCAGTCGCTCATGGACGCCTTCGCCGACGGGCTCAACTACTATCTCTACACCCACCCCAACGTCCATCCCCAGGTGATCCATCGCTTCGAGCCCTGGATGGCGCTGGCCTTCACCGACGGCAGCATCGGGGGCGACATCGAGCGCGCCAATTTGCGCGGCGTGCAGGGCTTCTACGCGCAGCAGCCCGGCGGCATCACCCCGCCACCCCCACCGCCTCCTCCGCCCAGCTACCTGCCGCCCGACCCGACCGGATCGAATGGGATCGCCATCTCGGCCAAGAACAGCGCCGATCACCACGCCCTGCTCTGGATCAATCCCCACACCTCGTTTTACTTCCGCAGCGAACTGCAGATGTCGAGCGATCAGGGCCTCGACGCCTACGGCGCCGTCACCTGGGGACAGTTCTCCATCTACCAGGGTTTCAACCCGCGCCTGGGCTGGATGCACACCTCCAGCGGCGTCAACAACATCGACTTCTACCTCGAGACCGTGACCAAGTCGGGCGACGGCTACACCTACAAGTACGGCGACCAGCAGCTCCCGGTGAAGCAGGCGGTCATCTCCATACCCTATAAGAGGTCCGACGGCAGCATGGCCGAGCGCAAGTTCACCGGCTACTGGACCCAGCACGGTCCGGTGATCGGCGAGGTCAACGGCAAGTGGGAGACGATCCGGCTGATGCAGGAGCCGGTGAAGGCGCTGGAACAGGACTTCGAGCGCACCAAGGCAAAGAACTACCAGGAGTTCCACCAGATCATGGAACTCCACACCAACAGCAGCAACAACACTATTTACGCCGACGCCGACGGCCACATCGCCTACTTCCACTCCGACTTCATCCCCCGCCGCGACGACAGGTTCGACTGGAACAAGCCGGTGGACGGCAGCGACCCCGCCACCGACTGGCACGGCGTGCTCTCGCTCGACCAGACCCCGCATCTGCTCGACCCCGCCAGCGGCTGGCTCTACAACTCCAACAACTGGCCCTGGTCGGCGGCCGGGCCCAGCAGCCCCAAGCGCGAGGCTTTCCCCAAGTACGTGGACCGCGGCCAGTTCGAGTCCATGCGCGGCGTGCACGCCGTGCGCGTGCTCAGCGCCGGGCACGACTTCACCCCGGCCACTCTGATCGGCGCCGCGTTCGACAGCTACCAGCCCTGGTTCACGCACACCATTCCGGCGCTGGTCAAGGCCTGGGACAACACTTCCGCCTCCAACCCGCTCAAAGCCAAGCTGCACGACCCCATCGAGATGCTGCGCACATGGAACCTGCGCTGGGGGGTGGACTCCATCCCGACTTCGGTGGCAGTTTACTGGGGCGGCCAGATCATGCGCGTCACCGGCAACGCCGCGCGCAAGGCGGTCGAGGACGACAGCAGCTACGTGGCCACGCAGGCCACACCCGACCAGTTGCTACAGGCCCTGTCCGCCGCCATCGACAAGCTCAACGCCGACTTCGGCACCTGGAAGACGCCCTGGGGGGAGATCAACCGCTTCCAGCGCCTGGACGACTCCATCTACCATCCCAAGTTCGACGATTCCCTGCCCAGCACCCCGGTGGAGTTCACCACCGCGGTGTGGGGCTCGCTGGCGTCGTTCGCCGCCCGGCAGTACCCGGGCACCAAACGTATCTACGGCAGCAGCGGCAACAGTTTCGTGGCGGTGGTTGACTTCGGCCCGCGCGTGACCGCGCGCGCCATCACCGCCGGCGGCGAGAGCGGCGATCCCAGCTCGCCCCACTTCCGCGACGAAGCCGAGCGCTACGCCACCGGCAACCTGCGCACGGTGTACTTCTACCCCGAGGACCTGAAGGGCCACACCGAGCGGAGCTACCACCCCGGGCAGTAAGGGCATGCATTGATGGGCGCGGGCCCCAGCGCGGCTGCGCGGGGAGCCCTGCGCCCCGCTCCGCTTGCCTTGCATCCAAATCGCCTAGGAGAATTCTCATGCCCGGACGCAAACATCTGGCGGGGGTCAGCCCCAAGGAACAGCGCGAGTACGAGCACATCAAAGAATCGGCCGAGCACTCGGGACGCTATGGCAAGCGCGCCAAGGAAGTCGCCGCCCGCACCGTGTTCAAGCAGCATAAGGCCAAAGGACACGCCAAGGGAAAATAACGGGCACGGTACAATGGGCGATTGAAGCCCGCGAAGATCTCCACTCTGGCTATCTGCCCGCCCGGCTTGCCGGCGGCCGCCATGCTGGACAAGCTGCGCCCCTGGGCGGACCTCACGGTCACCGCGGACGCGGCCACCGTCGCCAGCGCAGCCGCGGACGCCGAGGTCATTCTGTACTCCGGCTTGGCGGGCGCCACACCGCCGTTTGCCGCGGTGTGGCCGCACACCGGTCGGCGCCTGCGCTGGGTACACTCGTTCGAGGCGGGCGTGGACCGGCTGCTGATCCCCGAGCTGGCCGCCGGCAACGTCGCCGTCTCCAACGCGAAAGGCGTCTACGCGGAGCCGCTGGCGGAGTTCACCGTCTTCGCCATCCTGTACTTCTACAAGCAGGGGCGGCGGCTGGTGGAACAGCAGCGCGCTCACCGCTGGGAGCAGTTCGAGGTCGAGAGCCCGCGCGGCAAGGTGTTGGCCATCGTCGGATACGGCGGCATCGGCCGCTGCTGCGCTCGCGCCGCCCGCAAACTGGGCATGCGCATCGAGCCCATCTCGCGCCAAGACACGGCCGCACCGGCGCGCTTCCACGCCCGTCTGGCCGCAGCCGACGTGGTTCTGGCCGCCGCTCCGCTCACGCCGCAGACCCGGCGCCTGCTCGACGCCGCCGCCTTCTCCGCGATGAAGCCCTCGGCACTCGTGGTCAACGCCGGCCGCGGACCGGTGATTGACGAAACCGCCCTGATCGCCGCTCTGCGCGCCGGGCGCATCGCCGGCGCCGCGCTCGACGTCTTCGAGCACGAACCGCTGCCCGCCGATCATCCGTACTGGAGCATGGACAACGTGCTCCTCTCCCCGCACTGCACCGACCGCACCGTCGAGCCGCACTGGACCGCGCTCGGCATGCGGTGCTTTCTGCAAAACTTCCGGCGCTACCGCAATGGCGAGCCGCTGCTGACCCCGGTGGACAAGGCCGCCGGCTACTGACCATGCCCGAAACACTCTCCGCCCCCGTGGCCGAACGCCGCGCCCCCGAGTCCGATCCTTACGCCTGGCTGCGGCAGAAGGCCGACCCGGCGGTCATGGCCTATCTCGAGGCCGAGAACGCCTACACCGCCGACGTCACCGCCCCGCTGCGGCCGCTGGAGGATACGCTCTACCAGGAGATGCTGGGCCGCATCCAGCAGACCGATCTGAGCGTGCCAATCCGCCGCGGCCGTTATCTCTACTACTCGCGCACGGTCGAGGGGCTCCAGTACCCGATCCATTGCCGCAAGCGCGCCCCGGAAGGCAACGAGCCCGAGGGGCCGGAAGAAATCCTGCTGGATATGAACGAACAGGCCAAAGGCCTGGCGTTTTTCAGTCTGGGGGCATTTGAGATTTCCGACGATGCGCAACTGCTGGCCTATACCACCGACATTACCGGAATGCGGCAGTACCAGCTTCACGTCAAGAACCTCGACACCGGAGCGCTGCTTCCCGACACCGACGAGCGCGTGACCTCGATCGAGTGGGCGAACGACAACCGCACCCTGTTCTACTCCACCGAGGACGCCGTCACCAAACGCTCCGACCGGCTCTTCCGCCGCCGGCTGGGCGAGGCGCCGGTTGAGATCTACCACGAGGCGGACGAGCTGTACAACATCGGGGTGCAGCGCACGCGCGACCACGCCTACCTGCTGCTCGGCATCGGCGCCACCGACTCCACCGAGTTCCATTACCTCCGCGGCGACGCGCCCGAGTCTCCCCTGCGGCTATTCTTTCCCCGCCAGCGCGATCACAAGTACGACCTCGATCACCGCGACGGGCTCTTCTACGTCCGCACCAATCTGCATGCCAAGAATTTCCGCGTGGTCACGGTGCCGGTGGCGGAACCTCGCTTCGAACAGGGCCGCGAATTCCTGCCTCACGATCCGGCGGTGCTCCTCGAAGGCCTCGATCTCTTTCGCGATTATGCCGTCGCGCACGAAAAGACGGAAGGGCTCAACCGGCTCCGCGTCCACACCTTCGCCACGCGGACGTGGCGGGCCATTCCCTTTCCCGAGCCGGTGTACTCCGCCTTCGGCGGCGGCAATCCGGAGAACGACACCCAGGTTTTTCGCTATAGCTACCAGAGCATGGTCACGCCGCCGGGCGTCTACGAGTACGGAATGGACACGGGAACAATCACGCTGCTCAAGCAGCAGCCGGTGCTGGGCGGCTACGACGCCTCGCAGTACCGCAGCGAGCGGCTCTGGGTGACCGCCCGCGATGGGGTGCGGGTGCCGCTGTCGGCAGTCTACAAGCCCTCGGCGCGGACCTCGGGTCCTGGCCCCTTATTGCTGTATGGCTACGGCTCTTACGGCTACGGCGTTCCCGCCGGCTTCTCGGTCGCGCGGCTCAGCCTGCTCGACCGGGGCGTGGTCTACGTGATCGCCCACATCCGCGGCGGCAACGAGATGGGCGAGGCCTGGCACGACGACGGGATGCTGATGAAGAAGAAGAACACCTTCTTCGACTTCATCGATGCCGCCGAATTCCTGATCCGCGAGAGTTGGACCAGCGCCGACAAGCTCGCCATCGAGGGCGGCAGCGCCGGCGGCCTGCTGATCGGCGCGGTGGTGAACCTGCGCCCCGAGCTGTTCCGCGCCGCCCACCTGGCGGTGCCCTTCGTGGACGTGATGAACACGATGCTCGACGCCAGCCTGCCGCTGACGGTGGGCGAGTACCTGGAGTGGGGCGACCCCAACCAGCCCGAAGCCGCGGCCTACATGCGGTCTTATAGCCCCTACGACAACCTGGCGGCGCGGGACTATCCAGCGATCCTGGTGACGACCAGCCTGAACGACAGCCAGGTGATGTACTGGGAACCGGTCAAATACGTGGCCAAGCTCCGCCACCTCAAAACCAACGACACGCCGCTGCTGCTCAAGACCAACCTGGGCGCCGGGCATGGCGGGGCCTCCGGCCGGTACGACAAGCTGCACGAAACGGCCTTCGAGTTCGCCTGGCTGCTATCGCAGATCGCCGGCTAGCAGCCCGTGGTGCAACGCCTCGAGCCCATGCCGGAGACGTGCGAGACCCGCGCCCAGAGCGGGTCTCGTGTGCTGGACCGGAGCCAAGTTTATTGCACCACGGGCTGCTAGATTGCCTACTGCCCGCCCGCCGGCTCATTGGCGGGCAGCGCGTCGGTGATCGCCGCCAATCCGCTGGTCTTGTTGAAGGCCGGGATCGTCACCGTCTTCAACTGGTTGAAACCGGTCTTGGCCTTGGCCAGCTTGGCGTCAATGTCGGCGATGGTCCGCTCCTGGGCCGCGGTGGGCGCATAGTCCAGGCCGCCCGCTTCATCCGAAGCGCCTTGGCCCACGCCGCCGCTCAGCCAGATCAGGTTCATGTAGACCTTGTAGGCCGTCGGGAAGTACTTGTCGTCGCTGAGCATGGACTCGCGGCTGACCAGTTGCAGCTCGACATCCAGGATCTGCTGGTCGAGCTGCTTGAGTCCGGCCGAATCCGGATGCGCCTTGCGGTCGTCCTCGATCTGCTTGCGCCAGATCTCCATCTGGTTGACCATGTCGGAGGTCTCGGTGATATCGGCGCGGGTGTGCACCTGGGCGGCGGTGGACGCTCTCAGTACCGCGTCCGAAGCCTCGACATCCGGATCCTTCAGCACGTTGAAGGGTTGGGTATAGCTCTTGCCGTCCACCGTGAGGCGAATCTGGTAATGCCCCGGCGCGGCCATGGGGATGCCGGTGGTCGGGGTAATCCCCCAATGCGTGATGGTGCGGATGGATTTGCCCTGGAAGCGCGGTTCCTCCCAGATGTGCGGGTTCTCGGGCGGGGTGGTGCGCAGCTCAACCAGGTGCGGAGCGTCGTAGAGCAGATCCCAGTCGAAGCCGTTCATGCCGACGTGGGCCTGCACCTTCTCGGTGCGGACCTCCTTGCCGGCGGCATCCAAGATTTCGATCTGAGCGGGACTGCTCGGCGCCTCCGCCAAGTTGAACGTAAACTGCGGACGCGCCGGCTCCGCCGCGGTGGGGAAGGCGCTGCGCGCCTGGCGGAAGACGTCCGCCGGCGGGAAGAGTTGGGTGGCGCCGCTCGGCGGCGTGGCGCTGCCGGCCGCCTCGAGCGTGGTGATGTCGGGCAGGATGTAGAGCCCGCGGCCGTAGGTGGAGACATCCACGTCATGGAAGCGCTTCTCCACGTTGATCCAGCTCACCGGCGCCGGCGGCAGGCCTTTGTTGAAGTGAATCCAGTGGGCGCCGTCGTCCATGGAGTAGTAGAACGCGTGCGCCGTTCCAGCGAAGAGCATGCCCTTCTTGTTGGGGTTCTCCGCCACCGTCAACACGTAGTCAAGCGGGCTGGATGACGGGATGTCGCCGGTGATCTTTGTCCACGACGCGCCGAAATCGGCGGTCTTGAAGATGTAGGGCTTGTAGTCGTTGTTGCCTGCCATGCGGAAATCGACGGCGATGTAGGCGGTGCCGGGATCGAAGCTGGAGGGAGAGATCTGGTTGATCTCGCCCCACGGCGGCAGGCGCAGGTTGGCGGTGACGTCGGTCCAGTGGGCCTGAGTTTTGGACTCACCCTCCTTGGTATACCAGAGCTTGCCGTCGTTGGTGCCGGCCCAGATCAAGCCGCGCTGGATGGGCGAGTAGGCGATGGACCACACCACCTCGCCGTCGTACTGCGCCAGATTGTCGCCCTCGATGCCGCCGTTGTTGACGATGCGCGAGGGATCCTTGGTCGAGAGGTCGGGGCTGAGCTCGGTCCAGGAGTGCCCCTTGTCGCTGGTCTTGAGCACCATCTGGCAGCCATAGAGCACGTTCTGGGTGTCGAAGGGGTCGATCGCCAGCGGCGAGGTCCAGTGGCAGCGGTACTTCACCTGGTTCGGCGGCGAGTCGAGCGTGATCTCGGAGGGTTCCACCGAATGGGGCGTGCCCTCGCGATCATCGTAACGGGTGAGCTTGTTGCCGTAGCAGGTGGCCCACACGATGTGCGCGTCGGTGGGATCGGGCACGGTAAAGCCGGATTCGCAGCCGCCGATATCGGGCTGCCAGCGCAGCGGCTCGACCGCGGCGCGGCCGTAGCCGCCGGCATTGGGCGGGGTGATCGGTCCGTTGCCGGGTCCCAGCGCGTAGCCCGGCGGCGGCGGCGCCGGCTTGGGGAGCTCGGCCAGCTTGGCTTGGTCCACTTGTTGCGCACCGCCGCGCCCGCCGCGGCCGCGCCCGCCGAAGGCCGCGCCCCGCGGCATGAAGTCGCTCTTGGGCAGCAGCCCATTGCCGCTGGTCTCGGAGACGGTGCTGGGACCGCGCATGGTGCCGTCATCCTGGCGGTTGCTGTAAATCCAGTAGGGCACGCGGTTATCGCTGGCGATGTGGTACATCTGCCCGTTGGGCAGCGACACGTGGAGCGCGTTGCCGGCGCCGGTGGCGATGCTGGCGCCGCCGTCGTCGGTGAGCATATAGCGCGCCGGGTCCTTGGGATCCATCCAAATGTCGTGGCAATCGCCGCAGCTCGCCGCGCCGACCGGCCGCGCCGCGCCGCCGTTGCCGGCAAAGGTGTGGCCGCCGTCAATTGAGCGATGGAAGCTGCTGGAAGTGATCAGCACGTCGTCCGGGTTCTGCGGGTTCACCGCCAGCCGGATGTAGTAGCCGGCGCGCCCGATGAGGGAGCGGTCCCAACTCACCACGTTCCACTGGGCGCCGCCGTCGTCGGATCGCCAGAGCGAGCCCTGGTCGCTGGTCTGGATCAGCGCATAGGCGCGCTGGGGGTTCGAGGGCGCGTAGGCGACGTCAATCTTGCCCAACGGGGAGTGCGGCAGCCCGGCGGTCAGTTTGGTCCAGGTCTGGCCGTTGTCGTGCGAGGCGTAGACGCCGCTGCCCGGTCCGCCGCTGGCCTCCACCCAGGTGCGCTGCACGACTTCCCAGGTACCCGCCAGCAGGTTATCGGGGTTGGACGGATCCATCGTCAGGCCGCTGCACCCGGTGTTGGGGTTGACGAAGAGCGTGCGCTTCCAGGTTTGGCCGCCGTCGGTGGTGCGGTAGACACCGCGCTCCTCTTGCGGGCTCGTCAACCGCCCCTCGGCGCAGACCAAGACGTTGTTGGAATCTTTGGGATTCACCACGATGCGCGCGATCCGTCCGGTGGCGGCCAGACCCAGATGCTCCCAGGTTTTGCCGGCATCGCTCGATTTGTACACGCCGTCGCCAATCACATCCGCCGGCCGGATCACCCAGGGCTCGCCGGTACCTACCCAGACCGTGTTGGGATCGGAGGGATCCACCGCGATCGTACCGATCGCCGCCACATCCTGGTTGTCGAAGATGGGCAGGAAGGTATGCCCGCCGTCGCTGGACTTCCACAGCCCGCCCGAGGCGGCACCCAGATAGTAGGTGTTGGGATCGCCCGGCACGCCCGCGGCCGAGGCAATGCGCCCGGCGGGGGCCGGACCCATGTAGCGGAACTGCAGGGCGGGCACCTCGGTGGTGCGCGGCGGACCGGCCGGCCCCCGTCCGAACTGGGCCGCCGCCGGCAGGCAGGCGGCCAGGGAAACGCTCAGGATCAACGTCCAGCTGGCACGCATGGGGTTCCTCCACAGACTCCCCCATGGTAGGCGCAGGGACGCGCCGATGGCAAGACTTTATGGCACGCCGTGAGCCTTAGGCTACCGGTTCGGCTCGCCCAGCCGCGACAACCAGCCTCCCACGGCGAACCCCACTAACAGCAGCAAATAGGTGATCGGCATGAGGACCAGTGTAGGTGCGGCCGCGGGCAAACGCATTCAGCGTTTTCCCCGGGATGGCGGCGTCATGTCATTACGGGCGGCGCCCATTGGTAGAGACAGACGCGGTTCCGACCGGCGCCCTTGGCTTCGTAGAGGGCGGAGTCGGCCTCGCTGATCAGGGTCTCCCAGCTGAGCTCTTCCCGCCCATGGCTGACCGCCACTCCAAAACTCGCCGTCAGTGACACCGGAGCGCCGCCCGCGGTGAACCGCAGTTGCGAGAACCGCTCGCGCAGCCGCTCCACGAAAGCCGCGGCCTCGCTTTTGCCGCAATCGGGCAGAAGCAGGATGAACTCCTCGCCGCCGAGCCGTGCGGTCACTTGTCCCGGCCATGTCTCCGCCGTGAGAAAGCGCGCCGCTTCACGCAAGGCGGCATCGCCCGCCGGATGGCCGTAGGCGTCGTTATGACGCTTGAAATCATCCAGATCCATGAGAACGAGAGCCAAATCGTGCCGCCGCCGCCGGTAACGTGCCAGTTCCTCCGCCACCGCCGCCTCCACGCCGCGCCGGTTGAGCAGGTC
Organism: Terriglobales bacterium; assembly: GCA_035573035.1. GTDB lineage: Bacteria > Acidobacteriota > Terriglobia > Terriglobales > SCQP01 > SCQP01. The sequence continues at coordinate 17,187 of DATNAC010000136.1, forward strand.
GGTGAGCGGATCGCGCAGCGTCAGGCGGTTGAGGTGGTTGTGCAGCCGGACATTGGTCATCCAAATGAAGGCCAGCGGCAGCAGCGAGCAGGAAACCACGTACACAAACCCGCTGGCGTACTCGACGGCGGGCGCTGCCATTGCCGTCATCTTGCCGGTGTGGACGTACACCACGACGCGGGCATACTCCACCACCGCGTAGGCTCCCAGGAACCCCGCCATCACCAGCCGCGGCGCCCGCGTCTCGCGATCCCGGCTCGACGCCAACAACCACGCCGACATGGTCGTTATCAACGCCAGCAGACCGTCGCCCAACGTGGCGGACGGCGAGAGGTGATGAAAATCGGCCCAGTGCAAGAATAGAGGCGCCGCGGCGGCGATCAGCCCCGCCGAGACCCAGATCGTCGCCCGCCCCCGGCCAACCAACCGCACCACGCAAATGTTGAAACAGGCGTAGCCGAGCGGCGCCGCCAGGTTGGCAAAGCCCAGCACCAGCCAGCGCGGTTCCCAGGCCGCCAGAAAGCCGATGATGGCCCCAAGCGTCCCCATGCCGTAGCCCAGCGCCAGCCAGCGCAGGGCTTCGTTTTCGCGATCCTGGAGCGCCATGGCGCCCAGCACCAGGGCAAAACAGATGAACTGGACGCTCTGGACGTAACCGATGGCGTAGGTCAGCACCCCGGCGATTGTACCCGGAAAATTGGCCGCGTTAGCGCTTGCCGAGAAGGTAGCGCCGCAGTACCAGGGCGCTGTTGTGCTCGGCGTCGTGTGCGGCGTAGATGAGGGTCACGCGCCCGCGCTTGGCGGCGGCGCGGAGGGGCGCCAGCGCCTCGCGGTCGGCCTTCAGTTCCTCCCGGTAGCGGCGCTGAAACTCCGGCCATTTTTTGACGTCGTGGCTGTACCACTTGCGCAGTTCGGAGCTGGGAGCCACTTCCTTGGCCCAAGCGTCGAGAGCAAGTTTGTCCTTGGTCACGCCCCGCGGCCAGAGACGCTCAACCAGAATCCGTGTGCCGTCGCCTCGCGCCGGCGCCTCATACGCACGTTTGATTTGGATCAGAGCGGGCACCGGGCCGAAATCTTGGAGCCGACGCCCGGATTTGAACCGGGGACCTACTGATTACGAATCAGTCGCTCTACCAACTGAGCTACGTCGGCAATTCTTTTACAATCAACATCTTACAGCATTGGCGGCCGGAGACCCCACGGTCCCGCCGCCGGATTTGGTGCCGGCTCGTACCACCAGCAACGCCCTCCGGCTGACCGCCTCCAGTCGCACCGTGCCCACTCCATCACATCCGGGCTGGGATGCACGTAACGCTCCGGCGACGCGGTAACGGCCGGCCAAGCGCTGGATCAGGAACGCCTCCGCTCCGGCTTCTCCCATCCGGGTGCAGAAAGTGCGTCTTCACGAGTGTACAACGAACTCCGCTGGTAGCTTCAGCCCCGTGCATTGATGGGTGCGGGCCCCCGCGCGGCCGCGCCGCAGGCCCCGCTTATGCTCGCCCCGGCTTGGGGGCCCCCCATGCCCCAAGCCGGGGCTGCGCCAAGATTCCGGGTATGCTGTGGCATGGGAATCCTCCAGGATCTGCGCTACGCCCTGCGCATGCTGGCGCGCAATCCCGGCTTTTCCGCCGTGGTGGTGATCACCCTGGCGCTGGGCATCGGGGCCAATAGCGCCATTTTCAGCTTGGTCAACGCGGTCCTGCTGCGGCCGCTGCCTTTCCCGCACTCGGAACAGTTGGTGCGGGTGTACTCGGAGTTTCCCGCGTTTCCGCACGGAGGGCTGCACCGGTTCTGGATCTCGGGGCCCGAGTACCTGGAGCTGCGCCAGGACGCGCACTCCTGGCAATCGCTCGATGCCTGGACCACGCAAGGCGCCAACCTCAGCGGCGACAGCCAGCCTCTGCGGGTGCAGGCGGCGCTGGTCACCGGCGGGCTGCTGCCCGGTTTGGGCGTCACCCCGGCCCGGGGCCGCTGGCTGACCGCGGATGACGACCGGCCCGGCGCCCCGCGCGCGCTGGTGCTCTCCTGGGAGCTGTGGCGACGCGCCTACGGCGGCGACACCGGCATCATTGGCGGCGACACCGAGTTCAACGGCTCCCGGGCCACGATCGTCGGCGTCATGCCCCCGCAATTCCAATTTCCGCTCGGTCAGGCCGAGCCGGTCGAGGTCTGGACACCGCTGCAACTCAACCCCGCCAGTCCCGGCGGGCGGGCTTCGCACTACCTTTACCTTGTCGGCCGGTTGCGGGCAGGGATGTCGCCCGCACGGGCTCAGAGCGAGTTCCAGTCGCTGGAGGCCGCCTATGGCCGCGAGGGGCATTCGGCTCATCAGCACAACTTCAGCCCCGATTTCCACCCCATTTCCAGCTATCCGCTCCAATCCGAGGTCACCGGACCCGTACGTCCAGCGCTGCTGTTGCTGCTGGGAGCGGTGGGGCTGGTGCTGCTGATCGCCTGCGTCAACGTCGCCAGCTTGTTGCTGGCGCGGGCGGAAGCGCGGCAGCGCGAAATCGCCATCCGGGGGGCGCTCGGCGCCGGCACCGCGCGCCTGCTGCGCCAGTTCGTGACCGAAGGCATCGTGCTGGCTGGCGCCGGAGCCGCGCTCGGCCTGGTACTGGCTGACCTGGTGCTGCGCCTGATCCAAACCAGCCCCGCCGCTTCCCTGCCGCTGCTCTCGCGCATCGGCCTGGACGGGCGCGTTCTCCTCTTTACCGCCGGTCTCTCCTTGGCTACCGGCGTCGTGTTCGGGCTGACGCCGCTCGCCCACGTCGCGGGCCACCGCCTCTACCGGCTGCTCAAGTCGTCGGGGGGCGCGGGCACCACGCGCGGAGCGCAACGCTTCCGGCAGGTGCTGGTGATCGGCGAGATCGGCCTGGCGCTGGTGCTGCTGGTGGGGGCCGGACTCATGCTGCGCGCGCTCTGGAACCTGCAGCGCGTGCAGCTCGGCTTCCAACCGGATGGGCTGATGACGATGCAGGTGGCGCTGCCCGGCTCCGACTCCGCCGCGCAGAAGGACACCTTCATCCAGCGGCTGCAGTCCCAACTGCCGACCCTTACCGGAGTGCGCGCGGCGGCGATCGCCTACGGCCTGCCGCCCAACCGTCCGCCCGACGATAACGACACCGGCATCGAGGGGTTCGTGCAGCGCACCGGTGGCCCCATTCAGAACGTGGAGTACTACCAGGCGGTCAGCCCGGGGTACTTCGCCACGATGGGCATCCCGGTTTTAGCCGGACGCGCCTTCGACCAGCGCGACGGCACCGGGAGCACGCCGGTGGCGATCGTCAACCAGCGCATGGCGGAGACGTTCTGGCCGGGTCAGAACCCGATCGGCCACCGCGTGCAGCCGGGCCAGAGCGGCCCCTGGGCCACGGTGATCGGTGAGGTCGGCGACGTCAAGAACAAGGGCGTGGATCAGCCCGCCGGAACCGAGATGTATCTGCCCTTCGGCCAGCCCGCCGCCTCCGGCACCGGCGCGGTGTCCATCATCACGCAGGGCGCCGCCGGCGCGAGCGGCGACGCCGCGGTGAACGCCGTGCGCGCCATGGTGCGCCGGCTCGACCCCAGCCTGCCACTCGCCCATGTCGCCTCGATGCCGCAAATACTGGCGACCGAGCAGGCCCGGCCGCGGCTATTGACCTGGCTGCTGCTCGCCTTCGCCGGGGTGGCGCTCCTGCTGGCGGCGGTCGGCGTCTATGGCGTCATGAATTATTCGGTGGCCCGCCGCACGCGCGAGTTCGGCTTGCGCGCGGCGATCGGCGCCGGACGCGGCGATCTGCTGGCGCTGGTGCTGCGGCAGGGCATGACGCTGACACTGGCGGGGGTGGCCGCCGGCGGCCTGATCGCGTTCGCCGCCACCCGCCTGATGAACAGCCTGCTCTATGGGGTCGGAGCGGCCGATCCAGTCACCTTCGCCGCCACCGCCGCGCTGCTGTTGCTGGTAGCGCTCGGCGCCTGTTGGGTACCGGCTTACCGCGCTACCCGGGTGGATCCGATGACCGCGCTGCGCGAAGATTAGACCAGGAGCGTTACGCCGCCTTGCGCGCCGGGGCCGCGGGTTGCAGTTCGACCTTGATCCAACCCGGCTCGCGCCGATCGAAGGAACGGTAGGCCTCAATGGCGCTGGTCATGGGTTGGCGCTGGGTCAGTACCGATTCCGGCCGCACGGCGCCGCCCGCCACCAGCCGCAGCAGGTGAGGCAGGTATTTGCGGTGATGGCAGTTGCCCATGCGGATGGTCAAGTTTTTCTCCATGGCCGTGCCCACCGGGAAGCGCTCCGAGTTGTCCGCGTACACGCCGATGATGCCCAAGGTCCCCGCCTTGGCCAGCGACTTCACCGCCCAGGTCAACACCTGCGAGGGCGCATCTCCGGGATGCCAATTGCCGTCCTTGGGCTTGGCGTGCGGCGCGATCTGGCAGCGCTCGCTCTCGAAGTCCCGGCGCTGGTCCGCGTTGGGAGCGGCGGGCCCATGATGGGCGCGCGTGGCGTCCACCCCGACCGCGTCAATCGCGCGATCCGCGCCGATGCCGCTCGTGAGTTCGTGAACCACCGCGACCGGCTCCTCCCGGCTGAAATCAATCACCTCGGCTCCCTGCCGCCGCGCCATTTCCAGGCGCGACGGGATGCAATCCACGGCCAGAATGCGCCCCGCGTCCATGAGCCGCGCGCTCGCGATGGCAAATTGCCCCACCGGACCGCAGCCGAACACGACGAGAGTGCGCCCGGGCTCGATGTTGGCCAAGCTGGCGCCGAAGTATCCGGTTGGAAAGATGTCGCTGAGCAAGATGGCTTGGTCATCGCTGACCTCTTCCGGCAGCTTGACCGGCCCCACCTGAGCGAAGGGCACACGCGCCCACTCCGCTTGCAGGCCTTGGAACGGCCCGCTCATTTTGGGACCGCCAAAAAACGCCGTGCCCGCCATGGGGCCGTTGGGGTTGGCCCGGTCGCACTGAGCGTAGTAGCCGGCACGGCAGTATACGCAATCGCCACAGGCGATGGTCGAGGGAATCACCACGCGGTCGCCCGGTTTGAGGTTGCGCACGCCCTTCCCCACCTCCTCCACCACACCCACGCCCTCATGCCCCAGGACCGTTCCCGGCTTCATGCCCTCCACCGTGCCCCGCACCAGGTGCAGGTCGGTGCCGCAGATGGCGCTGGCGGTCAGCCGCACGATGGCATCGGTGGGTTCGAGCAGTTTGGGTTCGGGTACATCCTCGAGGCGGATATCGCCCACTCCATGAAATACGACGGCCTTCATGGCGGCTTAGAACACGCGCCGGCAACGGCAGTTGTATGGGGCAGTCTGCTACCATTTTTGTCTATGCGTTGGTCCCAGGCTTTCATCCCGACTGTGCGCGAGGTCCCCTCGGACGCCGAGGTCGCCAGCCATATTTTCCTGCTGCGCGCGGGCTATATCCGCCAGCTCGCGGCCGGTCTGTATGACTACCTGCCGCTCGCCTGGAGGTCGCTGCTCAAGATCCAGGCGATCGTGCGCGAGGAGATGGACACCATTGGCCAGGAGTTCCACCTGCCCGCGCTGCACCCCGCCGAGGTTTGGCAGGCGAGCGGACGCTACGAGTTGATGGGGGGCAACCTGTTCCGCCTCAAGGACCGGTTCCAGCGTGACATGTGCCTGGGCATGACGCACGAGGAGGTCATGGCCTCCATCGCCGCCAAGGAGCTGCGCAGCTACAAGCAGCTTCCCCAGATCTGGTACCAGATCCAGAGCAAGTTCCGCGACGAGCCCCGGCCCCGCTCCGGCCTGCTGCGCATCCGCGAGTTCATCATGAAGGACGCCTACAGCTTCGACATGGACGAAGCCGGCCTCGACGTCAGCTACCAGAAGCACGACCGGGTCTACCGCCGCATTTTCGACCGGTGCGGGCTGCGCTACGTCTCGGTGGAGGCCCACTCGGGGGCGATGGGCGGTTCGCAGTCGCAGGAGTTCATGGTGCTGGGCGACGCCGGCGAGGACTTGGTGGCGTTGTGTCCGGGCTGCGGCTACGCCGCCAATCTGGAGAAGGCCCAGGGGGTTCCCCAGGCGGTGCAGGATCCGCCCCTGCCCAGCGGCCACTCCGGCGAGCCCGAGAGCTTTGCCACCCCCAACCAACGCACCATCGCCGAGCTGGCGGCGTTCACGGGCGAGGCGCCGGGACGGCTGGCCAAGTCGCTGGTCTATATGGTCGAGGAGAAGCCGGTGCTGGTGCTGGTGCGGGGCGACGACGAGGCCAGCGAAGCCAAGCTGGGCACCGCCTTCGGCGGCAAGGAGTACCGGCCGGCGCATCCCGAGGAGATTCTCGAGTTTACCGGCGCGCCTCCGGGCTCGGTGGGTCCGCTGCAGCTCGCGCGCCCGGTCAAGCTGCTGGCGGATGCCGCCCTGCGCGGCCGCTCCAACCTGACGGTGGGCGCCAACCGCGAAGGCTTCCACCTGCGCCACGTCACCCCCGGGGTGCATTTCCAGCCGGAGTGGGTGGACGTGCGCGACGTCCGCAACGGCGACGGGTGCGCGAAGTGCGGCCAGCCGCTGCGCGTGTCGCAGGCGGTCGAGATCGGCCACATCTTCAAGCTGGGGCGCAAGTACAGCACCGGCCTGGGCGTGCGCGTGCTCGACGCCGCCGGCGCCGAGGTGATCCCGATCATGGGTTCCTACGGCATCGGCATGGAGCGCATCCTGACCGCCGCCATCGAGCAGAACCACGACGCCGATGGTTTCTGGCTGCCGCGCTCGATCGCGCCCTTCGAGGTAATCATCACCCCCACCAACCTGGGCGACGCGGCGGTAGCCGCCCTCAGCCGGCAGCTCTACGATGAACTGCGCGGCCGCGGCGTGGACGTGCTGCTCGACGACCGGGACGAGCGCCCGGGGGTCAAGTTCAAGGACGCGGACCTGATCGGCATTCCCACCCGCATCACCGTGGGCAAGAAGGCCGCCCAAGGCACGGTCGAGATCGTGGACCGCGCCACCAAACAGGTGCGCGAGGCGGCCGCCGCCGAAGCGGCCGCGCAGTTGATTTAGGCGGCGTGATCGGCGCGCGTCTCGGCGAGCCAGTCGCCAATGTCGGCCGAGGCGTGGAAGATGGTCCCCGCCTTGATGCCGACCGGGAGGCGGTAGTTGGCAATCGCCGCCAACCCCATGGAGGCGATGCAGCCGCAGCGCGAGCAATCGGGATCGCCGCCGAACTGGCAGGGCGCGATGGTGCTGCGCAAATCCGCCGAGATGGTCTGGGTGACGCGCGCAAACACACATTCTTGCGGCGATTGCGGCGGATGCTCCATCGCCTCGATCAAGCCGCGCGGCATGGCCAGCTTGGGATAGATTTCACGCAGGCGAAACAGATCCGCCAGAATGGAGGCCCGCTCCCGAGGGCTGGGGATTTCCGCCAGCTCTTCGCCCCGCTGCGGGGTGAAGATGCTCATCCAGATCTTCTTGATGTTGGGGTTGGCCGACCACTCGGTGACAAACTGCTCGAGGTAGCCCGGCCGCCGCGCCATGGGCGCGGTGATGGTGCAGTGCACCACGATCTGATGTCCGGCAATGTTTTTCTGGATGCGTTCGTAGGTGGCCGGCGCACGGCGCACGTTATGCTCAGGCTGCAGCCCGTCAATGGACACCACCAGTTCCAGGTCGGGCAGTCCCGCCCAGGCCGCCGGCAGCGGACGGAAGGCGCTGGTTACGATCTGCACGAAGATGCCTTCCGCCAGCATCCGGGGCACCAGGGTCTCGAGCTCGCGATACCGCACCAGCGGATCGCCTCCTACGAGCGAGACATGCAGCGGCCGGAACTGATGAACCAAGTTCATCACTCCCTCCACCAGAGCGTCGCCCTTCAGGTCGTGCAGCTGTTTCAGGTTCACCCCATCCACATGCCCCTCGGAAAAGGCGTAGCAGCCCGGGCAGCGGAGTGGGCATTCTTTGGTGATTTCAATGGAAAGAGCGGGCTTGCGTCCGAGCAGGATGGATCCCCATGCCCGGATGACATCGCGGGTGCGCACCATGTAAGTAGCATACGCCGTTCCCGCTTGCGCTATCCTGGAGGCAACGGTTTACGGAGGCGGCACTGACCATCACCATACAAACGCGGCCCTGGGTGCGGTGGCTGGCGCATCCGATCGGGCAGGCGTTTCTGGGTTTGATTTTTCTCGCCTTTGTGGTCTGCGGATGTCTCTTCATTCACTACTACAACGTTTACGCCGCGGTCATTGACGCGCGCCTGGCCGCCCCGATTTTCAGCCAGACGTCCTTGCTATACGCGGCCCCGCGCACGGTGGCCACCGGCGAGGAGATCACGCCCATTCTCCTGACCCGCTGGCTGCGGCAGGCCGGCTATACCGAAGACAAGCCGTCGCCGGTGGGGAGTTTTACCCTGGTGGGCAACACGGTCGGCATCCGGCCGGGACCGGATGCCTACCGGGCGCCCACTCCGGTCGACGTGCAGTTCGATCCCACCGACTCGGCTTCGGTAACCTCCATTATCGACACCAGCGATCACTCCTCGCTGACCAGCTACGATCTGGAGCCGGAGCTGGTGACCTCGCTCTTCGATGAGCACCGGGAGAAGCGCCGCCTGGTGCACTACCGGGATTTGCCTCCCAACTTGATCAACGCGGTGCTCGACATCGAGGACCGGGACTTTTTTCACCATGGCGCGGTGAACTGGTGGCGGGTGCCCTCGGCGGTGTTCCGCGACGTGCGCAGCGGCCGCAGGGAGCAGGGCGCGAGCACCATCACCATGCAGGTGGCGCGCAACATCTTCGGCCTGGGCTTTCAGCGCACCTGGCGGCGCAAGCTGACCGAAGTTTTGGTCGCCATGGAGCTCGAGGAGCGGCTCACCAAACCGCAGATTTTCGAGCTGTACGCCAACCAGCTCTACCTGGGACAGCGCGGCAGTTACAGCGTCCATGGCTTCGGGGAAGCCGCCGACGCCTACTTCGGCGAGGATCTCAGGAATCTGACTCTGGCGCAGTGCGCGCTGCTCGCCGGGATCATTCACGGACCGAATCTCGATTCGCCCTATCGCCATCCCGAGCGCGCCCGCCGCCGCCGCGACGAGGTGCTGCAGGCCATGGTCCGCGCCGGCTCCATTACGCCGGAACAACGCGCCAGCGCCGCCGGAGCCCCCTTGGTGCTGACCGCCGCCAATGACGAGGGCAGTGACGCGCCCTACTTCGTGGACATGGTGCGCGACCGCATCAGCGATCAGATTCCCGAGCACGACCTCTCCACCCAGAGCTTTCGCATTTACACCACGCTGGACCCCGACCTGCAGGCGGCGGCGGCACGGGCGGTCACCGAGGGCATGAAGGGCGTGGATGCCGAGTTGGCCGACTTGCGCGCCCACCAGTCCGCGCACAGCCGGCGCGGAGCGCGCACCGGCGCGGTGAAGCCGCTGCCGCCGGCCCAGGTGGCGCTGATCGCACTCGACCCCCATACCGGCGCGGTGCTGGCGCTGGTCGGCGGCCGCAACTATGCGACCAGCCAGTTGAACCATGCCCTGGCGCAGCGGCCCACCGGCAGTATCTTCAAGCCGTTTGTGTACGCGACCGCGCTGGAGACCGGACTGCTGCCCAATATTCCCGCCATTACCGAGACCTCGCTGGTAGACGACGTGCGCACCAGCTTTCCCGATGGCAACCACAAGCCCTACACTCCCGAGAACTTCGAGAAAAAGTACTACGGCGAGGTAAGCCTGCGGGTGGCGTTGGAGCACTCCCTCAACAACGGCACCATCGCTTTAGCCGAGCAGGTGGGCTTGCAAGCGGTCTGCGATCTCGCCCACTCCGCCGGCATTACCAGCGCCCAGCCCACCCCTTCGGTGGCCATCGGCACCTATCGGGCCAGCGCTCTGGAGATGGCGGGGGCGTATACGGTATTTGCCAACGGCGGCGTGCGATTGACGCCGCGCATGGTGGATCAAGTCCAGTCCAGCAGCGGCGACGTAGTCTTCAAGCCGCGCTATCCGCCGCAGCCGGTGCTCGATCCGCGCGTGGCGTTTCTGACCACGAACCTGATGCAGTCCGTGCTCAATGCCGGTACCGCCATCCGGGTGCGATCCGAGGGCTACGATGCTCCCGCCGCCGGCAAGACCGGCAGCTCGCACGATGCCTGGTTCGCCGGCTACACCAACAACCTGCTCTGCATCGTCTGGGTCGGGCTGGACGACTACACCAACCTCAACATCGAGGGCGCCCACGCCGCGCTGCCCATCTGGACCGAGTTCATGAAAAGCGCCCTGGCGTTTCCGGCGTACCACGACGTCAAGGATTTCGCGCCTCCGGCCGGGGTGGTGCCGGTGAAGATCGATACCGTCTCCATGCAGCAGGCCACGCCGCTCTGCCCCCTCGCGCAGGTCGAGGTGGACTACTACCTGGACGGTACCCAACCGCGGCAGACCTGCCGCCTGCACCCCAGCCCGCTGACCCCACGGGGGATTATCGCCAGTACGCTGAATCTCTTTCATCTCTCCAGCCCCAGTCCGCCTCCGCCGCCACCCCAGGCGGCCGCACCAACCTCGGTCGCCGCCGCTCCCGCGCCCACAACGACGCCGATTCCGGCACAGCCCGCCGCTCCTCCCCAGGAGAAGCCCAAACGCGGCTTCTTCGGCAAAATCCTCCATGCCATCGGCGGTGGCGGCAACAGCGGCGGCGGCTAGACACTCCAGCGCGCCCCCCTCAGCACCACAGCCATTGACATTACCATTCGTCCCACTATAATTGGCAGCATGGTAGTGAACGAAGACGCACCGCCGCTAACACCGCAGGCGTTCCATATCCTGGTGACCCTCGCCGGCGGCGACCAGCACGGCTACGCCATCATGCAGGAAGTAGCTGCGCGTACCGGCGGCCGTGTCCGCCTCCAACCGGGCACCATTTACGGCACCATCAAGCGCCTGCTTGATCAGGGCTGGATCGCTGAACCGCGGGTGAACGAGCGACCCGCCGGCGGGGACGCACGGCGCCGCTGCTACCGCCTCACCGAGCGCGGCCGCGCTGTGGCCAAGGCGGAGGCCGCCCGATTACAACAATCCCTCTCCCACGCGAGGCAATATGGCCTGGTCGCCAAAGCCACGTAGGCTGTACCGCCTGCTGCTGCGGGCCTATCCGGCGGAGTTTCGGGAGGAATACGGAGACGACATGGCCGCTATGGCCGAGCACAGCGGCGTCGCCGTCCTGCTGTGCGATACCCTCGCCAACGCGCCGCGCGAGCACGGGGACATCCTTCGGCGCGACCTGCGCCAGGCTATACGCATGCTGTGCCGGGCGCCGGGATTCCTCGCGGCCGCGCTGCTCGCCCTGGCGTTGGGTATCGGCTCGGCGATTACCGTCTTCAGCCTCGCGCAAGCCACGCTGCTTCACCCGCTGCCATACGGAGGCTCCAGCCAGCTCGTTTATCTATGGACGCCATTGCCACGCTACGCGAACCTGCCGCGGGAACTCGCGCCCAGCTTCGCCGACATCGCCGATTGGCAGGCCGAGAGCCACAGCTTTACGCAGATCACGGGGCTGGCGCAAACCGTGCTTACCTTGAATCTGAATTCGGCCCCGGTCCGCGTCCCCACCGCACAGGTGTTGGGAAACTTCTTCTTCACGCTAGAGTCGCAGCCTTTTCTGGGCCGCACCCTGACCGAGGCCGATGCGCGCCCCGGCCACGCCCCCGTCGCGGTCATCGGCTACCGGCTCTGGCGCACGTATTTTGGCGGTACAGCGGCAGCGCTCGGCAAGGTCATTTCGACGCCGGATCGGGAGTATCAAATCGTCGGGGTCATGCCACCCGAATTCGCCTATCCCCACGCCACCGACTTCCCTCTTCACCAGCCGCTCTCCCCCGAAACGCAAATCTGGGTTCCCTTGGTTCTCACGCCGCAGCAGTGGGCGGACCGTATGCTGACCGCCGACGCGGCGCTTGGGCGGCTGCGTCCCGGAGTCCCGCTGGCGCACGCGCAAGCCGAGATGGAGACGATCGAACGCCGCCAGGACAAATTGAATTTGCCGGAGATGCAAGGCATGCAAGTGTGGGTGGCGCCCTTTCGCGCCGCCGCCTTAGGGCGGTCGCCCGCATTGCTGCGGCTGCTCGGCGGCGCAGCCGCCCTCCTTCTCCTCATCGCGTGCGCGAATGTCGCCAACCTGCTGCTGGCCCGCGCGCTGGAACGCCGCCGCGAGATG
>DATNAC010000137.1:0-17969 GCA_035573035.1 Terriglobales bacterium
ACCCTGGCCACGGTGACGGTTTGGCTCATCCCTTGGATTCAAGGCCAGTGGGGATGGGGTTGGGCCTTTACCGCCCTGGCGCTGGGGCCCGCGGTGGGAATTCCCGCGATGGCAGCGCTGGAGCGGCCGGCGGCGATTGCAATGCCCGCGGGAGAGAGGTAAGCTCCGGCCAGAGGCCATCACTCGGGGGGGAATCCGCATGAACCGCCGCCATTTTCTCACGGGCACCGGCATGGCCGGCGCCGCGCTGTTCACCCATCCGCTGCTGGAGAGACTCGCGGCCGTGCCCCGTTCGCTGCCGCCGGATTCGTTATATGCATCCGATCCAGAAGCCTACTGGGCGGGCATCCGGCGCCAGTTCCTGATCCCGGCGGATGAGGTCTACTTCAACAACGGCACCTGCGGGTCTTCGCCCGCGCCGGTGTTGAAGGCCATCTTTGACGGCTACAACACCACCGAGCAGATGGCGGACGCGCATCCGGAGGACTACCCTATCTGGGGATACGGGCCCTGGAACGAGTTCCGCGATCCCATGGCGGCCTTCATTGGCTGCACGCGGGACGAACTGGCGCTTGTACGCAACGCCACCGAGGCCAACAACTACATCGCCAACGGCTTCGACATGAAGCCCGGCGAAGAGGTGCTCATGACCGACCAGGAGCACGAGGGCGGCGAGAACCCGTGGCTGCTCAAGGCCAAACGCTACGGCATCGTCGTCAAGAAGGTCACCGTTCCCAAGCCGCTGACCACGCCCGACGACGTGCTCAACCGCTTCAACGACGCCATCACGCCGCGCACGCGGATGATCTTCTTCAGCCATATCACCACCATCACCGGCGTGGTGCTGCCGGCAAAGCAGTTATGCGCGCTGGCGCGTTCCAAGGGCATTCCGTCGGCGGTGGACGGCGCGCACGTCACCGGCATGATGAAGCTCGACGTGCACGACATCGGGTGCGATTTCTACACCTCAAGCCCGCACAAGTGGCTGCAAGCGCCCAAAGGCAGCGGCTATCTGTACGTGCGGGCCGGCATGGAAGACCGGCTGTGGAACACGATCGTGAGCAGTTCCTGGGATGACCCCAAGGGCGGAGCCTACCGGTTCCAGCAGATCGGGACCTCGAACGTGCCGGCGCTGTGGGGACTGCGCGCCTCGATCGAGTTCGCCAACCAGATCGGGATGGACAAGATCGAGGCCCGCCACCGTGCCCAGAACCAGTACATTCTGGAGGCGATGGAGCAGCGCGGCGGCAAGAACGTCACCGGGCTCGACCCCGGCCTGCGCTGCGGCATTGTCTCGGTGGACGTGCCTCCCGTCCAACGCATGGCGCTGGAGAATTGGATGTGGACCACGCACAAGATCCGCATCCGCGGAGGCGAGCCGTCGCGGCTGCGGCTCTCCACTCCCTATTACCTGCTGCGCGCGGACATGGACCGCTTCCTGGCGGCGTTCGATGAGTACCGGAAGAACATGCCCGCAGCTTAACGCCACCGACTCGAAAATGATTGGCGCGGGTGCTCGTGCCGGCACTGCTTGGCGGCGGCCGCGCGGGCTTCCCAATCCAGCAGGAACGCCTTCGTCTTGAGGCCCCCGGCGAAACCGGTGAGGGCGCCGCTGGCGCCCACGACGCGGTGACAAGGTGTGACGATCGAGAGCGGATTGCGGCCGTTGGCGACGCCGACGGCGCGGGCGGCGGCCGGACGGCCGATTTGGCAGGCGATCTGGGCGTAGGAGCGGGTTTCGCCGAAGGGAATGGTGCGCAGGGCCGCCCAGACCTGCTGCTGGAAGAGAGTGCCGGCCGGATCCAGCGGGAGCGAAAACCGCCGCCGCCGGCCGGCAAAATACTCCATCAACTGCGCCTCCGCCTGAAGGAGAAGGGGGGCGGATGATTCCTCGTGGCCGAGTTCCAGAGGTACCCGGCCCGGCGATTCGTGTTCCCAAAGGATGGCGGCCAAGCCTTGGCGGCCGGCGACCAGTGTCAGTTCGCCCACCGGAGTAGAGATGCGCTTATGCGTGTTTGCAATCCTCATGGCCTTGACTATAGCGAGCCCGGGCAGCGGTTGCTCGCCATTTTCGGACGGCATGAACGCAGGCGTCCCGATGTCCGAAATTGGCTAGCAAGTGGGGCAGGGCCAGTGTAGCCTGAGGGCATGGCGCAAGAGCAACGTTTGATTGGCGCGGGCCCCAGCGCGGCTGCGCCGCGCGCCCCGCTTGTGACCGCACCGGCATGGGGACCCCGGAGCCCCATGCCGGTGCTGCCCTCGCGCGGACCGCACCTGCATTGCTTGCCGGGGGCGGGCCGCCCTGCGGCATTTCGCTGCCCTTCGCGCCGACTTTGCCCGCAGTGCAAACGGCGCGACCCCCGCGAGTGGTATTACAACGCCCTGGCGGCACGCGACCGGCGGTTCGACGGGGTGTTCTTTGTGGGCGTGACCTCCACCGATGTCTACTGCCGCCCGATCTGCCCGGCGAAGACCCCCAAGGCCGCGAACTGCCGGTTTTTCGATTCGCCACAAGCGGCGGAGCAGGCGGGGTTTCGTCCCTGCCTGCGCTGCCGCCCGGAGTTGGCCCCGGGGAGCGCGCCGGTGGACGACGCGCAGCGCATTGCGCAACTCATCGTGCGGCGCCTGGAGGAGGGACAGTTGGGCGAGGAGGCGGGCCTGGAAGCGGTGGCGGAACAGTTTGAGCTCAGCTCGCGGCAAATCCGCAGAATCGTGCGGAAAGAGTTGGGCGTAGCCCCGATCCAGCTGCTGCTCACCCGCCGGCTGCTGCTGGCCAAGCAACTGCTCACCGACACCAGGTGGCCGATGACCGACGTGGCCTATGCCAGCGGCTTCGCCAGCCTGCGCCGATTCAACGATGCGTTCCAGCGCCAGTACCGCATGCCGCCAACCCGCCTCCGGAGAGACTCCGTGGATGGCTCGTCGCCCGCCGATGCCAGCGCCACGTCGACACTGCAACTCTCCTACCGCCCGCCCTACGACTGGGACAGCCTGGCCGCCTTTCTGGCTGCCCGCGCGATCGCGGGCGTGGAATACGTCACGCCCCGCTTTTACGCCCGCACGGTGCGGTTGGGAGAGGCGAAGGGCTGGATCCGGGTGTCTCCGTCCTCGAAAGCGCATACGCTGCGGATCGAGTTCACCCACACTCTGGCGCCGGTGCTGCCGGCGCTGCTGGCGCGGCTGCGGGCGCTCTTCGACCTCGACGCTCGCCCGGACCTGATCGTACGGCACCTGCGCCGCGACGCGCGCCTGGCAGCGGCGGTGCGGGCCAACCCCGGTCTGCGCGTGCCGGGCGCATTCGACGGGTTCGAGTTGGGACTGCGCGCCATCTTGGGACAACAAGTGGCGGTGAAGGCCGCCAGCACATTTGCCGGACGGATTGCGGAGAGGTTTGGCGAGCGCTTGGATACTCCATTGCCGGAACTACGGCGGCTGACGCCCCGAGCGAGCCGCATGGCCGCGGCCCCGGTGGGCGGAATCGCCAATCTGGGGATTACGATGGCTCGTGCTCGCTCGATCCGGGCGCTGGCGGAGGCGTACGAGAGCGGTCGCCTTGGACTCGACGGCCCCGGTGCTTCGTCTCCAGAATCGACCATGGCGGAGCTGACGGAACTGCCCGGAATCGGCCCATGGACGGCACATTACATCGCCATGCGCACATTGCGCTGGCCCGACGCGTTTCCGAAAGAAGATCTGGCCGTACGCAAGGCGCTCGGGGGTGTGACCGCGCCGGAGGCGGAGCTGCTAGCCGAAGGTTGGCGCCCTTGGCGCAGTTACGGGGTGATGCACCTGTGGCGGATGGCAAAAACGTCACAGCCTTGATGTCTTCGATCCGACGAGTCGCCTTGCGAAGGCCGCAAGGGTGGCGGAGAGGGTGGGATTCGAACCCACGATACCCTTGCGGGCATGCCGGTTTTCAAGACCGGAGCCATCAACCACTCGGCCACCTCTCCCTGGCCCGATTTTACGCTAAAGATGCGTTCTGGGCGGGGCGCCAACACAGTCATTTTTGAACGATGCACTACTTCATCTCGGCGATGGTCACGCCCTGGCCGCCCTGGTTCTGCGGGGGATGACTAAAGGCCGCGACCTGGGGGTGGGCGCGCAGCGTGTCCGCCACCGCGCGGCGCAGCACGCCGAAGCCGGCGCCGTGCACGATGCGGATCTGGGAGGTTTCGGCCAGGATGGCCTGATCGAGAAACTTCTCCAGTTTCTCGGTGGCCTCTTCCATGCGCATGCCGATCAGGTTGATCTCGGCCATCACCGGGGTCTCCGGGGTGCGGGCGTGCGCTTGCGGGCGCGTGGCAGCCAGAATCTCGGCCACATCCGTCAACGAGATGCGCATACGCAAAGCGCCGGCCTCGATCTCCAGCTTGCCGCCGCCGAGACATCGCAGCACGTTAGCCGGCTGCGAGAGCGAGCGCAAGCGGACGCGGTCGCCGGGTTGCGGGTCGACCGCGGCCGGGGCGGGCCCGCCCGCACCGCCGGGGTCCGCCAGCACGCTACCGACGCCCCCGGCAAACCCCTCCGCGGTTTCGCGCTTCAAGCGCGCGGCGGCCACCGCGATCTTGCGCTTCTGCGCGCTGGTGAGCTCGGCTTGCAGGCTCTCGAGCGCCTGGCGCCATTGCGCCTCGGCATCGCGCGTAAAGGAGGCCAGCCGGCGATCCATCTCGGCGCGAAGCGAAGCCATGTGCCGCTGCACGTAAGCGCGGTCGTGAGTTTCGATATCGCGCTCCCGTTCGCTCACCGCGGCCTCGCGCTGTTGCAGATCGCGCACCTGCCGCTCGGCGAGCGCCAGATTCTGTTGGAGTTTTTGCAGGTACTCCCCAGCCTGGCGCTCGCTCTCGGTCAGGCGGGCGCGGGCGCCGGAGACGACCTCCGGCGGCAATCCGATACGGGCCGCCATGTCCAGGCCGGCGGAGAGGCCGGGAACGCCCATGCGGAAGATATAGCTCGGCGCCAGCGTGACCGGATCCACCGCTACGGACCCATTGGCCACGCGATCGGGGTGCGCGCTCGCCCAAGCCTTGAGCGAATCGTGGTGGGTCGAGATCAACGTCCAGGCGCGGCGTTGGGCCAGGGTTTCGGCGATTTCGGTGGCGAGCGCGGCGCCCTCGGCGGCGTTGGTGGCGGTGCCCAGCTCGTCGAGCAACACCAAACTGTCGGCGGTAGCCCGCTCCAGCACCTCGCGGATACGCACCAGGTGGCTGGAGAAGGTGCTGAGATTGTGCTCGAGCGACTGTACGTCGCCGATGTCGGCGGCGATGTAGTCGAAGACCGGCAAGCGCGCCACTCTGGCGCAGACGGGGAGGCCGCACTGCGCCATCCAGGCGGCCATGCCCACGGTTTTGAGAACGACCGTCTTGCCGCCGGTATTGGGGCCGCTAACCACCAGCACACGCTGGGCCGCCAAGCGCAGCGAGAGCGGGACGACGGCATGATCGCGGTTGCCGCGCAGCGTGGCCACCAGGACCGGGTGACGGGCGTCCTCGAGCACCAGGGCCTCGTCCCACTCGGCCGGACCGGCGGCGTAATCGGTGGCGAAGCGCGCTTTGGCGGCTTCGAGCTCCAAGATGCCGCAGGCGGCGGCGCCGGCGGCGATCGCCGCGCCCTCCGCTCCCACCTGCTCGGTCAGCGCCAGCAAGATGCGGTGGATCTCGGCCTGTTCCTCTTCCCGCAGGCGGATGTAGTCGTTGTTGAGCTCGATGGTTTCGAGGGGCTCGACAAATACGGTCTGCCCGGTGGAGCTCGCGCCATGGACGACGCCGGGAGCGCGGCGGCGCAGATCGGTACGCACCGGCAGCACAAACCGGTCGTTGCGGACGGTCACGAGTTCCTGCTGGAGTACGCCCTCGCCGCCGAGCTGTTGCAAATGCCGCGCGAGCGAGCTCTCAATCGCCTGGCGCTGCCGCAGACGCTGCCGGCGCAGGCTGGCGAGTTCGGGGCTGGCGTCATCGGCGACATCGCCATTGGGCAGCAGGGCCGCGTGCAAGGCTCGACGCAGGCCGCGGCAGACCGGGATGGCCTCGCCCAGAGCGGCGAGGCCGGGCCAGAGATCGCGATCGCCCGGGTCCTGCCGCGCGGCACCATCGTTCCCGCCCAAGTGCTCGCGCAGCCCCGCGGCGGCGTCGAGATAGCCCCGCACCTGAAGCAGTTCGGACGCCCCGAGGGCGATACCGGGCAGACGGCACTGTTCCAAACAAGGGCGCGGATCCTCCCCCAAAGCGGCGAAGTCGAAGCCGCCGCGGCGCTGCAACCAGCGCACCGCTTCACCCAGCCGGGCATGCATCGCCCGCACCTCGGCCGCGACGGTACAGAACCCGATGCGCTCGAGTTCGCGATGGCCCAAATCGGTGGCGAGATAGCCCGCGATCAGCTCGAGCACCGCGTTGCAGTCGGGAATCGGGAACGAAGTCAAGACCGCTTACGCTTGCGCGGCGCTTCCTTAGCCGGCTCGCCGGCGCGTTCCCCCAAGATACCGGCCAGAACCTGATCGAAGGCGCTGGATTTGACCTGGGAAGCCCGCTGTGGGGCCTTGCCGCCCTTGTACACATGCTGAAAGCCGCAGGTGCGGCAGGAGCTTTGGGCGATCCTCTCGCCCACCAGCGCGGCCACGGTATGATTGGTGAGGCGGTGGCAGCGGGTGCAGTAATCGTCGGTGTCGTCGCCAATGCGGGGATTCATAGACGCAGCGCCTCCCGTTCCTGTATAATTTGAGTTTAGCCGGAAAGGACTTCTATGGCACGCGTGTGTGAACTCTGCGGCAAAGGCCCGCAGTTCGGCAATCGGATCAGCCACGCCCACAACGTCACCAAACGGCGTTGGAACGTGAACCTGCAGCGGACCCGCGTTCAGAGCGGCGGCGGGACGGTGAAGGCGCGCCTGTGCACCGCGTGTCTGAAGAGCGGCAAGCTGAGCAAGCCAGTGCGGCGCGCGCGCCCGGCCGCCAACCCCGCTACCCAGGCATAGCAGCCCCCAGGCTTCCCTTTCCCCGGACGCGGCATCTCCTGCCACGCAGGAGGAAGTCGCCATGAAGGCCGTCCGCATCCATTCCTACGGCAAGTCCGAGCAACTGCGCCTTGAAGAAGCACCGCAACCCAAGCCCGAAGCGGGCCAGGTTGTGGTCCACGTTTTCTGCGCCGGCGTAAACCCGGTGGATTGGAAGATCCGCGAAGGATACCTGCGCGGGGTCCACACGGAGCATTTTCCCCTGACCCTGGGCCAAGATTTTTCCGGCCAGGTGATCGGTATGGGGCCGGGGGCCCACGGGGTCGACATCGGGGCCCGGGTATTCGGCTTTGCCAGCGGCGGCGCCTACGCCGAGTATGCCTTGGCCAATCCCGAGCACATCGCCCCGCTGCCCGGCCCGGTGAGTTATGAGACGGGAGCGGCGCTGCCGACTCCGGGCGTGACCGCCTACCAGGCGCTGCACGATCACGCACAGATCCAGTCCGGACAGTCGCTGCTGGTACATGGCGGCGCCGGGGCGGTGGGCTCGCTGGCGCTGCAACTGGCGCGGCTCATGCAAGTGCATTGCACCGCGACCATTTCGCACGAGGCCGACGCCGCTTTTCTGCGCGAGTTGGGCGTCTCCCATGTCATCCTCAACGGCAAGGACCGGTTCGAGGAGAGACTGCAAAATCTGGATGCGGTGCTCGACCTCATCGGGGGCGACCTGCAAACACGCTCGCTGGAGCGCATCCGCCGCGGCGGGGTGCTGGTATCCACCGTCGGGTTCGCGCCGGGGACGGAAGATGCCGCGCAGAGGCGGGGCGTGCGCGCCGTGGCCATGGTTATGCAGCGGCGGCGCAAAGACCTGGAAGAATTGGCGCGGCTTACAGCCCAGGGTGAACTGCAGGTGCGCGTTGCCCGAGTGTTGCCCTTCGAGCAGGCGCGCCAAGCCCAAGACCTGAGCCAAGCCGGCGAGGCGCGCGGGAAAGTTATGCTGCGGGTGGCGTAAGCCGTTACGCCAACGCGATCACGTCAATCTCGACGCGAGCGCCGCGCGGCAAGCGGCTTACGGCGTTGCTTGCATGCGCGCGGGCGCCCGGCTTCGCCGCCCGCGCTCGCAGACATCGGAAGCGCTGCGCGGGGCCCCCAACCCCGCTCCGCTCAGGCTACGCCAACGCGATCACGTCAATCTCGACGCGAGCGCCGCGCGGCAAGCGGCTTACCTCGACGGTCGAGCGGGCCGGCGGGTTTTGCGGGAAAAACTTGGCGTAGGCGGCGTTCATGGCGGCGAAATCGTTCAGGTCGGCGAGGTAGACCGTGGTCTTCACCGCGGCCGCCAGGCTGGCGCCGCCGGCTTCCAGCACTGCCTGGAGGTTCTGAAGCACCCTTTCGGTCTGCTGCGCGATGTCAGCATCCACCAGCAAGGCGCCGGTGGCGGGGTCGAGCGGGATCTGGCCGGAGAGGAAGAGAAATCCGCCGGCGCGCACCGCCTGCACATAGGGTCCAATGGCATTCGGCGCCTGCGGGCTGGACACGGTTTCGCGCGAAGAGTTGCTGGGCATTGGGATAGCCTATCAGACTCTCTCGACGGAGTGAACGCCGGCGATGCGTTTCAATCCCTGGGTGATCTGTTCCAAGGCGCGAGCGTCTTTGACGTCCACCGCCAGGTCAATCACCGCCTGTCCCTCGCCGGTCCGCGCGCCGATATTGCGAATATTGGTGGAGCGTTCGGAGATGACGGCCGTGATCGCATTGAGAATGCCGGCATTGTCCTCGGAGTGGATGACCAGCTTGACCTGGCAGAGTTCGGTTGCGGTGGGAGCCCAGGCGACGTCGATGCGGCGGTCGGCCTCGTAAAGCAAATTGCGGACGTTGGGGCAGTTTTCGGCGTGCACGCCCACCCCTTTGCCGCGGGTGATATAGCCCACGATGGGTTCCCCATGAACCGGGTTGCAGCAGGCGGCGCGGTAGACCAGCAGGTCGCTAAAACCACGCACCAGGATCGGGCTGCTGGAGCGCGGCCGGGACACGCGCCGCGCCGCCTGCATCAGGCGGGCCTGTTCCGGGGTGCGCTGATCGGCGGGAAGCAGACGCAACAAGAGCTGGCGCGCCGAGATCTTGCCATAGCCGACGGCGGCGTGGATATCCTCCACCTTGAAGAGGTTGAACTCGCGTCCCACGCGTTCCAGGTCGTGGTCCTGAAGTTTCTGCTGCGGCACCTCGAAGCGCCGGGCTTCGCGCTCGAGAGCGCGGCGCCCAATCTCGGTGGCGCGCTCGCGTTCATGGATGTTGAGCCAGTGCCGGATTTTCTGCCGGGCGCGGGTGGTCTTGACGAACGAGAGCCAGTCGCGGTTGGGGGTATGCCCAGGCTGGGTGAGGATCTCGACGATGTCGCCGTTCTGAATGCGGTAGCGCAGCGGTACGATGCGGCCATTGACGCGGGCGCCGGTACAGCGGTGGCCGATCTCGGTGTGCACGGCGTAGGCAAAGTCGACCGGGCAGGCGTCGCGTCCGAGGGCAAGGATGAGACCTTTCGGCGTGAAAGCGTAAATCTCCTCCGGGGCCAAATCCACCTTGAGCATGGCGAGGAACTCGGAGGGATCGGCGATATCGCGCTGCCATTCGATCAGGCGGCGCAGCCAGAGGATGCGCTGGTCCTCGGCGCTGGCCACATTGAGGCCGGCGCCATCCTTGTACTTCCAGTGCGCGGCGATGCCCTCCTCCGCCATGCGGTGCATTTCCTCGGTTCGGATCTGCACCTCAAAGGGCTGCCCCGAGGCGTCAATCACCGAGGTGTGCAGGCTGCGGTACATGTTGGGCCGCGGGGTGGCGATGAAATCCTTGATGCGGCCCGGCACCGGGCGCCAGTTGCTGTGGATGACGCCCAGGATGGCGTAGCAGTCCTTGACCGAATCGGTGATGACACGCAGCGCGAGCAGGTCGTAGACCTGATCGACGTCAATGCGCTGTCGCTCCAGCTTTTGCCAGATGCTGTAAATGCGCTTGATGCGGCCCTCCACCCGGGCCGGAATCTCGTGTTCGGCCAGGGCGGCGAGGACGCGCCGCTGCACGCCCTGGAGAAACTCCTCGCCCCCGGCGCGGCGGCTATCCACGGCCGCCTGGATTTGCGCGTAGGCGCCGGGTTCGAGAAAGCTGAAGGCCAGGTCCTCGAGTTCGCCCCGCATTTTGCCCATTCCCAGGCGGTGGGCCAGGGGAGCGTAGATATCCATGGTCTCGCGCGCGATGACCTGCTGCCGATCGGCCGGCATATGCTGCAAGGTCCGCATGTTGTGCAGCCGGTCGGCTAGCTTGATGAGGATAACGCGGATATCGTCCACCATGGCGAGCAGCATTTTGCGCATGCTCTCGGCCTGGCGCAGGTCGCTGGTGGCGGGACCCTTGAGATCGAGGCGGTCAATCTTGGTGACCCCTTCGACCAAATGGGCGACGACGGGTCCGAACTCGCGCCCGATCTGTTCGGTGGTGGCCGGGGTATCCTCGACCGCGTCATGCAACAGGCCGGCGGCGATGCACACCGTGTCCATGTCCATTTCAGCCAGCACCGAGGCAACGGCGAGAGGGTGGGCGATGAAGGGGCCGCCGGAGCGGCGGCGCTGGTGGGCATGCAGCCGGGCGGAGAAGTCGAAGGCGCGCTGCAGCAGGTCGGGATCGTCGGCGGGGCGATTGGCGCGCACGCGCGCCGCCAGCGCGGCGAAATCGGCTTCCACCTTGGCGGGGAGCGGTTCGGCTGGGGGAATCACCGGCATAAGGTTGGCGCGCGCAATCCGAGACGCCGAGAACGGAACTGTACTTATTATCGCTCCGAGTACAATCGAACCCATGAGCCACAACTCCGGCCCCACCGAACACCCCGGCCATCCGCATCTGGCCTACCAGAATGAACAGTTTCTCAACACTCCGGATGCGCGGACGCTGCGGATTCTGGCCGAGTACCTGGAACCCCAGAGCCGGCTGCGCCGGGAGAACATCCAGGACACCATCGTATTCTTCGGCTCAGCCCGCATCCACAGCCGGGAATCCGCGGGCAGCGAGGAGGCGGCGCTCGCCATGGCGCGCTACTATGACGACGCGCGCGAGCTGTCGCGACGGCTCACCGAGTGGGCGATGGCGCTGCCGCGCAAGCGGCGGCGGTTCATCGTGACATCGGGCGGAGGCCCGGGCATCATGGAGGCGGCCAACCGCGGCGCGCACGAGGCGGGGGGGCGTGCCATGGGGCTGAACATCCGCCTACCCTTCGAGCAAAATCCCAACGAGTACATCTCCCCCGAGCTCAACTTCGAGTTCCATTATTTCTTCATGCGAAAGTTCTGGTTCGCCTACCTGGCCAAGGCGCTGGTAGCTTTCCCCGGTGGCTTCGGCACGCTGGACGAATTGATGGAGATCCTGACCCTGGCGCAGACCCAGAAGCTGAACAAGAAGATGGTGATCCTGCTGTATGGCCGCAGGTACTGGGAGGAGATCGTCAACTTCCCGGCGCTGGTGAAGTGGGGCATGATCTCACCCGAGGACCTGGACTTGTTCCACTTTGCCGACAGCCCCACCGAAGCATTCGACCAACTCACGCGGGAACTGGATCACCTTTACCTGAAGCCCAGCGCGCCGGTGGAGGAGGAGACCCCAGCGATCGCGAAGACCCGGGGGTAGGAGGGCCTCAGCCCTGTTGGAGCGGCAGCTCTTGTTCGCTCTGGGTGGCGAGATCCTTGACGCGCACGCTGACTTTGCCGATGTTCTCGATGAGGTAGCGGTGGGCGATGGTATCGCCCTGACTGACGACATAGTTGTCGTCGCCCATTTGCAAGAAGATCTTTTCGGGCACGCCGTCCGCCTGAACGAAGCCGTAGAACTTGAGCGGGATAGGCGGCGGGGGCGGCGGCCCGGCCGGGACCACCGGGCGGGGCGGCGGCGCGGATGGGGAATGCGCCGGCAGATGCGGCCCCAGGGAGGCGGTGGGAGCGATGGCGGGCGCGCTGCCAAAGTGGAAGAGGTCGCGGCCGCTGCCGGTGTAGTCGAGCGCGCGCAGCTTATCGAGCTTGGCGAGATGGAGCGTGGGGTCGAGATGGAGGGGCGCGGGGGCGCCCGGAGCGACGGCCGCCGCAAGCGGGGCCACCACGGGCGGCGGTGAGGGTGCCAGCATGGGCCAGAGCATGTACACCGCCACCGCCGCGAGCACGACCAGCGCGATCACCTCGCGCTTCTTTTCGACACCGATTTTCATGCGCCCGTCCGCACGTAAGCTTCGAGCTGGAGCTCGAGCTTGACTTGATTGGCAGCCTCGCCGGGGCCTCCGCTGACGCCGACCTGATCGAGAATGAAGAACATGGGCGAGCGTTCGAGTTGATTCAGGAAACGCACCACGCCGCCGTAGCTGCCGGCGACTTGAAGATTGATGCCCACGCGGCGCAGCCCGAGCTGGGCATTTTTATCGGGGTGAAACTCCGCGCCCGAGACCTGCACCTGACTGATGCCCGCAAGCCGGCTGAACTCGGTCAGCAACTTGGAGCTGGCATCGCTTTCGCCGGGTATGCCGGCCGCCATCAGCTCCTGAATCTGCTGCTGGCTGGTGTGCAGCCGCTGGCTCAGCAGTTGGAGCTGCGCGTCCTGGGCGCGCACTTGGATATAGCGCGTGCGCGCCTCGGTCAACTGCTGCCGATTGGCGGCACGCGACGGGGCCTTGGGCGAGAGCAGCCAGCCCAGCAAGAGCAGGTCGGCCGCCAGGCACACGAAGACGGCGATGACCAGGTTGCGGCGCAAGTGGTTCATTGCGCTCCTCCCTGGTAGAGGGCGGTCACTTCCAACTGAAACCGGGGCGGCGGCGCCTGCCCGCGGGGCGGCAGGTTGGCCGCCTGGGTGGCTTCGGTTTCGCGCTCGACCCGGGCATCGGTGAAATCGCCCGAGGTTTCGAGTTGGTGGACGAAATCGATCGCCGGCTGCAAGGTGTCGCTGGCGAAGCGCAAATCCACCGCGTTGGCGCCGTTGCGCACCAGCGGGCGGAGCGAGAGCAGCTCGACGCCGGGCGGGGTGATCTTTTCCAACCGCTCGAAGAGCAGCGTCCAGGAGACGCTTTTGCGGTCAATCAGCCGGTTGAAGAAATCGGCCTGCGCCAGCTCGTTGCGCACGCCGGGATCGCGCAGCGGCGCGGCGGCGCGATCCTGCTCGGCCAACAGCGGGGCGGTGCGGGCGCGCATCGCGTCGGCTTGCGCCTGAATCGGACGGCTCCCCAGCCAACCGGTAAGCGCCACGGCGGCAAGGACGATGAAGGCCAGCACCAGGAGCGCCAGGCTGCCGCCCCAAACGATCTTGAGCCGGCGCAGGTTTTCGGCGGGGCGGCGCGCCAGGTTGATGGTGGTCCGTATCATGCGAATCGCCCCCGCAGCGCGCCGGTAACGGCCAAAAGGCCGGCGGCATCGGCGCTCTGGAGCGTCGCCCAGGGCACCTCCTCGCGCAGGCGCGCTTCCATATCGGGGTCAAGGCCGGCGGAAAAGAGGCGCGCGTCGCCGGGCGCGAAGCCCGAACTCGCTTCCACGCGGTCGCGGAAAAAGGCTACCGAAGGGAAGATGTCGTCGAAGCTGACGGGCGCTTCCAGCTCGATCGCGCGGTAGAACTCGACCCGCTCCTGCCAGCAAAACGAGGTGGTCAGACTTCCCTGTTCGGCCCGGATCAGCAGCGCGCCGTGGTTGAGCGCGGGGGAACCGGCCAGGCAGGCGAGGCCGCTGGGGAGTACGGTGGCGGCGCGGCCACCGGCGGTCTCGAGACAGTTCTCATACTCGTCGAGGCGGGCGCGATCCGCGACCGCGACCAGCAGGCGCCGGGGCGAGAGCACCTGGCAGGAGATCACGGCCTGGTCCTCGGCAAAGGGCAGGCTCTTGCGCAGGCGGAAGCGGGCCAGGGGTTCGAGCTCGTCGCGGCGGGTGGGCAGGGCGTCGAAATCGAGCACCGACACGCGGGCGGTGAGGTCGGGGACGAGCAGGCTGACCGCCTCTTCCAGGCCCCCGACGGCTTCGAGCAAGGAGCGCAGCGGCCGGTGCAGCGCCTCGGGGTCCGCCAGGTTGGCGCGCACGGCGGAGGGAACCACCGCGCCCGGGTCGAGGAGGTGCGCGCGGGGCGCGCCAGCGCCGCTGCGCCCGGCGACCAGCCGGCCGGCGGCGAACTCCACCGCCACCGCAGGCGTGGGGGCCGCGGTCCAGGCGTCGAAACGGGCGGCGAGTTGATCGAGGAAAGTGGGCACGGAATAAGTGTTCAGCGGGCCAGCTCGATGAAAGTGACCTTGTTGATCTCCTTGAGGGTGGTCAGGCCCGCGGCCACGCGGTCGAGCGCGCTCTCGCGCAAAAACTTCATGCCCTCCTGCTTGGCGATGCGGCGGATTTCGGACGAGGGGCGCTTGGACAAGATCATCTCGCGCACGGTATCGGTCATCTCGAGCAGTTCGTGGATGGCGGTGCGCCCGCGAAAGCCGGTACCGGCACACTCCAGGCATCCCCGGCCCTCATAGAAGTCGCGCTCGATCCACTCCCCGTTGAGGCCGGAGGCTTCCAGCGTCTCCCGCGAGTACCGCACGGGATGACGGCACGAGGAGCAGATCAACCGCACCAGACGCTGCGCCAAAATGCAGTTCAGCGAGGACACAAAATTATACGCTTCGACGCCGATATTCAGGAAGCGCCCGATCACGTCCACCACGTTGTTGGCATGGACGGTGGTAAACACCAGATGTCCGGTGAGGGCGGAGTTGATGGCGATTTGCGCGGTTTCGGCGTCGCGGATCTCCCCCACCATGATTTTGTCGGGATCGTGGCGCAGGATGGAACGCAGGCCGCGGGCAAAGGTCAAACCCTTTTTCTCGTTTACCGGGATCTGGGTAATGCCCTTGAGCTGGTACTCGACCGGATCCTCGATGGTGATGATCTTGTCCTCGGTGCTGCGGATCTCGTTAAGGGCGGCATAGAGGGTAGTGGTCTTGCCGCTGCCGGTAGGCCCGGTGACCAGCACCATGCCGTAGGGTTCGCGGATGTAGCGGCGGAATTTGCGCAGGTCGTTCTGGTCGAAACCCACCACGTCGAGGGTGAGATTGTGGAACTTCTCGCTCATCGCCTCTTTGTCGAGCACGCGCAGCACCGCGTCCTCACCGTGAATACTGGGCATGATGGAGACGCGGAAATCAATGGCGCGGCCCTTGTAGCGCACGCGGAAGCGCCCGTCCTGGGGCACGCGCCGCTCGGAGATGTCGAGCTCGCTCATCACCTTGATGCGGCTCAGGATGGGGGAGTGGAACTCCTTGGCGATGGGGGCGAGGGCGGGTTGGAGCACGCCGTCAATGCGGTACTTCACATTGACCTCGGCATCGCCGGTCTCGATGTGGATGTCGCTGGCGCGCCGTTCGAGCGCGGTGAAGATGGTGGTGTCCACCAGCTTGATGATGGGGTTGATGTCGCCCGAGGTGGTGAGGCGCTCGATGGAGATGTTCTCGTCGCCATTCTCCTCGGCGGCCACGACATCGAGAGTGAACCCCTCCGTGGCTTGCTCCAGCACGCGCTGCGACTGCTCGTTCTTCTTGAGGATTTCCTCGATTTGGCTGGGTGTGGCGACGCGCATGGCGACGCGGCGGTCGAGCAGCAAACCGACCTCGTCCATGAGCATGAGCTGGCTCGGGTCGGCAATGGCGATGGTGAGGGTGTGCTCGTCCGACTCCAGCGGAACAAAGTGGTAGCGGAACATGAGCTCCACCGGCACGGTGCGGAAGAGTTCGGGCACCACGGGATAAGAACGCAGGTCCACCAGGGCGCAGCGGTAGCGGCGCGCCAGTTCCTGGGCGCGTGCCAGCTCCTGCTCCGCTTTCTCTTCCTTCTGGGCGGATGCGGCCGGAGGCGCCGCGGCGGGCGGGTTGGCCGGGGTGGTGGGGCTCATGATTGAATTCTCGATCCGAGGGAGAAGATAGGCAAGTACAACGAGATCAGGATCAACGCCACCACGACTCCGACCACGATCAGAATCGTGGGCTCGATGAGGGCCAACAGGGCGGTCATGGCATTGGCCAGATCTTCGTCAAAGAACTCGGCGACGGAGGCCAACATCTGCGGCAGAGCGCCGGTTCCCTCCCCCACCTCGATCATCTCAACCGCCAGTTGGGGCACGACTTTGTGGCGTCCCAGGCCGGTGGAGATGGCTTCGCCCTCGCGCACCTCCTTGACGGTAGCGCCCAAGCCGGCACGCAGGCGGGAGCTACTGAGTGCGGCGGAGGCGGTTTCGAGACCTTGCACCACGGGTAAACCGCCCTGGAGGAGGGTGGAGAGGGTGCGGCAGAGCATCGCCACCTGGTACTTCCAGTACAGGTCGCCCAGTAAAGGCACGCGGAGCGCGAGGCTATCGAGCGCGTGTCCGACCGCCTCCCGGCGCCCTAGAAAAAGTAGACCGGCCACCGCGGCAATCAGTCCGCCCACCAGGTAGAGAACGTAATGCTGTACCCAAAGACCTATATTGAGAACCACCACGGTGATCCCGGGCAGCGTGGCGTCGAGCGAATTGTAGAGGGCCGCAAACTGCGGCACCACGTAGGTCACCAGGAATGTGACCACGGCCACCACCATGCACAGCAGCACCGCGGGATAGATGAGCGAGCTGACCAACTTGCGGCGCAAGCTGAGCGCCATGCGCTGGTACTGGAGGAAGCGGGCGAGGACTTCCTCCAGGTTGCCGCTCTTCTCGCCAGCCATCAGCGTGGTGGTGTAGATCTCGGGAATGGCGGGCTCCTGGGCGAAGGCACGCGAAAGCAAATCTCCCGCTTGGACACGGGTGCGCACCCGGCGCAGCAGCGCTTCGAGACGGGCATCGCGAGCACGAGTTTCGAGCAGCTCGAGGGCGCGGAGGATGGGGAGACCGGCTTTGATCAGCGTCAGAAACTGCTGGTTGTAGACCAGGAACTTGTCGAGCGAGACTTTGCCCCGGCGGCGCTCGCCGCCCAAGCCCCGCTGCACCCGCACGGATTGGATGAGATAGCCCTGCGACAGGAATCGCTCCCGCAAATCGCGCTCGGTATCGGCGCTCTCGACCTGGCGCAGGCGTTGGCCGCGGTCGTTCAGTGCCGTGATGACGAAAGTTGGCATTTACAGGGGGAAACGGGCGAACAGCAGAGTTGGCTCATTGTAACATTTCGGGCCAATCCCGCCGGTCCAGGACTCGCCGGAATCACCGCTGGCAGTATAGAGCCAACCAGGGCGCACGCCGTTCTGAATTCGTTGCCGCTACTGGCCGCCGGCCACCAAGCGCACCCCGGGCGGGGGCGTGAACACGAACCACTTGGAAGAGATCCGGCTATTGGGCTGGATGTGGCTGAGGCGGATGTCGTTGCGGGAACCATCGAGGCCGGCAATGACGATCCGGTCCAGTTCGTAGGCGGGCGAGACCTCAAACCAGACCTGGCTCCAGCCCGCCACATCGGCTTGATGGGGCTTGCCGGAGATCACGGCATCGCCGGAGATCCAGGGTGCGAGAGCGCTGTAGGCCAGGTCGTCCAGCTCGCGTTCCAGCTGGGTGTGGCCCAGGAGGTAGCGCAGCGGCGTGCGCAGATCGTTGACGTCGTTGATTTGGGTGAGAGTCGCGGTGGGATCGCCGGCGGTGTATTGCCAGACGCGATTGCCGTTCACGATGAACTGCTTGGCGACCGGCTGGCGGTAGTCCCAGCGCATGCGGCCGGGTTTTTGCAGGTACAGATGCCCGGATTCGCGGCGGGACTGCAAGTCGGCGGTGTACAGCTGCACGAAGTCCGCCTGCCAGGACTGCATGGAGTTGTACCGTCCGTCGAGCGTGGCCACGAGCTCGGCAAGCGGGACGCGCGGCGGCGGGGCGAGCTGCCGGGGAGCGGCGCTCCCACCCAGAGCGAAGCCCAGCAGCGCAATCGTCCAGCGGAGAGTCACTGCATGATGGGGCTGCTGGCGGTGGCGGGGGAGCCGTCGCTGAAGCGCACCGAGCCGTCCTGATCCATGTAAAAGTAGCGCGTTCCGGCG
>DATNAC010000138.1:0-8234 GCA_035573035.1 Terriglobales bacterium
TCACCTGGACCGCGGTGGCCGGGCTACTCCTGGCGGTGGCGGCCATTGCGTGCTGGCTACCCGCTCTTCGCGCCAGCCGTACCTCGCCCCAGGTGACACTGCGCGAAGGGTAACCAACGGCGCCTCAGCCCGGGGGCCAGTGCATGGGACGGCCGCCCAACAGATGCAGATGCAAGTGGAAGACGCTCTGGCCGGCGTGGGGGCCGACGTTGAGAACGGTGCGGTAGCCCTGGGCGAGGCCGCGGTCCCTGGCGATGGCGGCGGCGCGGAGTTGGAGTTCGCCGAGCAGCGCGGCGTCTTGTGGACCGGCCTCGGCGAGGCCGGGAACGTGTCTTTTCGGCACCAGCAGGATGTGGGTGGGGGCGCGGGGCTCGATGTCCTCGAACGCGTAGAGGCTCTCGTCCTCATACACCTTGCGCGACGGGATCTCGCCCGCCACGATGCGGCAGAACAGGCAGTCAGCCATGGCTGGCTTCCATTCTAAGCCCCTTACTGCCCGCTGGTGTTGGTTCCGCTGTATGGGGTTTTCAGATAATCGCGGGCGGTTTCGAGGGCGCCGTTGGTGTCGTCGTGCGTGGCGATGGCGAGCTGGTACTCGTTCAGGGCGCGGTTGCGTTGGCCGGTCAGGTCGAAGATCTTTCCGAGCTGGATGTGGCTCCAGACCGCCACCCAGGAGGGGTTGAGGTCGCCATTCATCGCCTGCCGGTAGGCGTCGGCGGCGTTCTGCCAGTTCTTCTCCTGGAAATAGGCCTCGGCCATGCGGTAGTTGGCGAGCGAGCTGATCGGGTTGAGCTTGAGCGCCTCCTGGTATTGCTTGATGGCATTGGGGAAGTCGCCCGCCGCTACCAGGTTGTCGCCGCGGGAGAGGTCCACGCGCAGGTTGAGTTCGGGGCTGGCTTTGAGGATCCAATCGTTCGGGTCAACCGTGACCTTGCGGGGACGCCCGGCGAGATCCACGGTAAACGTGCAGTCGGTACCGCTCACCTGCACGGTGCGGGTTTCGGTGGCGCCATCGGTCTGGACCGCCAGCTCGACCGGCATGTTGAATAAATCCAAATTCTGCTGGATGCGGCCGGTGACGCGGTAACCGCCCTTCTGCAAGCGGTAGGTGGTGTACTGGTTGGTGAAGGTGGGGATCGCCGTACCCTCATACCACTGGCTGAAGAAGCTGCGCAGGTCGGCTTTGGTGGATTTTTCCAACGACTGCTCAAACTGCGCGGTCGTCACCGACTTGTTGGCGTAGGTGTTGACGAAGTCGCGCAGGGCGTTGTTGAAGGGTTGGTCGCCCAGCGTCCAGCGCAGCATGTGGAAGAGCATGGCGCCCTTGTCGTAGTTCAGATCCTGGAACTGGGGCGAGAAGACGTAGAGCTGGCTGGAGGTGGCCAGCGCGGTGTCGGGGTAGCTGAGGGCGCCGACCTCGAGTTCTTGCACCAGATCCTGCCAGGCGGCCTTGCCCTGCGTGCGCTCCACGTACAACGACTCGCTGAAGCGGGCGGCGCCGTATTGGAGCCAGGCGTCGTTCATCGATTGCGGGCTGATCATGCAGCCGAACCACTGTTGGGCGATCTCGTCCACCAGCAGGTTGGCGTTGACCGTTGAACCGATCGAGGCCCGGGAGAGGACGATCAAGCCGGGTGAGCTGAACGAGGGCAGGGCATCGCTCGGCAACTCGACGAAGGTGAGGGTGCGGGTGGGTGCGGTGCCGTAGGTATCAACCAGGAAGTTGTAGACCTGGGACGCGGCGGCGGCGTACTTGGCGGCCAGATCGGCGGGCACGTCGGGGCTGAAATAAAAGTGACTGGTGAGGCCGTCCTGGTTGGTGTCCTGCGGCTTGAGCGGGGTGACGATCACGCTGCCGGGAAAGCCGGCGGTGGCCTGCTGGAACTGGTAGGTGACGCCGTTGCCGCTCGGCGTCGTGGTGGCGGCGCCGCTGGCGATCATCGCCATGCTGGCCGGGAGCGTGGTGGAGATCGTTGCGGTGAACCGGTCGGTGCCGTAGCCGGTAACCGGAAACCACTCGCCGGGATAGAGCAGGAAGGCGCCCTCGGGCCCCACGTAGGCGGTGCGGATGCCGCTGATGGGGCTCAGGTTGGCATCGGCCAGCGCGCCGGCGTAGTGAAAGGTGAGCGCGGCCGGGGTGTTCGCCGCCAGCGGCGCGTTGAAGGTGACGATGACGTGATCGAGCTGGCGCTGCTGGCTGAGCGCGCCGCCGGCGGCATCGGTGACCGACTGGACCTGGAGGTTCTGATTGAGCCGAAAGTCCGCGCTGGAGATCGGGCTGGACGGAACGAGGGTCACCTTGGCGGTTACATCGAGTTGGTGCGCCGGAAAATTGAAGGCCAGGGCAAGGTCGTAATTGGTTACGGTAAAGGGCGCGGTGGGGGCGGCCGGCAGTGGCGCGACTTGGGAAGTGGGGTTCGCCGGGGAGGAGCGGACGATCGTGGGTGGCGGCGGGACTTGCGCCGACAACGGCGCTACCGGGAGGGCCACGGCCAGCAAGGCGAGAACTGCCAGGGCGAGCTTATTCATAGGTGACGTTTCCGAGCGTGGAGGCGATGCCAACGGTCTCTTCCATAGCGGAGGCCGCCCGGGCGATGGCGCCCGGTTCGCCAAGCTGCCGACTTACTTGTTCCAAGTCCAGCCGCATCTGCTGCCGCTCCTTGCCGTCGGGAAGGAGCCTGTGAGCCCAGTTTACAATAGCGGCCGCGCTCAACCCCTCCTGGATCAGCTCGGGTACGGCTTCGCGGCCGGCAATGAGGTTGACCATGGCGTAATGCGGCACTTTGACCCAGCTGCGTCCTAAACGGTAGGTCCATGGGGATAGACGGTAAATCACGATCATTGGGGTACCGAGGAGCGCCGTTTCCACGGTGGCGGTGCCGCTGGCCACAATGGCCAGCCGGGCGCAGGCAATGCCGGCGTAGGCGGCCGCGGGCGGGAGAAGATGGACGTACTCCCGCATGGCGGCGGGGATGGAATGGGCGACGGACTCTGGCGACAGGGAGGGAGCTACAGGCAGGACAAAGTGGGCTCCGGTCTCGGCATGAAGCTGCGCCGCGGCTTGCAGCAGGGCCGGGAGATGGAACTCCAGTTCGCGGTGACGGCTGCCGGGAAGCAGCGCGATCAACTCGGCCTCAAGCGGGAGACCATTCTCCTCGCGGAACCGGGCCTCTGGGGGAAACCGCCGGCGCGCCGCGGCGATGCGCTCGACCAGGGGATGCCCCACGGCGGCGACGGCAACCTGGTGGCGGCGATAGAAGTCCTCCTCGAACGGGAAGATACAGATCATGCGCCGGACCGTTTTCCGTATCTGCTTGACGCGTCCGCTGCGCCAGGCCCACAACTGCGGGCTGACGAAGTACAGCACCGGAACGCCGGCGCGGTGCGCCGCCTTGGCGAAGCGGAGGTTGAAGTCGGGAAAGTCGATGAGGATGACCGCCGCCGGGCGGCGGGCGAGCATGGCTTGGCGGAGCCGGCGGAAGAAGCCGTAAATCCGGGGCAAATGCGTTACCACCTCGAGCAGTCCGACCACGCCGAGCTGGTCGGCCGAGACCAGGATCTCGGCGCCGGTCTCGGCCAGGCGTTTGCCGCCGCAGCCGAAGAAGCGCCAGTCCGGATGTCGGCGGCGCAGTTCCGTGACCACTTCGGCGGCGTAGGCGTCGCCCGAGGCTTCGCCGGCGATGATCATCCACTCCATGCGCTCTTAGCCTATCCTAAAGCCAGGGGGTGACCGGCGATGCGAGTGCGGCAACTATGCGGGATTACGGCGATGGCTTGTGCCTGCGCGCTGGCGCTGGCGGCGCAGCAACTGCCCGCGGTGACTCCCAACACGGTGCAGGTCACGGCCGAGGGAACCTATAAGGCCGACCCGGACACGGCCGTGGTCAACCTCGAGATCGAGGGTAAGAACGCCGACATGAAAGCGGCCTACGCCCAAGCCCAGGCCCAAGCCGAGAAGGTGCGCGGCCTGCTGCGCCAGCAGGGCTTCACCAGCGAGCAGGCGCACTGGAGTTCCTACAACGTGCAGCCCAACATGGACTACCGCACGCACCGTCTGACCGACTACACCGTCACCGTTCAGGCGTCGTTGGAGTTCACCGATTTCGCCAAGATCGGCCCCCTGCTCGACGCTTTTGGCGCCGCCGGCGTGAACGCGCTGCGCGGCGTGAACTTCGAGCTGAAGAAGAACCTGGATGCCGCCAAGACGGCGGCGATCGCCGACGGCTATCACAAGTCGCGGCAGGAGGCGGATGCGCTCGCCCAGGCGGCGGGCCGGCGGATCGAGGGCTTGTTGTACGCCACCGTGGACGTCTCCGAACCGGCCGTGTTCATGCCGCGGGTACTGAGCAGCATGGCGCTGGCCGCGGCCGCGCCCGCGCCCACCGAGCAATTCACGCCGCGGCAGATCACTGTTACAGCCCGGATCAGCGCGGTATACCGGCTCAACCCTTGAACCGCCCGCTCAGCATCGTCATTCCGACCTGGAACGGAAGGGAATTGCTGCAGCGGTTCCTGCCTTCGGTCATTGCCGAAGCGGAGCGCTGGACCGCGGCCTCGGGCGGGAGTTGCGAAATCGTCCTCAGCGACGACGGCTCGACCGACGAGACGCTGGACTGGCTGCGGCGCGCGTTCCCGGCGATCCGCACCGCCGCGAGCCCGGTGAACCGGGGATTCGCTCCCGCCGCGAACGCGGGGGTGGAGGCGGCGCGGGGCGAGCTGGTGGTGCTGCTCAACAACGACCTCGAGTTGACGCCGGGAGCGCTGGATCCGCTGTGCGCGTGGTTCGATCAGGAGGATCTCTTCGGCGTCACGCTGCGGGGCTACGACCTGCCGCGGCGGGAGTTCGCCACCGGAGGCAAGCTGGGGCGCTTCCGCCGCGGCTTCTGGGAAACCTGGCGAAACTTCGAGCAGCCGCGCGGCGAGAGCTTTCTGCTGGTGGGCGGCTTCTGCGTCTTTCGCCGCGCGGCGTTTCTGGAAATGGGGGGCTTCGACCCCATCTTTGCCCCCTACTACAGCGAGGACTTGGATCTCAGCTACCGCGCCCGCAAGCGCGGCTGGCGCCTGGGTTACGAGCCCGGCTCCCTCGTTCACCACGCCCAAAGCTCCTCGGTGCGGCGGCATCGCACCGCCTTCCGCCGGGCTGCCGTGATCGAGCGCAACCGGCTGCTATTCCACTGGCGCAACCTGGACCCGGCCCGCCTGCGCCGGCACCTCGCCTGGGCGCACGTTCTGCTGTTGCAGATGCTGCTCAAAGGCCATTGGGCCTACCACGCCGGCTACTTTCAGGCGGTACGGCGCTTGGGCGCAGTGCGGGACTTCCGCCGGCGCGAACGCGCCCAGTGGCGCCGGAGCGACGCCGAACTGGAGCTTGCAACGCCCCCTCCCACCACGGCATCTGCCTGTAAGGAGATGCTATGAAAACCTGGGTACTGTCCTCGATAGCGGTGGCCGCGGTGGTGTTCCTGATGACCAAGCCGGGTCGGGATCTGCAGGATCAAATCAGCGAGCACTTCGATGACTGGACCGACAACCTGATCCGCTCCAACCATCGGCTGCAGCAGACGCTGAACCAGGTGCAGACCGTGTTGGAGCGCTGCAACCGCACCTTGGAACAGGTCAGCGCCTGAAGGGGTTCCCGGCGCGCCTATAATCGTTATCGTGGGCGATCCGAAGAAGCTGTTCGGTTTGGGATTGGCGGGCTGGACGCTCAACCTCTCCCTCTCATTGGCGGTAGCCCTGCTGCTGGTGCTGTTCGTCTTCGAGCCGGTGCGGGTCGAGGGCTACAGCATGATGCCCCGCCTCCAGAACAACGAACGGCTGTTCGTCGACCGGTACGCTTTTGAGTTTGAGCCGGTACACCGGGGCGATGTAGTGGTATTCCGTTACCCACGCGATCCCCGCCAGAGCTTTATCAAGCGGATCATCGGACTGCCCGGCGATCACGTAGTGATCTGGGGCGGCACGGTCTACGTCAACGGCCACAAACTGCTGGAAAACTACGTGCCCGCCGGATTTCAGGACTTCGCCGACTACCCCGAGATTACCGTCCCGCCGCAGGAGTTCTACGTGCTGGGCGACCATCGCAGCAGCTCGAACGACAGCCGCTTTTGGGGCTGCCTGCCGGAAGCGGACATCTTCGGCCGCGCGGTCTTTGCCTACTGGCCGGTGAACTCGCTGGGTCTCGTGCGTTAATTGACAAACTACAGGTTCGCCAGCGCCTGGTCCAGGTCGGCCTCGATGTCTTCGACATCCTCGAGTCCCACCGAGATGCGGACCATGCCGTCCGTCAACCCGATGGCGGCGCGGCCTTCGACGCCGATGGCGGCGTGGGTCATGGTGGCCGGATGGGAGATCAGGGTCTCGACGCCGCCAAGGCTCTCGGCGAGCGAGCACAGGCGCACCGACTTGAGGACGCGGTTGGCGTTGTCGAGCGAGCCGGTCTCGAAGGTGATCATTGAGCCAAAACCGGTCATCTGGCGCCGGGCCAGCGCATGCTGGGGATGGCTTTCCAGGCCGGGATAGTAGACCGCGCGC
This sequence comes from Terriglobales bacterium, assembly GCA_035573035.1. Classification (GTDB taxonomy): domain Bacteria; phylum Acidobacteriota; class Terriglobia; order Terriglobales; family SCQP01; genus SCQP01. The sequence continues at coordinate 6,535 of DATNAC010000138.1, forward strand.
ACTTTGGGGTGCTGGGCCAACCAGGCGGCGATGCGCCGTCCGCTGGCATCGTGCTGGCGCATCCGGACGGCAAGGGTCTTGACCCCGCGCAATAGCAGGAAGCATTCGAAGGGGCTGAGGATGGCGCCCACAGACTTCTGGATGAAGCGCAAATCTTCCGCCTGTTTGTCGCTCGAGGCGACGACTACCCCGCCCAGCCCGTCACTGTGGCCGTTCAGGAATTTGGTGGTGGAGTGGACCACCATGTCGGCGCCTAAGGCCAGCGGACACTGAAAGTAGGGCGACATAAAGGTATTGTCGACCACCAACTCGGCGCCATGCCGATGGGCCAAATCGGCGCACACTCTCAAGTCGCAGAGCTCCATCAGCGGGTTCGTGGGGGTCTCAACGAAGAGCAGGCGCGTGCTTGGCCCGAAGGCGGCATCGACCTGCTCGGGCTGGCGCGTGTCCACGTACGTAACACGCAGTCCGAAACGTTGGAGGACCTGGTTGAAGAGACGGGGAGTGCCGCCGTAGACGTTGCGGCCGCACACGACGTGGTCACCGGCCGAAAGGCGGGTCAGTACCGCGCTAATGGCGGCCATGCCCGAGGCGAAGACGTGCGCCGAATGGCCCGACTCCAGCGCGGCGAGGTTCTCCTCCAACGCCGTACGCGTCGGGTTGGAGACGCGCGAGTACTCGTAGCCCTTGTGTTTGCCGATCTCTTCCTGAACATACGTGGAGGTGGCGTAGATCGGGACGTTCACCGCGCCGGTGGTGGGATCGGGTGCTTGACCGGCGTGGATGGCGCGCGTGGAAAAGCCAGTGGTTGGGTTCACAGCTGCCAGTGTAAATGATTGCCGCGCCACGCCGCAGCTATACTGAAGCCGATGAGGCTCCGGGGGCGATGGGTCGCGGCGCTGGTGGCGGTGGCTTGCCTGGTGGGGGGCATCGCGCCGGGAAGGGCGGCCGATGACTCGCTTCCGAGTCAGGCGCCGGCGGCCACCTGTCTGATCCTGCCGTTTGAGAATCGCTCCGGCGACGACAGCCTGGATTGGATCGGGGAAAGCTTCGTGGTGGCGCTGACCGAGGAACTGCGCGACGCTCCCGTCACGATTTTCAACCGCAAAGAGCGGCAGCAGGCGCTGCGGCTTGCGGGCGTGCCCGAGGGCGCGGCGCCGAGCCACGCGACGAGTATGCGGATGGCGGAGGCGGCGGACGCGCACTGGCTGATTGTGGGTTGGTACAGCTACGACGGCGAACAGTTGCACGCCCAGGCGACCCTGATTGACCTGAGCCGCGAACATGCAATCCCGCTGGCGCAGCAGGACGCGGATCTACCGCAATTGGAAACCCTGCAAGGACGGCTGGCGTGGGCGGCGCGGCAGCAACTCGATCCGGACGCCACGGCCGCGCCGGATATCCCCGCGCTGCCGCTGGCTGCCTACGAGAGCTATGTGCGCGCCGAGTTGAGCGCGAACCCGCAAACTCAGCTCAAGGACCTGGCCATTGCGATTCATCTGGCGCCGCGCGATGCCCGGGTGATCTACGCCCTTGGGGAAGCCAGCCTGGCCGCGGGGAACAACGCCGCGGCTTTGAAGTGGCTGCTGCAGGTGCCCTCTGGCTCGCGAGATTATGCTCAGGCGCAATTTTCCGCCGGACTGGCCGCCTACCGGACGCGCCAGTACGGCGAGGCGGTGAAGCTCTTTAGCGGGTTGCAG
>DATNAC010000139.1:0-28467 GCA_035573035.1 Terriglobales bacterium
ATGAGGCAACTGACACGGCGACCCGTCCCCGGGCACCGTATTGCAACAACCCCCGGATTGTAGCCGAATGACCACCAGGTCATCCAGCTTCTTGGCTACTCCCGCTGGCCCTTCACCCCTGGCGGCAGCTCGCAGATGCCCTGAGCAGAGCGGGCATCCCCTGCCGGCAATCGAAGTCCGGCCTCCGAGCGACCAACGGGAGCGACCCAGGCAAAAAGTGGCCGTGCCACCCCTTGCGCGCTTCGTAACCGTTCCGTTACACTAGATTCGTAGCGATATGGTTACGCATGGAGATCGGGAACGCCCTAGAGCCAACGCTGTCTTCCGCGCCCTCGCGGATCCCACCCGGCGTTCGCTGCTCGGTTTGCTACGCCAAGGCCCGCAGTCGGTCGGCGAGCTCGCCAGTCACTTCCGCACCAGCCGCCCGGCGATATCCCGCCATTTGCGCGCTCTGCGCCAAGCCGGACTGGTAGAAGCCCGCCGCGCCGGGACGTCCCGTATCTGCCGCCTCACCCCCGCGCCGCTGCATGCGGTGCGCGAGTGGCTCAACGACTATGAAGCTTTCTGGGGCGCCAGCCTCGCCGGGCTAAAGCGCTACCTGGAACAGCTCCCCCCGGAACAATTTGCCGACGACACACCATGAACCCCACCGCATCCGGCTCCCCATCGAACGAAATCCTGCAACAGGAGATCGCCATTCACGCCCCCGCCACCCGCGTCTTTGCCGCGCTCACCGACCCCCGGCAGCGTCTGCAATGGTGGGGTGATGGGCAGCGCTTCCGCCTGCTCGGCATGGACTCGGACCTGCGCCCGGGCGGTCCATGGGAGATGCGCTTCACCGGCATGGACGGAAATCCGGTGAGTGTGCGGGGCGAGTATCGCGAAATTGACCCACCCCGCGTGCTCTCCTTTACCTGGCTGCCGGGTTGGCAGGGCGACACCACCGTCAGCCTGGTGCGCTTCGAGCTGGCCGAGAGCGGTGGAATCACCACCGTGCGCCTCACCCATTCCGGGCTGATCACGGAAGCGTCTCGCGCCAGCCACCGCGGTTGGCCGTTCATCCTGGAGTGGCTGCGCGCTTATATCGAAGGCGGGTCGGCCCCTACCTCGGCGCCGGACGGCGCTGAACCGCTCCGCAATTAGGCTGCCTTGAACTCCGCGCCCGCGCCGGCGGGCTCCGGCGTTTCCGCCGAGGTGGGGTCGCACATGTGCCGCACCGCGGCGATCGCGTCGGCGGGGAAGCCGCCCCGGCGCGCGTGCTCGCGGATGAGTTCCTCGTTGGGCGACAGGTAGACGCAGTAGATCTTGTTGTCGGTGACGTAGCTCTCGATCCACTGCACCCCGGGGAGGGCACGCAGCACGTCGTTGGACTTTTGGGCCAGCCCCTGGCGCTCGCTATCGCTCAAGCTGCCGGCATCGGGAATGTTGCGTTCAATGATGTATTTGGGCACGGAATTACCTCGAAAGATGGCTCGATTCCCCAGTCTAGGCCGGATCCCGGGCTGCTCCGGCGACAATCGAGAACAGATCAGCAACAATATATTATGCATTGGGCATAATGGCCGCTTGCCGCCTCGCGGGGGTCGCGCCATTTGCACTTCAAAGCAGTGAGCCAGCGCGGCGGCGCGTCTACTTGCCGGCCGCATACGGCGAGCCGCGCTTGCGCGCCCCGGCCGTCGGCAGCACCGGCAGGCTCTCGGTGCCGTCCTTGCCCACCGCCACCACCGCCATCATGTAGTCGTCGAGCGTCTGCTCGATCTGCACTTCCGTGCCGTTCACCACCAGCCGCTCGGTCCACTGCGCGTCCGCCGTGGGCCGCATCAGGATGCGGTAGGAGACCGCCCCCGGCGAAGCCTTCCACGACAGATGCGTGCCCCAGCCGGCGCGGCGCTGCGTCAGCGACTCCGGCGCGGGCGGCGCCAGGGCCAGCGAGGCCGCGGTCAGGGCATTCACCCGGGCGACGTTGGCGGTGTAGCTCGGCGTGGTGAACTGAATCAGGTCGCCAAACTGTACTCCCTGGTAGACCCGCTTCCACTGATGCTGATGGTCGTAGTTCTCGTAGAAGTCGCTGAAGCGGACCGCGGTGTAGTTGTTCTGCTGGTAGGCCTCGGCGTCGCCGCCGCGGCTGAAGCGGTCGCGCCGGTACTCCTGCACCACTTGAAAATTGGGCAGGTAGACCGCCGCGATCCCCGAAGCGTAGCGCCCCAGCTCGCGCGCCGGGAAATCGTTCTCCCCCCCGATGTCGGCCAGGCGCAGGATCTCCTGCTCGGTCGGGTCCTCCGACATCGGCGGGCTGTAGACCCGCATCTGGTTGGTGTTGGCGTGCCCGGGAGTGTTGTCGCCGCCGACGATATCGTTATCGAGCATGGCCACCACGTCCTGCTGGGCGGCATGCGCCTGCTCGGCGTCGTGATAGGCGCCGTAGAGGCCTTCTTCCTCGCCGTCGAAGGCGATGAACTCAAGCGTCGCGGGGAAGTGGTACTTGCTCATCGCCCGCGCGCACTCCAGCGCCACCGCCACGCCGCTGGCGTCGTCGTTGGCGCCCGGGCCGACGGTCGGGGTGCGGTCGTCCGTGCCGCCGCCGAAGCCGCCGATGGTGTCGTAATCGCCGCCGATGATGAATACCTGATGATTATTGGCATCGTCGCCCGGCAGGGTGGCGATGACATTGGCCATGGTCCCCGCCTTGGGCACGCGCCCGCCGGCGGGCACCGGGAAGGTGTCCACTTTGACCTGGAGACGCCCGCCGTTGGCCGCGCTGATCCGGTCGAACTCGGCCTTGATCCAGGCGCGCGCCGCCGCCGTGCCGCTGGTGGTGGAGTCGGTCTCCTCGGTGGCGTTGCGCGTGCCGAAATCCACCAGGTGCTGCACGTCGGCTTTGATATTTTCGGCCTGGATATGGGCGACGATGTCCCTCAGGCTGGCGTTGTCGGCCGCAAGCGAAACCTTGGCGGGCGTTTCGAATGTGTATTTTGCGGTGGGCATCTGCGGCGCGCGCGGTCCCTGCGCCCGCCCCGGTCCTTGTTGGGCAAGACATCCGCCCGCCAGCAGTCCAATTGTCGCCAAAGCTATCCGCGTGCGCATCGTGGGTTCCACTCCTGGTTGGTTTGTGCTCCGATTGCAGTCCTTAAAGTAGCACCGCCGGCGCGGGTTGGCGCTTGGATTCTGCGGCGGTGCACATGAAGATCCATACATCTTGACCGCGCCCTCCCCACGAGAAAAACGGGCGCGGACCCCAAGATCCGCGCCCGCCGCTTCCTCAACGGTCGCGTGGTTTAGAACTTCAGCGTGATCACGAACTCCAGCGTGCGCGAACCGGGATCGTTGGTGTTGCTGAAATCCCGGAAGGCGCTGGTGGTTTGCCCAAAGCTGCTCGTATCCGCCGCCAGCAACCCTTGCGTCGGCAGCAGAAAGTTGATGGCGTTGAATACGTTCAGGGCTTGGACCCGCAGATCCAGGTTCATGCCCTCCTTGAGCGGCGTGTTCTTGGAGACGCTCAGATCCCACTTCGACAGCCAGGGACCGTACAGGAAAATACGGTCGCCCTGCTGCCCCGCCTGCGGCGGCCCGATGTATGGCTGACCGGCGTTGAGCGTGCCGCCTACGTTATATGCCGCCAGGGTGTTGTTGACCAGCGCTTGCGGCAGGTAGTACACCACCGCGCTGGGATCGGTGCCGACGATGTAGGGATGCATCTCGGCTTGGAGCTGCGCCGGCGTGATGCCGTGCAGGATCACCCCGGGGTCGTCGTTGTTCACCGTGCCGAAACCGGTGCCGCTGCCCAGCTCCTCCGGCACCCCGCTCTGCACGCGCGCCACACCGGCGAACGACCAGCCGTTGGTGGCCAGCCGGCCCAGGGGGTTGTTGATATGGCCGAACAACATGTGGTTGCTGCCCATCGGCAATTGGTAAATCCAGTTGAACTTGAAGGCGTGCCGCATGTCGGAGAAGGACGGGGCCTTGTCCTGCGCCAAGTCGCGCAGGCTCATCACCGCGTCGGCGGTATTGGTCAGCGATTTGGAGTAGACGTAGCTGCCCTGCAACTGCAGCCCGCTCGCCAGCCGGTGCCGCAGCTCGATCTGCAGCGAGTTGTAGGTGCTGTCGCCGCCGTTGGTGGTCAGGTTGTCCGCACCGGTGACGGTGGCGGGATTCACCTTGAAGAAGTTGACCGGGACTTGCGTGTTGGGCCCGAGCGCATTGGGCTTAAGCAGGTTCTTCATGCGGGTGGCGTTATTGGCGATGCCGGTGGCGGTGGCGCCCGCCGCGCCCTCCTCCAATTGGGTGATGGTGGTCGAATCGGTGGTGTTGCCGATCGCGGCCTTCAGGATCGGCGTGGGCGCCTCACCCGGCAGACCCTGGTCGCCGAAATTGGTGCCGCCGTTCAGGGCCAGATTGGTTTGCGCCACCTTGAACTCGTTCAGGAAGCCGTTTTCAAAAATATTGATTTCGTTCAGGTTGATGGTGCGATAGAGATCGGTGCCGTGGTTGCCGACGTAGCGGATGTCGAGCGCGGTGTTGGCGCCGAATTCCCGCTGCAGCCCGAAATCCCAGGACGAAACGTACTCCATCTTCAGGTTGGGATCGTAGGAACGCAGCGTGTCGCTGGCTTGCACCGGGATGGGGAAGGATGCCGCCGGATACTTGGCGTCGAGCGAGGTCGGCGCCACCCGCGGAAAGGTGGACGGGGCGTCGTTGAAGTACACGCTTCCCGGAGTGAAGATATCCGGATTGGCGGCCGAGCTTGCCGTGGTGGACAGGTTCTTGCCGGGGTTGGCGCCGATTACGCCCGTGAACTCGCCAATACCCTCGCGGATGTTGGCGATGGCAAAACCGCCGCGCAGCACCGCGCGCTTGCCCAACAGCGTCCCCAGCGGGCCGCCCCAGCTCGGCAGTTGGTAGGCGAAACCCGCCGTGGGGTCGAACTTGTAGCTGGTGTTATAGGCGTAGCCGTTTTTGGGAACCTGCTGGAAGGCCGGCTGCACCCCGGTCAGGGTGCCCGGCATGAACAGATTGCCGATGCCCGAGACGCCGTACATGCCGGCGAGGCCGGGGTCGGTGGAGCTGGTGCCGGTCAGGTCCTGGAAGGGCTGCTGCTTGTCGAAGCGCAGGCCGTAGGAGAGGGTGAGATTGGGGGTCGCCTTCCAGTTGTCCTGGGCATAGAGACCGTACTCCCGCTGCCGCACCCAACTGATGGTCTTGTTGGCCCCGTAGGTCAGGGTCGCGGGGTCGAGCGAGGCCGAGCTGGTCACTTGATCCACGCGGCCGGTCAGCAGGGCATAGAGCGATGCCGCATCATTGCGCTGGGTCGAGGTGCTGCCCGGAAAATTGGTGGCGGTGAACATGGCCGCGCTCCCGGTGGCGGCCGGGTCGGTGGAGGCGACGCCCATGACCACGCTCGGCAGAATCTGGGATCCGTTGCCCGCGCTGTAGCCGCTGGTCGAGGAGAAGTCAAATCCCAGGTTGATGAGGTGGTTCCCCTTCAGCCAGGTGAGCGAATCGCTGAAGTCGGTCACCGGCGAGTTGCGCTTGGACTGGCTGTCGATCGTCGAGCGGTAGGGATTGGTAATGAAGCCCATGGAGGGGATCACGCCATTCCATTGCGCGTAGGGCGCCGAGGAGAGCCCGCTGCTGAACCAGACGTTGCCGCCTTCGATCCCGTAGCTCAACTGGTTGGTGATGCTCGGCGTGAACTGGGTACGCAGCTGCCAGGAGTCGGTAAACTCCTCCCCGATCTGGTCGGCGATCTCGGGCGAGCCCAGCACGGTTCCGGTGCCGGGCAGGATCTGCACCGTGCCGTTCAGGGCGTCCGGATGGCGGTCGTTGGTCTGCCAGTTGCTGATGTAGCTGAAGCGGTTCTTGCTGTTGATGTTCCAGTCCAGCCGGCCCACCGGGAAATTGCGGTTGTTGAAGGTCGGGGGCGCGGAGCTGAAGTTGACGCGGTTGTAGTCGTTGTTGGAGGCCACGCGGCTCACTTCGGGCAGACCGCTCTGCGTCAGCAGTTGCTGAATGTTGGCCTCGGTCTTGGCCAGCAGCGGATCCGCCGCGGTGCGGAAGGGCGTGGCGCCCGCCGCCTGATTGGCGTTCTCCGCCTGCGCCAGGTTGTACAAGTTGACCGTTTGCACGGCGCCGTTGCTGTCTTTATACGTGAAAATGCCGGTTTGGGCGGTTGGCGTCAGCCAGTTCTGATTGGTGATCAGGAACGACTGCGGCAGCCGGAAGGCTTCCACCGAGAAAAAGATGAAGAGCTTGTCTTTGAAAATCGGTCCGCCCACGCTGCCGCCGAACTCGTTCAGGTTCAACTTGTCGCGCGGCAATCCCGCCGACTTGTTGAAGAAGTAGTTGGCCTCCAGCGCCTGGTTGCGGTTCTGTTCGAACAAATCGCCGTGCCACCGGTTGGTGCCCGACTTGGTGACGAACTTCATCTGCACCGCGCCCCCGCCCAGGCTGTCCGCCCCGGCGACGGCCGTGCTCATGGTGACTTCCTCGACCGCGTCGGTGCGCGGGAAAACCGCGACGAAGACGCCATCGGTGGACTTGGCGGTGTTGTCTTGAATGTTGATGCCGTCCAGCGTCTGGCTGATCGCCGACTGCGGCAGGCCGTCCACCAGCGACTGGCGCACCGCGTCGCCGCTCTGGGTGCCCGGTTGCGTGGCCATCAGCTCGGTGACATTGCGGCTGGTGAAGGGAAGATCGGAAATCTGCGCGCCCTGAATGGTCGAGTTGATCTCGGCGGTGTCGGTTTGCAGCACCTCGGCGCCGCCGGTGACCTCCACCGTCTGGCTGGCCTCGCCCACTTGCAGTGTCACCGGCACCGAGGCCGGCACGCCCGCGTCCAGCTTCACGTTGGAGACCACCTGGGTCTTGAAGCCGGTGTGCGCCACCGTGACCTGGTAGACGCCGGGCTGCAGCGAGGGCAGCGCCCAGTATCCCTTGATGTCGGTCGAGGCGCTCAGCTTCTGGCCCGTGGCCGGATTGACGACCGTGATGGTCGCGCCCGGCACCGAAGCCTTGGCCGAGTCCATTACCGTCCCGTTCAGCGTGCTGACCGTGCCTTGCGCCCATGCCCCCGGCATGGCCGCCAACAGCATCAGGCCGATCAACATCATCCACACCTTAAGTGACTGCTTCATAGGTTGTACCTTGTGAGACTTCTCACGTACTGACAAGTGCATCCAGTTGGTATGGCAGATTCAGTTCTGGCTGTCAACGAGATGCCGAAAGCTTCAACTGGTTGCAGAAAATATATATGCCAACGGCAACATGTGTCGCGCCGCGGGATCCCGCTCCGGCCCGCTCTGTAACTGGGGTTTTTGGCCCAGGGTCCACCCGCGGCTCGCGGAAAACGCGCACGCCTCTCGCCGGCTTCTCTTAGGGCAGCCCCCCAAGGAGGTGCCGTGCGGACGTTCTCTGCTGTTCTTCTCCTCGCCACCCTCGGCGCGCTGGCCCCCCGCGCCGCCGCCGATGTCACCAGCCGTGCCCAGGATGTCGCCCGCTTACAGGCCGCCGCCCGCATCTTCCACGAGGTGCTGGGAGGCGCCGGCCACTCCGTTGCCGAGAACGTGCTGCAACGGGGCGAGTGCCTGGTGATCATCCCCGGCGACAAGACCTTTGCCCTCGGCATTGGCGGCACTTACGGCAAGGGCATCGCCACCTGCCGCGATACCGGCAACCGCTGGGACGCTCCCATCTTCGTCACCCTGGGCGGGGTCAACTTCGGCTCCCAGATCGGGGGCGAGTCCGCCGACTTGGTGGTGGTCTTCCCCAACCGCAACGGGCTGGAGGCCATGCTCAACAACAAGCTGCGCCTCGGCTTGCAGGCCAGCGCCGCCGCCGGCCCCATCGGACGCCATGTTGAAGCCTCCACCGATGCCACGCTCAACGCCCAGGCTCTGGCCTACGCCCGCAGCCGCGGCTTGTTTGCCGGCGTCAATATAAACGGCGCCATCATTCAGCCGGACGAAAGCGGCAATCGTGCCATGTATGGCCACGCCTACTGGGAAGACGTGCTCGCCGGCCGGGTCGCCGCCCCCGAAGAATCGCGCGACCTGCTCGCCGCCCTCACCCGCTCGCCCTATACCAACCCCACCGAGATGGCCCGCCTCCGCACCCAGCGCGGTCCGGCCGCCGCCCAACCTGCCGGCCGGGCGATCCCCTCACCCTTTGGCCCTCCCCGGCCCCGCGCGGAACTCCCCTTCGCCGCCGGCATCTCCTATGTTCACCAGCACGGCGGCAACAGCCTGAGCGGCTTCGACGTCAACCTGGGCTGGCGCCCGGATCCAATCGGCATGCCCGGCCTCAAGCTGGTGCTCAACGGCAGCCGCCTCTACAAAAGCTCGGCCATTCTCGGCGGAACCGTCAAGACTACCGAGTGGACCTACATGGCGGGACCTGAATTCGAAGTCCCCCGCCGGCTGTTTACCCCCTACGCGCACCTGCTCTTCGGCCAGGCCCGGTTCACCAACGACACCGTGACCACCGTCACCGCCCGCGTCGGCGCCCAAAGCCTCGCCTGGATGCTGGGCGCCGGTCTCCGCCTCAACGTCGGCCGCGCCTTCTACGTGCAACCGATCGAAATCGACGAACTCCACACCAGCTTCAATGGCAGCGGCGATCATCACCTCCGCTTCAGCATCGGCCTCGGCATGCAATTCTGACCAACCCCCAGGAGCGGAGCGGGGCCGAAGCCCCGCGTAGCGCTCCCGATGTCTGCGAGCGCGGGCGGCGCAGCCGGGCGCCCGCGCGCATGAATGAATGAAAAGCCTTGCAGTTGGCGGCAGCTCGAAAATGCCCTGAGCAGAGCGGGCGTCCCCTGCCGTCCATCGAAGCCCGGCCACCAAGCGACCAACGGGAGCGACCAGGCAAAAAGTGGCCGTGCCACTCTGAACACGGCTCCACTTCGGGTAATCGGGTAGAATGAGATTCCCCCGGAACAGGAGAGCGCTCCCATGCAAGCCATCGCCGTGCAAGAATTTGGCGGTCCGGAAGTGTTGCACCTGGTCGAGGTTGAGAAGCCGGTCCCCGGCCCCGAAGATGTCCTCATCGCGGTGAAAGCCGCCGGTGTCAACCCTTACGACACCTACATGCGCTCGGGCACCTACGCCATCAAGCCCGAGCTGCCCTACACCCCCGGCTCCGACGCCGCCGGCATCGTCGAAAAAGTTGGAGCCAACGTCACCCGCCTCAAGCCGGGTGACCGCGTCTACGCCGAGGTGCGCACCGGCGCCTACGCGCAGTTCGCGCTTGCCCACCAGGACCAAGCGCACGCGCTGCCCGACAACATCACCTTCGCCCAGGGCGCCGGCATCTGGGTACCCTATGGCACCGCCTACCACGCGCTGGTGCAGGCCGCCCGCGTCCGCGCCGGCGAGACCGTGCTCATCCACGGCGCCAGCGGCGGCGTCGGCACCGCCGCCGCGCAGCTCGCCCGCAGCCTCGGTCTCACCGTCGTCGGCACCGCCGGCAGCCCCGCCGGCCTCGAACTCGCGCGCCGCGCCGGCGCCGCCCAGGTCTTCGATCACTCCACACCCGGGCACCTCGATCAGTTGCTTGCCGCCACGGGTGGCCGCGGCTTTGACCTCATCCTCGAGATGTTGGCCAACGTCAACCTGGGCCACGACCTCAAGTTGCTCGCCCCGCGCGGACGCGTGGTGGTGATCGGCAGCCGCGGCGAGGTCACCCTCAACCCGCGCGATCTGATGAGCCGCCGCGCCTCGGTGCTGGCCTTCACGCTCTGGGCCACCACCCCCGAGGAAAAGCGCGAAATCCACGCCGGCCTCAACGCCGGCCTGCGCGACGGCACCCTGCAGCCCCTGGTCGGCCGCGAGTTCCCGCTCGCCGCCGCCGCCGATGCCCACCGCCAAGTGATGGCCCCCGGCGCCCAGGGCAAGATCGTGCTCATTCCGTAACTGTCTCGTACTCGACCGGCACCCAGCGCGGCGCCACAATCTGCAACGCGGCGACCAGCAGCACCTCGCCGATGGCGATCGCGAAGGCCTGCCGCATTCCGTGGAAGCCGAGCGCCACGCTAATGCCATAGGCGATCAGCAGCGCAACCGTCCAGGTGGCGATGCTCATCGGTGCGCGCGGTCGTAGCCTCGCCCCACACTCCGGGCAGGCGTCGAGCGTGCTCCGGGGCAAAGGCGCTCCGCAAGCCGGGCACGGTGGACCCTTGGCCAGCGCGGGCATGCCTCCGACCCGGGATCCGCCTCGGTCGCCGGGTTCGGTCACAAGCTCCAACGGATGTCCGGAGTACCAAGCCAGCCCTGCCGCCGCAAAACCCGCGGTCATGTCCACGATGGGGCGGTATTTCGGATAAAACGCCTCCGCCACCACCACCGCGGCAAGATAGAGGATCTCGTGCCGCGACCCCTTGCGGTGCAGCCGCGCGTGACAGTTGGCGCACACCACCACCGCGGTGCCCCGCGGCAGCGTTACCGGCGCGCCACACTGTGGACATTCGGCGGTGCGCTCCCGTGCCACGGTGTGTGGAACGTGCCACCTACTGCCCGGAGTGCGCCTCGGTCTCCGGATTCGCCGGCGTGCAGCTCGCCGCCGCCGCCGGCGGGGTGGCGCCCGGCTCCAGCGCCGGGCCCGCGAACGGCGCTACCGGCGTCACCGGCACGCTGGCGTTGCGCGCGGGAGCGTTCCGCGCCGGCGGAGGCGGCGGCATGGTCGCCGCCGAGCAGCGCGGCAGCATCTGGTCGGCGTTGGCCAGCGCGTAGGCGGTCAGCGCCTCCTCCACCGCCGATTCGCGCAGATCGGGTTCGTAGATGCGCTCGTAGGTATCGAAGTTGGTGTGGTGGGTGTAGGTGTTGTAGTCGAACGGATCCTGGCTGTAGCCCACGCCCGGCAGCCCGGCGTTGTTGAACGAGGTGCTGTCGGTACCGCCCGTATTCCGGCCCAGCGTGGGGTTGACGTGGTAGAAGCCCCAGTCCTTGAAATTGTCCATGGCCTGCTGCACCATGGCGGCCGCCCCGGGAGGCCCGAACACGCTCGCCCCGCGCGGCTTGCCGGTGCCGTCGTCAATGTTGAGGTAGCCGTCGAATTTGTAGTACTCCGGCTTGGGGCGCTCGGCGCTCCCGAAGTGCTGCGCCACATAGGCGATCGAGCCGTACAGGCCCTCTTCTTCGCCGCTCCACAGCGCCACCCGGATCGTCCGCCGCGGCCGCGCTCCCACCGCCTTCAGCAGGCGGATGGCTTCCAGCGCGTCGGTCGAGCCCGCGCCGTTGTCGGTGGCCCCGGTGGCCGGGTTCCAGGAGTCGAAGTGGCCGCCCACCATCACCACCTCGTCCGCCTTGTCGGTGCCGGGCAGCTCGCCGATCACGTTGTAGACGGTCTTGCCGCTGGGGTAGAACTCGTTGTGGATGTTGACCCGCAGCACCACCGGCAGATGGTCCTCGGTCACGGTGCGGTAGATGCGGCCGTAATCCTCGTTCCCCATCAACAGCGTGGGCAGGTTGGGGTTGTCGGGGTTCTCGTTGTAGCCGGCCGTGGACTGCTGCACGATGATGCCGTAGCCGCGTCCCGCGTCGGTCACCTTGACCAGCGCCCCGTGGGCGATCAGGAACTTATCGGTCTGGCCCAGGATCTCGGCCGCGGTCAACCCCTCGGGGGCCGCGCCGCGTCCCCGCCCGGCGCCGCCGCGCGCCGCGCCGCGCCGTCCCCCGGGCTGTTCCCAGGTGGAGTCGGGACGCCGCAGCGGCGCCGGCGCGAAGTTCTCCGGCACCTCGACGTGCGCGCCATAGAAGATGATGGCGCCCTTGACCTTGTCGGCAATGGAGTTCAGGTAAGCGTCAAGATCGGCCTGCGTCACCGGCTGGTTGCCGCGCGCCGCCGGCGGGGGCATGGGCGCGGGCGAGGTCCCCGCCTGCGCCATCGCCGCCAGCTCTTCCGCGGTCGCTCCGCCGCCGCCAAAGCCGCCGCGGGCCGCGCCGCGTCCGCCCGCCGGAGGCTGGGGCGGCTCCACCACCACCACCGGCGCCTGCACCGGCCCGTTGGTCCCCGGCGTCCACGCCACCGCGCGCACGTTGAGCGGCTGCTGGAAGGGCGAGACCGCGTTGGCCTCGAGATCGTAGTTCTGCCAGCCGGGATGATTAAAGGTCCAGGCCTCGAGGTGGACGTTGGAGAGTCCCCAGGACTGCATGGTGTTCACCGCCCAGTCCTGCGCCGCCCGCAGTCCCGGCGAGCCGGTGAGCCGCGGCCCATACACGTCGCTGATCTCGTGCATGATCCACATGATCTTGGAGTTGTTGGTCTCCTCCGCCCGCAACTTGGCGTTCATGTCCGCCAGCCCCGGCGCCTGCGCGAGCGCCGCCCCCGCCACCAACGACGCCGCCACCACCCCGACCGCCAAAGAACGTTTCATGCCACCCTCCTGAGTCACCACCCCACCCAGCCCGAACGCGGTGATTGTACCCGGACCCGTCCCCCAGGGCAAATGCGACAGGTAGCATCTTCGCCGCCGCCGGTCACGGCTCCGCTCCAGCGGCTGCGCTTTCGGGACGGCAGGCTTAGCAGCCGTGGTGCTACGCCTGAGACCGCCGACGGAGACGCGCGAGACCCGCGCCCAGCGCGGGTCTCGTGTACTGGACCGGAGGTCAAAATTCACTGCACCACGGGCTGTTAGGGGGATAGCTCCGCCGGGAGTTCGCCATGGGCGCTCCACTGCGACCAGGAGCCCGCGAACAGCAGCGAGAAATAGCCAGCCTGACGGGCGGCCATGTAGACGACCCCCGCCTTTAACCCGGAGTGGCAGTAAATCACCAAGGTCTGGTTTTTTCTTATGCCGGCGAGAGCGCGTCCACCAAACCGCGTTCGCGGCTCGTGGTAACCGGGGCTCGCTCTCGAGCTTGGGCAAGGGCGTCGCTCGCGGACCTCTCCTGCGCCGGGGACGGCGTATGTTGATTGAGGTTTGGGCCATCGGCGAGCGCCATGCCCCAATACGGAAGCGGCGCATCCGGATCGAGAGCCGCCGCCTGAGTAAAGGCCCGCTTGGCGTCGGCGAAATCAAAGCCGTAGTAGAGCGCCATGCCGCGGTCGAAGCGCTCCGTGGCGAGAGCCGGCCGACCGGTGGTCGGCTCGACCGCAAGACAACTAAAGAGTGCGAGCGCAGCAGCGCCGCACACCCTCAAAGCAAGCCCGTGAGACCGCACTTTTAGGCACACGGGGTTAGTGATTGCCTAGACCAGCGAGCAGCCTGCGGGCGTGCTCTCGCACCGCCGAACTCGCGTCGTTGGCTGCGGCCTGGCTTACGAGGTCGCGGTCGCCGGGACCATTGAGACGATAGAGATGATCCAGTGCCTCCCGCCGCGTGTACTCGGTCGCATCCTTGAGCGCGTGGGTGATGATCGCGTGGGCGCGCGCGCGCATCGAGTCTCGTTCACCTGCTTGAATATAGATGCCGGGCTGGGCCGCGTCCAGCCGCAGCAGCATGGCTGCTTCATCCACGGCGTTCGCCCTCACGTACTGCGCTCGACTCGCAGTCGCCTCTTCGAGCTCCGGAATAATTGCGGCCCCCTGGCTGGCGATCCACGTCTCCAGTTCGGAATCGGGCGCATTGGGTCCGTACAGCAATTGCCTAATGGCCATCGGATCGTGGGTGCGCTGCGCATAGTGCCAGACCACAGCCTGAACGTCGCCGACATAGGGACCGAAGTCCTCGTCTTCTCGGCCGATTTGTGCGGTCAAAGAATCGTAGCCAGGGGAATCGGGCCCGGCGCCCAGCGCGTCTCAAATGCGGTCCTCGGTGACCAACAGGGACAGCGCCGCCTTGGCTGCATCATCGCGCTCAAAAATGTGCGGGATGGCGTTGAGCCTTTCAAAGGCGTCAGACCGGGTGTTCAGATCCGGAGAGGACATCTGCGCGATGAGTTGCTGAACCGATTGCTTTGGAGGGGCCGGTGTCTGGGGAGCGAGGGCCAGCAAGAGAAGCGCTGCGATGGTATGCATAATGGGAAGCCTCACCAATTGGGTACCGGGTGAACCCAGGAATAACCCTTCTGGTCGGGGTCAGGGCAGCTCGTCCTCACATCGATGTGCACGTGATCTAGGCCGTCTGTGCTGCTCTTGCCAGCCTGCTCTTGGAAGGGTCGGTACAAATGTTGATCCCATCCTTGTAGTTAACGTAGGCGAGGTAGTCGGCCAAACCATTCCACTGGTCCTGGCTGTCGTTGGTGAGGTAATCGATGGCCATGCCGTGCACGTGGCCATCGTGACTGCTGCCACCGACACTCACGGAATATTGGGGCGTGCGATAGATCGAGGTCACGATCAGCGGTGGGCTAGGCTTGAAGGTGTCGCCGTCGGTGACCGGTGGATCGGGTGCGTACGCCAGCGAATTAATTAACAGCAGCACGCCCTTCCAGAGCAGGTCCACGTAGCCGCGTTTGGCGCCCAACAGCCTGACCGGCTCCTCGAACGTGGCTACGCGCCGGCGCTTGATGCCGAAAATGGCGAAAAACTCGTTGTAGAAGGTCTGCGATTCGCCGCGCTCATAGCCCGCGCCCCGCCAGTCCTCGGCGAACTGGGCGGCCCGAACCCGAATTTCGTTCCAGCTGAGGCGCATCGCTCCGCGGCCAACTTTGCTACTTTGGCACTGAAAGCAGGGTACACGAGATGACCCTCGGTCGCAGATTCGTAGCCAAGAAGTAGCGGAAACATATTCAGGACCCCTCCGCAACCGCGCATCTTACTTTTCCATCCCTCAGGGGACGCTCGCCGTAGTTTTGACAACCCGGACTCGACGGCCTGCTGACCGGACCACAGGCCTGCGGCCGCCCGGTCACGGCCGCGGCCCGGTCCCCCCGCCACCTGCAATGCACGCAGAAGCCGGCAAGAATGTCGCCCATCCTGTGCAATCGCCGCGGCAACAATATACTTGACAACTCCACGAGAGCAGATCATGCTTGATCCATGGAACCGAAGACCATGCAGCAGGCGGCGGTCTACTTCAGTGATCCGCAGAACTGCCATGATTACCTCGTTGCGGCCCGCTGGCCCGATGGCGTCACCTGCCCGCGTTGCGGCAGCGCCGCCGTCAAGTATTCGGCGAAGTACCGGCGCTGGCAGTGTGGCAGCCACCATGAGCGCCGCCAGTTCACGCTGAAGACCGGCACCATCTTTGAAGATTCCCCGGTTGGCTTGGACAAGTGGCTGCTGGCGATGTGGATGCTGGCCAACTGCAAGAATGGCGTCAGTAGCCATGAGCTGGCGCGGTCATTGGGCGTCACCCAGAAAACCGCATGGTTCATGCTGCATCGCATCCGCGCAGCCATGAGTGGCGCGAATCCCGCGCCCAGCATGGGCAGCCCGGAAGGCGGCGAAGTAGAAGGCGATGAGACCTGGGTTGGACCGGACCCGCGCCGCATGACCGCGAAGCGCAAGCTGAAGCTGCGCCAGAATCGCTCCAACTTCCGCAACTCCGATCCGAACCGGCCCCAGTACATGAACAAGGTGCCGGTGCAGGGTCTGCTTGACCGGGAGAAGGGCCGCGTGCGGGCGAAACTGGTTCCGAACACCACCCGGAAGGTATTGCAGGAACAGATTCTAGCGAGCGTGGTTCCCGGCTCGAAGCTGTACACCGATGAGCACCCAGCCTACTGGAGCTTCGATGGGCGCTACGTTCACGAAGTGGTCAACCACATGCAGACCTACGTGAATGGCCGCGTCCATACCAACGGGCTGGAGAACTTCTGGAGCTTGCTGAAGCGCGGGCTGCGCGGCACCTACGTTGCGGTTGAGCCGTTCCACCTGGACGCCTACCTGGATGAGCAGGTGTTTCGGTACAATAATCGGGCGCGCAAGGATAATCCGCTGAACGACGCTGATCGCTTTGCGCTGGCTGTGTCCGACGTGGCGGGGAAGCGGCTTACCTACAAGGCGCTGACTGGAAAGGAGGGGGAAACGGCCTTTTAAGAAGCCGCGCCAGCGGCGCGGAAAGAGGCGCTAGAATTGCAAGTTGTTCGCCCGCTCGATTCTTGGCGGAACTGGATGGGCGTGCACTCCGAGCAACTCTCTGAAATGAGGGTAGCGAAGTGGTGCGCGAAAATCAAGAGTGTCCAACCGCCGAAATTGCGCGTTTTCTCACCTTTTATCCGGACCAGGCAGGAGAACTGGCGGTGCTCAAATTTTTCGGCGATGAGTCCGGAATAGCGAAGAACTCCCGCATCTGTGTTGTCGCAGGATTGCTGGGAAGCGAACCGGCGTGGGAAGCGTTTGATCGGGACTGGAGCGGCGCTTTGGGTGATGATATTCCCGCGTTCCACGCCGTAGCAATCAATGGGGGCCGGGATGAATTCTACGGGATGGACGCGATTCGGCGCGGAGACTTGCTTCGCAAGCTAGCCACCGTAATCGCCGAATCGCCATTGGTCCCTCTGGTGGCTGGCAGCGTTGTCCCTCACTTCTTCGCTTTAAGCGAATTAGACCGCTCCCTTATTACGAATGGCCATCCCGACGTGCCGTATTGGAACTGTCTGGATCAGTGCATCGTAGCCGCAGCGGTGGAAGCAGACCGTCAAGAGAACGAGCGCGTCAACTTTATATTTGAGCGGCAAGACGAATTCAAGAAAGTCGCGGAAGCGCGCTTCGATGAGATGAAGGAGCCCGGCGGAATATGGAGCAGATCCGCCCGGCTCGGCGAGATAGCCTTTTCGCGGCGCACGACCATTCCTGGCATACAGGCTGCTGACTTGCTCGCCTACGAAGCATTCAAGCACCTTGAAAACATGCATTTTCGACCAGAACTGCGGCCAGAATGGACGCGGCGCGTATGCTCGGAAATTCTTCGCCCCAAGCTGGAGATTGGGAAGCGTGCAGTTTACTTCACAGAATCAACCCTCAGACTCCTTGCGGCAGGAATCCGCGAACGTTCCGCCCATGCCTAGAGCGCCTGAGGGTATACTGCGAGCATGAGCAGCCGGAAGACCAGCGCGATCTCGAAGCCGAAGACGCCCTTTCAGCGTTTCGACGCCCTGGTGCATACGATCCTGCGCGCCCCGCACCAGCCCAAGCCTGCCCCAAAGTCCCCTCGCAAGCCGTCCCGCTAGTCTGTAGTGTCTCAGCTTGAGACGTAGTTGGCGTACACTGCCCGACAGGAGGGTTGTGCCATGTCAACTACCTTTGAGACAGTCCGGCAGGCAATGGCCAGTAGGCAGATCGTTATTGGCGTTTACGACGGCCATCCGCGAGAGATGTGTCCGCATTGCCTAGGGTACGGAAAGGCCGGTGAAGAGATGGCTCTTTTCTACCAGTTCGGGGGAACTAGCAGCAGTGGGGCAGTTCCGCAGTGGAAGTGCATGCGGCTTGCCGGGCTCACTGTCATTGCGGTGCGGACTGGGACGTGGCAAACCGGCACTGACCACGGCAAGCCGCAAACATGCGTCAAAACTATTGTGGCCGAAGTTTTCGCCTAGGCAGCTTTCCGGGCGGCGTTCTGCCAGTTCGCATATTCCCTGGCGCGGGCCTCAGCGTTCGGCCCAATAAACAAAACTCGATAGGATTCGCCGCTGTCCAGGTCGTTGGCTTCGGCTGCCCATTCGTCTGCCTTGTAAAGGACTACTTCGTAGGCAAGGTCGGTTTGCATTGGATACACCTCTCCATGTAGGATTGTGGTGTCATCCAATAGGCTGGCTGGACGCTCAACGCACCCCGGACAGGCGCATTCCGAGCGTAGCACACTAGCCGTGTGTCCAGCCACACTCGCGCCTCCGATCCGACCCTTCCCGCCCAATCCCGCCGATTCCCGGCTCTATCGTTCCGTGGAGTTGTCAGCTATATTGTTGCCATCGCCGCCTCAATAGAATCAATCACATGCAGCCGGTTTTCGCTCAAACGCGGTCCGGTTTCGAGAGGATGCGCCGGCGGCAGCGGCGGTACGCATGCGACTAATCCGAGGCCTCCCGTTTCCACTATGCCGACCGCGCCTTTTGTGCTTCCGGCGCCGTTCCCACGGTCTGGTGACCGGCACTACCCGCGGCCACACGGGCAGCATCTAACTATGGTTAGATGCGACGACCCCGCGGCATTCGGCTATGGGCCCTGGTTGCGGTGGCGGTGGTCGTTGTCCTGATCGCCGCCGGCGCCGCCTACCTGCACTGGGACTCGCCCCTGCGCCGCAGTTGGGTCGAACACGCCCTCCAGCAGCGCTATGGCGTTCCGGTTTCTCTCCAGACGTTTCACTCCTCGCTCTTTCCGCGGGCGCGGGTCAGCGGCACCGGCCTGGTGCTCGGCGGAGGGCCGCCGGGCGCGCCGCCCCTCATCCAGATCGCCAGTTTCTCCGCCAATGCCAGTTGGTTCCGGCTGCTCTTCGGCGCCCGCCGCTTGGGCTACGTGCGGCTGCAAGGATTGCAGCTCAACATCCCCCCCAAACGCAGTGGTCCAGTCCATAGAAGATTCCGCTCGGCGCTGGTGCTGGAGTCGGTGATTGCCGACGGCACCGTCCTGCGCATCGACTCGAGCCAGCCCGGCAAGCGCCCGCGCATCTTCTATATCCAGCACTTGCGCCTGCGGGCGGCGCCCGGCGGCGACCGCGGCATGCTCTACCAGGCGCGGCTCACCAACCCCAAGCCGGTGGGCCAGATCGCCGCCACCGGCGCTTTCGGCCCCTGGGATGACGGCGATCCGGGCTCCACCCCGCTCAGCGGCAAGTACGACTTCACCCACGCCGACCTCTCCACCATCAACGGGCTCGCCGGGATGCTCTCCTCCCAAGGCGCGTTCGACGGTTCGCTGCGCGAGATCGAGGTGCACGGCACCAGCTACACCCCCGACTTCTCCCTCGGCCAGGACGGCAACGCCATGCCGCTGCAGGCCGTCTTCCAGCTCCTGGTGGACGGCACCAGCGGCGACACCTTGCTGCAATCCGTGAGCGCGCGCCTGGGGTCTTCCGCTTTGGACGTCACCGGGATCGTCCAACCCTCGCCCTTGCCCGGCTCCGAGGTGGACCTCGACGTCGCGGCCGGCAACAGCGGGCAGCCGGCGCGCCTGGAAGACTTGCTGGGCCTCGCCGTGCGGACGACGCAACCGCCCATGAAAGGCAACGTCACGCTGCGTGCGCATATCCACGTTCCGCCCGGCAGCCCGGCGGTGGACAAGCGGATGCGGATGAGAGGCCAGTTTGAGATTGGGCAGGCCACCTTCACCGATCCCGAGGTCAGATCCAAACTTTCGGATCTGAGCCTGCGCGGCCAAGGCAACGCCCGCGCCGCCGCCGCCGGCGATGTCGTCCCCACCGTGGTAGCCCTCCAGGGAGAATTCCAAATGGGAAAGGGCCTGGTCCAGTTCTCGCAACTCCAATTCGCCGTGCCGGGAGCCACCATACGCCTGCACGGCTCCTACGATGTTCCCTCCCAGGCGCTCGACTTCCAGGGAACGGTCGCGCTCGACGCCAAGATCTCGCAAACCACCACCGGTTGGAAGTCGCTCATGCTGCATCCCTTCAACCGCGTCTTCGAGCATGGCACCACGGGTACGCTCCTCCCCATCGCCATCACCGGCCAACGCGCCCACCCCAACTTCCGCGTGAACGTCAAACAAGCCATCACCGGCCACGGCCTTGGTCATTGATTGAAGGGCCGCTGGCGCCGCTTGGTTTGAGACAATAGCCGGCATGGCGAGTGGCGTCGGGCGAAACGATCCCTGCCCCTGCGGCAGTGGGAACAAATTCAAGCGTTGCTGCGGGGCGAGCCACGCGCCGCCCACGCCCGCCGACCGCTACGGCCGCCAAAGGACGATGAAGAATGCGGTCTCCGACCGCGTCATGGAATGGTCGCGGAGTCACATCCCCCGCGGCCGCCTGGGCGGCGTGGTCGGCGATTTCTATGGCCCCGGCGGCAAGCCGGAGGTGGCCGAGGAAGACCTGCCGCTGTTCGGCCCCTATCTTTTGTGGAAATGGCATCCGCCCGGCGGCGCCTCCCTGGGCACGAGCTTTCTTCAATCACAGCGCCACCGGCTCACCCCCGATGAGCGCGAATACATCGAGCAGGCCATCGCCCAGCCTTGGAGCTTTCTCATCGTAACCGCGGTCAAGCCGGGCGAGAGTATCGGGCTGCGTGACGCCTTCACCGGACGTGAGGTCGAGGTGCGCGAGGTCCTGGCTTCCCGCGCCGTACAGGTGCGCGATATCGTGTTCGGTCAGTTCGTTCGCATTGACGGCGTCTATTCCCTGGAGTGTCTGGGAAGCATGCGCTTGCCGCCGGGTGCCATCGCCACCGTGATCGAGATGCGCGAGGCGCTGGAGGAAAAGGCCGGAGTACGGCCCGTGACCGACGCCGACCTGAACCGCCTGGGCGACGGCCTCCGCTTGCGTTATTTCAAAATGGTCGAACGGATCCGGACCCCGCCCCAACTCACCAACACCGACGGCGAGCCGCTGGAGCTGCACACGCTGAGCTACCGCCTGACCGTGACCCCGGAACAGGCATTCGTGGCGCTCTCCCCCCTGGCGCTGCCCGCGCAGCAAGACGGCTTGGGCGAGAACACCTTCGACGCCAACGGAGCGCTGCAAACGGTCGAGTTCGTCTGGGCCAAGCGCGGCAACAAGCAGCATCGGTCGTGGGACAACACCATCCTGGCCCATCTTTCCATCAAGGGCGCGCGGCTGGAAGCCGAGGTCAACTCGGCGGGCCGCGCCCGCCGCTTGCGCGCGCAGATCAAAAAGCGGTTGGGGGCTGGCGCAATCTTCGAGTCCGACCACTTGCGGTCGGCGGAAGCCCTCTTGGCGGCGGCCCGGAAGGCGCCGGAGCCGGAGGAAGAGCCGAGCCCGGAACTCGCCGAGATGGAGCGGCGGATGCGGGAACAGCACATGCTGGAGTGGACCGGCACCGAGCTGCCGATTCTGCGCGGCAAGACGCCCCGCCAAGCCCTACTCGAGCCGGACGGACGCGAAATCGTAATCTCCCTGCTGACCGAGTGGGAACGCCGCGATCCCGCCGGCGTGGCCGTCGCCCGGCAAGCCCTGGGCCTCGCCCCGGACCTGTAAGCTCTTCCGGCCGGGAGCCTGGCGCAGCGCAGCCCCGGCATGGAGCCGGGGCCCGCGGCGACAAATGATCACGGCGGCATTCGTCGCGCGTTGATATTTTTCCTTGTATATTTCCGCGGGTTTAGCGGTACCATCAACCCGCATTCGGGTTCCCGCCTACGAGGCAAATAGGAGATGCGCGTGAGACGATTCTGGCAACGGAGTGGCGTGCTGGTGCTCGGCCTGGGTCTGTGTGCCTGGGCACAGGGAGCGCGCGGACGCGGCAACGCCCGCGGCGCACGCGGCGCGGCAACCGCAAATGCGGATACGGCCTCGGCCCCGGCGCAAACCGTCGCCCCCCCGCCCCCGGCGGCCGCCCCCGCGGCGGCGGCCCGCGGACGCGGCGGACGCGGCGCGGCTCCCGCCGGCCCCAACGACCTGTATGACTTTTCGGCCGGCGCCGGCGACATGCAGGTGCCGCATGGCCCCGCGGCGGAGTCGCAGCAACAGATCACGCTCAACGGCCAGCCCGTCGCCTACACCGCCCACGCCGGCTTCCTGGCTGTGAACAACGCCACCACCGGCGCCCCCGAAGCGCAGCTCTTCTACACCTACTACGCGCGCGGCGGCGGCGCCGACCGCCCCCTGATCTTCTTCGTCGGCGGCGGACCCGGCGAGGCCGCCACTTGGATGGAGATGGGCGGCTTCGGACCCAAGCGCCTGGACCTCGCCGCCGACGGCGCCAACCTTCCGCCCTACCGCTGGAGCGACAACCCGCAAACGCTGCTCGCCGACGCCGACCTGGTCTTCGTCAACCCGGTGGGCACCGGCTTCAGCCGCGCCGAAACGCCGGCGCTGAACGCCAAGTTCGCCACCCCGCTCTACGATGCGGCCTCGCTCGGCGAGTTCGTGCGCAGCTTCCTCGAACAGTACCAGCGCTGGAACTCGCCCCGCATCTTGGTCGGCGAGGATACCGGCACCGGCCGCGTCGCCAACCTGGCGAGCTACCTCGCCTCCCACGAGCTGCCGGTCAACGGCATCGTCCTCCTCTCGGCCGCGCAGGCCTCCGATGCCACCGCCGGCGACGAGCAGTACATGACCCTGCTCCCCAGCGAGGTCATGACCTCGTGGTTTCACAAGAAGCTCGCCTCCGACCTGCAAGCGCTCAGCGCCGCGCAGATTGCGGATCGGGCGCGCCAGTTCGCCTCGCGCGAGTACCTGCACGCCCTCTACAAGGGCGACCGCATGACCGCCGCCGAACGCGGCCAGGTGCTCACCGACATGGCCCGCCTCACCGGGCTCTCGCAATCGTTCCTCGCCAACAACGATCTGCGCATCCCCATTGACCGCTACGACGCCGAGCTGCTGCGGCCGCGGCACGAGCAGATCATGGATTCCGACAGCCGCTTCACCGGCTACCTCCATCCCGGCGGCGCGGGGCGGGGCGGCCGCGGCGGCTTCGGTGCCGCCCCCGCCCCGGCCGACGACGCCCACGCCGACCAGCTCGCCGACGCCTTCCTGGCCGGCTACGAACAGTACTTGCGCCAGGATCTCAAGTTCACCACCCCCGGCATCTTCTACCTGCAACGTGGCGGCGGCGACCCCTGGACCGCCGCGGTCAGCGACGACGTCAGCCTGGCCAGCGCCCTCGACCACGATCCGCACATGCAGATATTCGTCGGCCTCGATTACTTCGACCTGAACTCGCCGTTCTACGCCACCGAGTTCACCCTGGCGCATCTGCAAGCCCCGGCCGCGGAACTCTCGCATGACGTCACCACCGCCTACTTCGCCGCGGGAGCCATGCCCTACACCGACCCCACCGCGCTCGGAGCCCTGCACACCGACCTCACCCAGTTCATCCACAAAGCCGCGGGAGAGCGCTAGGAGCCGCCATGAAGAACCTTACTCTGATTCGAAAATCGCTTCTTGCGGCCATCGCCCTCACCTTCGGCCTGACCGCCGCCGCCGCCGCCCAGCGCGGCGCCGCCCCCAATGATTTTTACCGCTACAACTACAGCCTGGCCGACACCGTCCCCATCAAGGACGGCCCGCCGGTCGAGACCCAGCACCAGATCACGCTGCGCGGGCAAACCATCAACTACACCGCGCACGTCGGCTTCATGCCCATCCACAACGCCACCACCCAGGTGACCGAGGGGCATCTGTTCTACGTCTACTACTCCAAGGACGGCGTGACCGACGAGACCAAACGTCCGGTCTGGTTCCTGTTCAACGGCGGCCCCGGCGCCGCCACCATCTGGCTGCACATGGGCGCCTTCGGCCCCAAGATGGTGAAGCTCGACCCCAACGGCATGGCCCCGCCACCGCCCTATACCTGGGTGGATAACCCCAACACCCTGCTCGATACCGGCGATCTGGTCTTCATTGACGCCATGGGCACCGGCTTCTCCCGCCCCACCAACCCGCGCTACGGCCCGGCCTTCGGCGGCGTGGACAACGACATCGCCGCCTTCGGCGAGTTCATCCGCAGCTTCCTCGGCATGTATCACCGCTGGGGCTCGCCCCGCTTCGTGGGCGGCGAAAGCTACGGCACCACGCGCGCCGCCGGACTCTCCGGCTACCTTACCGATCACGACATGCCGATCAACGGCGTGATGCTGCTCTCGGCGGTGATTGACGCCGACGCCGGCGCCGGCGAGCAGCGCCAGTTGACCACGCTGCCCACCGAGATCATGACGGCGTATTACCACAAGAAGCTCGCGGCCGATCTCGAGAAGCTCACTCCCGCGGAGATGGCCGACCGCGCCCGCGCCTTCGCCTCCGGCGAGTATCTGGAAGCCATCTTCGACGGCAACCGCCAGACTCCCGCCCAGCACGCCAAAGTGGTCGCCGACTTGGCCCGCTACACCGGGCTCTCGCCCCAGTTCCTCGAAGACAACGACCTGCGCATCCCGCTCGGGCCCTTCTCCACCGAGCTGCTGCGCGATCAGCACCTGATGACCTCGCGCCTGGATTCGCGCTTCGCCGGCTACCAGCAGGATGCCGGTTCCACCGCCACCGCCTTCGACTACAGCAACGCCAACATCGAGAACAGCTTCCTCTCGGCCTTCGAGCAGTACCTCTACCACGACCTGCACTTCGACGACAACGGCCTGTACTACGTCAGCGGCAACAACCCGCAGTGGTCGGGCCAGTACAACACCGTGGTCAACCTCGAGGACGGCTTCGCCAAAAACCCCCACATGCACCTCTTTGTGGGCATGGGCTACTACGACTTCGCCTGCCCCTTCTACCCGGTGGAGTGGACCATCGCGCATCTCAAGGTCTCGCCCGAGATCCGCGCCCACAACATCGAAACCGGGCATTACGAATCCGGCCACATGGTCTACATTGACGCCAAGGCGGCCACCCAGTACCACGCCGACCTGGTGAAGTTCGTCCAGGACTCGCTACCGTCAGGTAATTGAAGCGGGATGCGCGGCGCAGCCGCGCTGGGGAGTCCGCGCCAATTAAAGTTACACTGGGGCGAAGCCGCGCTCCCGCGCGCTCGCCCCATGAACCCACTACGCGCCTGGCATGACTTCTACGTGATCGTGGGCTCCTCCGCCGGTGCCCTGATCGGCCTGCAGTTTGTGGTGATGACGCTGGTCGGCGAAGTTGCCGGCGAGGCCGGCGTCCAGGCCAGCAGCGCCTTCGGCACGCCCACCGTGATGCACTTCTGCGCCGCGCTGCTGCTCGCCGCCTTGCTCTGTGCCCCCTCCACGCTGGCGACCGCGGCGGTGCTGTGGGGCCTGGTCGGGATCGCCGGCCTTGTCTATGCGGCGCTGGTGCTGTGGCGCATGCGCCGGCAGAAGGCCTACCGCCCGGAGCTCGAGGACTGGCTCTTCCACGGCTTCCTGCCCGTCGCCGCCTACGCCGTGCTGTTGGCCTCGGCCCTGGCCGCCGGCAACCACTCTGGCGCGGCCCTCGGCGGAACCGCCGCCGCCGCCCTCTTGCTGCTCTTCATCGGGATCCACAACGCCTGGGACACGGCCACCTACCACATCTTCGTCAGCCTGCCCGCGCGCCGCCGCGCCGCCAAACCTTCCGAGTCCGAAAAGCTATAATCCAAGCCCGGAGGGGTTTATGCCTTGCCTACGATCGGCGCGCTGGGCCGCCGCCTTCCTGCTCTTCGCGATGACCGCCGGCGCGCAGGCGATCCGCTTCAGCGTGCGCCCCCAGCCCGGCCGGCACCAGTACGCGGTCGCGATGCGCGTCACCGGACCCACCCCGGAGCTCACCGACTTCACCATGCCCGAGTGGATGCCCGGTTATTACGGCATGATGCATTACGCCCGGTACGTCACCGGCTTCAGCGCCCACGACGGCGCCGGCCGCGCCCTGCCGTTCGAACACACCACCGAAAGCACCTGGCGCGTGGTCACCGCTCACGCGGCCGCGGTGGATGTGACCTATAGTGTCACCGCCTCCCGCACCTTTGTCGCCAGCAACTCGCTCGAGGCCGACCGCGGCTTCATCGCCCCTCCCGGCCTGTTCCTCTATATAGATGGACGGCTGCAGGAGCCCGCCACCGTCGCCATGCAGCCGCCCGCCGGCTGGACCACCGTTGCCACCGGCCTCGACGCCGTCCGCGGCGAGCCCGATACCTTCCGTGCCCCCGACTTCGACACTCTCTACGACTCGCCCTGGCTCATCGGCAAGCAGGAGACGGTCAGCTTCACCGTGCACGGCGTTCCGCACCGCATCGTGCTGCAGGACATTCCGCCGGCGGTGGATCGCGCCAAGATGGCGGCCGACCTGCAACGCATCGTCGCCACCGCAACCACCATGATGGGCACCGTGCCCTATCACCAGTACGTCTTCCTGATGATGGGCCGCGGCAACGGCGGCATCGAGCACCTGAACTCGTCGGCCAACTCCTTCAACGGCCAGGGCCTGCTCACTCCCACCGGCTACCAATCCTGGCTGAGTTACATCGCCCACGAGTACTTCCACAACTTCAACGTCAAGCGCATCCGCCCCCTGGCGCTGGGGCCCTTCGATTACCAGAACGAGAACCTGACCGACATGCTCTGGGTGGCCGAGGGGCTGACCGTTTACTACGAGGACCTGCTGGTCGAGCGCGCCGGGCTGATGACGCCGGAAGAGTACCGCGGCCGCCTCCAGGCCGCCCTCAACAAGTTCGAGAACGCCCCCGGACACCGCTACCAGTCGGCCACCGAGTCCAGCCTGCAGGCTTGGAATACCGGCTCGGGCGAGGGCGCCGACCGCAATACTTCGATCTCGTACTACGACAACGGCGGCCTGCTGGGCGCCATGCTCGACCTCGCCATCCGCGAACACAGCCACAACCGGAGCTCGCTCGACAGCGCCATGCGCGGCTTGTACCAGACCTACGCCGTGAAGGATGGCAGAGGCTACACCGACGCCGAGTTCCAAATCGCGTGCGAGCGCGCCGCCGGCGCGCCGTTGGACGACGTATTCACCTATGCCTCCAGCTCGGTGGAACCCGACTACGCCAAGTACTTCGCCTACGCCGGCCTGCAGCTCGGCGTGGAGGACCTCCCCGCGCCCGGTGCCTATCTCGGCATCAACACCCAGATGGCCCCTGACGCCGCGCCCGCCCGGCCCACCGCGGGCGCCGCCGCCGCAAGCGGGCGCGGACGCGGCCGCGGAAGGGGCGCGGCGCCGCCTCCGCCGCCCCTGATCATCCGCGGTATCGACGCCGGCTCCCCGGCGAGCGCCGCGGGACTCCAGGTCGGCGACGTGCTCACCACCCTCGACGGCTCACCCATTACCGAGGTCGCCCTCAATCGCGTCCTGGCCCTGGGCAAGTCCGGCGATACCGTGGCCTTCGGCTTCCGCCGCGGAGCCGCGGCCGAACAAACCGCCCCGGTCACGCTCGCCGCCGGACGCAAGGTCCAGTACACCCTCGCCCCCGCCGCCCACCCCACCCCGGAACAAGCCGCCATCCTTCGCTCCTGGATGAGCGGACACGCGAATTAGGAAGAACCGATGGCGCTCGCCGAATCGTCTTGCGAAGTTCTCGTCGCCGGCGCCGGACCCACCGGCCTGGTGTTGGCGCTGTGGCTCAACCGGCTCGGCGTCAAGGTGCGCATCGTGGACCGGCTGCCCGCCGCCGCCCCCTACTCCCGCGCTCTCGGCGTGCAGGCCCGCACCCTCGAGTTCTACGCCCAGATGGACCTCGCCGCCTCCGTGGTCGCCGCCGGCCGCCAGGTCGAAGCCGCCAATCTCTGGGTCGCCGGCCGCCGCGTCGCCCACGCGCCCCTCGGTCCCATGGGCACCGGCATCAGCCCGTACCCCTACGTATTGATCTATCCCCAGGACGCACATGAGCGCCTGCTCGAAGACCGTCTGCGCGCCGCCGGCGTCGCCGTGGACCGGGGCGTCGAGCTCGCCGCCTTCTCCGAGACCGCGGACGGCATCGCCGCCGAACTGCGCCACGCCGGCGGACGCGTCGAGACCTGCGCCGCCCGCTATCTCGCCGGCTGCGATGGCGCCCACTCGCGCGTGCGCGAGGGTCTCGGCGCCGCCTTCGATGGCGGCGCCTACGCCCACCTGTTTTACGTCGCCGACGTGGACGGCTCCGGCGAAGCCATGAACGGCGAGCTCCAGGTCGGCCTCGACCGCGACGACTTCATGGCCATCTTTCCGCTCCCCGGCAGCGGACGCGCCCGCCTGGTCGGCACCGTCCGCCCGGACGCCGGCCGCGCCGGCGTGCCGCTCGCCTGGGAAGACGTGAACCAGCGCGTCCGGGCCTGGATGCCGGTCGAGGTCGCGCGCGTTAACTGGTTCTCCACCTATCACGTGCACCATCGCGTCGCGCAAAGCTTCCGCGGCGGAGGCGCCTTCCTGTTGGGCGACGCCGCCCACGTCCACAGCCCGGTGGGCGCGCAGGGGATGAACACCGGCATCGGCGACGCCGTCAACCTGGCTTGGAAACTGGCGGCGGTGCTGCATGGCGGCGCCGCGCCCTGGCTGCTCGACACCTTCGACACCGAACGCCGCGCCTTTGCGCGCGAGCTGGTCGAGACCACCGACCGCATTTTCGCCGCCGCCACCAGCGACCGCCTGCTGGCGCGCTTCACCCGCATGGAGCTGCTGCCTCACCTGCTCGCCCCCGTACTCTCGCAAACCCCCACCCGGCGCGCTCTGTTTCGCCGCGTGTCGCAGACCGCCATCAACTATCGCGGCAGCCGCCTGAGCGTGGGCCGCACCGGACGCCTCGCCGCCGGCGACCGCCTGCCCTGGACCGGCGGCGTCTCCGGCGTGGATAACTTCGCCCCGCTGCACGCGCTCGCCTGGCAGGCGCACGTCTACGGCGGCGCCGGCGCCAGCTGGCGCCGCCGGTGCGCGGAACTCGGCCTTCCCTTGCACGAGTTCGCCTGGGCGCCGGCCATCGCCGCCACCGGCTTGGTCCAAGACGCGCTCTATCTCATCCGTCCCGACGGCTACATCGGCTTGGCCGAGCCAGCCGCCGCCACGGATTCGCTGGCCGCCTACTGGGCCGCTCTGTCCGCCGCCTC
>DATNAC010000140.1:0-5627 GCA_035573035.1 Terriglobales bacterium
CCCCTGCGTGCTGCCCGCCACCGGCGTGATCGTCGCTGCCAGCGTCGCCTGGCCCGGCACCACGCTGGCATTGCTGCCCAAGCCGGTGATGGTGGGATCGCTGAAGCGGCTGCCGTTGCCGGCGGTGCTGAAACCGCCCGAGTTCGCGGTCACGATGGTCGAGAGCTCCCATCCATTGGCCAGGCTTCCAGCCCAGCCTTGCAGCCGCCAGGGCGCATTGGCGATCACGGCCGCGTTGACGAGATTCCTGATGTCCTGGGCGCAATTGCCCCGATCGAGCCGCCGGTCGGCCAAGTGGATCAGGGTCGGGCCGGTGAGCTCGCCGGTGGGCGGGTCGGAGATGCAATGCGACCACGTGTAGTTGAACGTCATGCTGTAGTTCTTGCTGAGGCGGTGCTGCTCGCGCACGATCAGGCCATTGTAGTTCGCGGTGCCGCCATCATCAATGGATGCCAGGGTCGAATAGTATTTGCCCCAGGTCGGATTGATGGTGCCGAGCAGGCGGTTGGAGTTGAGTGCTTTCTCGCAAGCGTTGTAGCCGGCAGCGGTGTAGCAGCTCGAACCCGCGGCTGGGCTCACGCCCGGATCGAGCTCGGTGCCGATCCACAGGTGGGTCGTCTCGTTGCCGAGATACTCGAGCGAGAGCACGTCGTTGACGCCGAGCTGATGCTGGATGCCGACGTTGCGCTGCTCCACGTAGGTCGGCTTGATCTGGAGCGGCACGGTGACATAGACCCCTTGCGCCGGGAATGGCATGTTGGGGCCGACTTGAGCCAGCGTGGGCCAAGGATTCGTCATCCCCGCCGCCGCCCAAGGGCCGGTCGAGGAGAAGCCATCTTGCAGGTTGTTCAGGCTGACCGACGCGCCCCAGGGCGGATTGTTGGAGACGCGGGTGTAGAAAAACATTTGCGGGCGGTCGTAGAACAGCCCGTAGGATGCCCGGATGACGGTGCGGCCGCTGCCGGTCGGATCCCAAATCACCCCCAGATGCGGTTCGATCGTCTTGAACTTGCTGCTCGAGTACTGGGTGCCGGGATAGCCGCTGTCGCCGGGAAACACCAAGCCCGCGGGCGCATTGCTGTACGCGCTGCTGCGGATGCCGGTGGTGAAATTGGCCAGATTGAAGCTTTCCACCCAACGGTTCCAGTTGTGCTGCTGCAGGAACGGTTCGTAGCGCATGCCGTAATTGAACGTCAGGTGCGAGCTGGCCTTCCAGGAATCCTGCACGTAGGCGCCGACGAAATCGCCGCGGTCGTTTTCCCAATCGGGGTTGCCCTGGAGGAAGCTGCTCAGATCGCCGAGCATGAAGTCGGCCAGGCCCGCCCCGGTGAAGGTGCCGTTGGAGCTGAAGGCGCCGTTGGTCGGGCGATTGTTGACGGTGTTCATGATGGCGTGCTGCCAACTGACCCCCAGCCCGATCTGATGATTGCCCCGCAGCAGGGTGAGATCATCGGAAAGCTGCGGGGCGGTCGAGTTGAACCATCCCGGATTGGTCGCGCCGGCGCCAAGGCTGAAGCCCCCTCCGGTGCCGCTGACGCTCAGGCCCATGAAGCCCGGAATGGGGCTGAAAACGGGGATTCCGAGCGATGCCGGGTCAGGGTACGGCGGAATGGTGCGATAGGCGTAGGTGCGGTTGAGCGAGAGATTGAACACGTTGTCGGCGGTGGGGCTGAGCACATAGTTGTCGCCGAAGGAAGCCGACTGGGATTGATCGTTCTGCGCGACCTGATTGGCTTCCAGAATGTTGGCGGACTCCCCCGCCCCGATGGGCAGCAGGTAGTGGCCGATGAAATAGCGGAAGAACATCGTCTGCCGCGGGCTGAAGCTGTAGTCCACCCGCCCCAGCACCTGGTTCTCATGGCTGTTTTGGCTGATGCCGAAATTGATTGCGCCGCACGGGTCCGTCGAAACCGGAATGTGCTTCAGGAAGTTCAGCGCCGCGCCGCTGAACTGGTTCGGGTTGATCGTATTGCCGGAGAATGGGGCGCTCAACGTGATCGCCTTGCCTTGGCAGGCCGCCGAGGCGAAGGTTGTGAAATCTCCGCTCAGCATCGCGGCGTTGGGCACGAACGAGGTGCGCGTCGGCGGATTCGAGCGCACCACCGTGCCCTGATAGCCGGCAAAGAAGAAAAGACGGTTGTGCACGATCGGGCCGCCTATGGTGGCGCCGAATTGGTTGCGCTTCAGGCTGTCGCGCGGCAGGCCCTTGGCGTTGGAGAAGTAATCGTTGGCGTTCAGATCGCCATTTCGGACGTACTCGAACAGGTCGCCATGGATGCTGTTGCTGCCGGACTTGGTCACGACGTTCACCGCCCCGGCGCCGTGGGCTCCATATTGCGCCGATAATGCCCCCGTCTCCACCTTGAACTCCTGCAGCGCGTCGGGGAAGGGGAAAGGGAGGTTGAGGCTGTTGAACGGGTCGTTGTTGCCGGCGCCATCCATGTAAAAAGCAATGCCCGTGGACGCGCCGCCGGCAATCGAGATGGTCTGGGTGGGATAGTTCTTGTTGCCGTTGAGATCGGTGTTGGGCCCCGGCGTGGCGGCGCCAGCCAGCGCGATCAGGTTGGTGGCCTGGCGTCCGTTGAGCGGAAGATCGTTGATGGCCTTGTTCGTGACCACCTCGCCCACGCCGGTGGCATGGGTTTCGAGCATCGCCGCATTGGCGCTGACCGTGACTTCCTGCGTCTCGACTCCGACTTTGAGCTGGACGTTGACGGTCGGATTGCTGGCGACCTGCAGCGTGATGCCGGTCTGCTTATAGGCCGTGAAGCCGGCCTTGCTGACTTGCAGGGCGTAGGCGCCGGGAGGAAGGTTGGCCAGCACGTATTCCCCGTGCTGGCCCGTGGCGGTGGCGTGGGCGAAACCGGTGGCGGCTTCGATGGCCAATACCGCCGCGCCTGGCACCGCGCCGCCGCCGGCATCGGTGACGGTGCCCTGGATTTGAGAGGTGGAAACGGATTGGGCGGCGAGGGCGCCGCTCCAGCAGAGGGCCAGCATCGTGCAAAGCGCAATCACGCAATTGCGGAATTTCATGAGTGTCTCCTCGACCCCCCTCCCCCGCCGGCTCGGTCTGCCCTCAAGCCACTCTGGGGCTGGGGAAACGATGCCTGCGCCCGGGGACGGGGTCAAGGCTGTAACCGTTGCTTTACGTTAAAGGCGTTCGCTACCGCCGGGTTGCGGGGCTGCGGCGCTGCGAACCCGATCGCCTGGCCCCAACCACCCTCTCGGCCGGCGGAAGTGCGGCGCTGGTGGCGGCAAGCCGCAAGCGCCGGACCATGGCGTGGAATCGGGTGTCGTGGCGCACCGCGTCAAAGCGCGGATCAAGATTGAGGAAGAGCAGTTCGAAGCAGCGGTCCTCGCAAGCCTTGGCCAGCCAGGCGAAACCCTGGTCGGAATCGCCCGATGCCAGGTGGATGATGGCAAAGAAAAACGGCGAGACGTAGCGCGAGGCGCCCAACTGCACCAGCGTTTGCAGCGCCTCCTGGGCCAAGTTGCGGTCGCCGGTGAGCGCGTAAAGATGCCCGAGCGCGGCGTGCATGCCGGGAGTGGCCGGCGAGAGGTGGATCGCGCGCTGAAAGGCTGCGGCGGCTTCGTCCATCTCGCCGCGCTGCTCCTGGATCAAGCCCAAGGTGCAGAAGGCGGGGGAAAAGTACGGGTTGAGCTCGATCGTGTGGTCGCACTGCTCCAGGGCCAAATCGAACTCGCGGCGATAAAAGTGCATGAACGCCAGATCCCGCGCAATGATGGCGGAGATGGGATCGAGGCTCTGCGCCAGGCGGGTTTCCTCCAAGGCCTGATCGAGGCATCCGAGCGGAGCGAGGCAACTCGTCGCGTACCAGTGGTGGGCGGTGGCGTACCCAGGGTCCAGCAGCAGCGCATGGCGGAATTGGCGTTCGGCGCCTTGCCAATCCCAATCCTGGCAAGCTTTGACGTGGGCCAGGGTGGTGTGCGACTCGGCGCTGTTGGGGTCGAGCATGACGGCCGAGGCGGCGAAGGAAGCCGCCTTGGTCCAGACCTCGGCCGGCGCCAGCACGCCGTAATGGCCGAGCAGCGAGTAGGCATCGGCATAGCCGCTGTGGGCCGGGGCGAACTGCGGGTCCTCCAGCAGCGCCCGCTCAAAAAACTCGGCCGCCTTGCTTAGGCCCTCCTCGGTGCGCTGGCCAAGATGGTATCGGCCCTGCAAATGAAGGTTGCGGGCGGCCGAGTTGGCCGGCGGATGCCGCTGGGGCGTGCGCTGCGCGGCCGATTCGGCGCGCACGCGCAGCTCCGCGGCCAGCGCCAATGCCGCCTGTTTCTGGGCGGGGATGGGGTTGTCCAGATGGGCGTCGAAACTCCCGGACCACACCAGGCATCCCGCCGAGCCATCCATGAGCTGAAGAATGAGGCGCAGTTCGCCATCCGCGCTGCGAGCGCTGCCGCTCACCACCATCGCGGCCGCGGGCGAAGCTTCGGTGCCCTTCGCCAGCACCCGCAGATCCCCGAGCTGGGCAAGGGCGCAGAGGATCTCTTGGTGCCAGCCCTGGCATACATAACCCAGATCACCGCCGGCGCTGTGGTCGGCTGGCAGCTCGACCGCAACCGTGTTGCGGTCGGCAATGGCGAAATTCCGGCCGGCGCCGGCCGGAAGCGCGGCGCGTTCATGAAAGGTGGGCGCATATCCCCCCTTGGGCAGGTCAATCACCAGCTCGTCGGCTCCCGCCTCCTCGCGGTAGTAGCGCTCGAGCATGCTGCGCAACCGGCGCGCTTGCACGCGCACGATCGGGTCCGTGCGCGGATCGAAGCCCGACGTCTTGTCGAACACCGCCACCCCGACGACGTACTCCTTCAGTTGGTCCTTGCGCCCGGCAAGCTGCTCCTGAACCACGAACTCGAGGAATCGGCGCAACCGTCCCGCGCCGCGAAACGTCGCGCCGGCGCAAATGCGGCGCAACTGGCGCTGAATGCCCTTGGCGGCGATTTTAGGCCGCAGCGGCACCACGGGCGCAATCGGAGGTTGGGCAGGCATGGCTTCGTCAGGTTGATTCTAGCTCCAGCCGCATGCGCCATCCCGCGTGCGGCAGCCTAGGCCATCTGCCGGCAATGGGTTTCCCGCGTGAAGGCCAGCAAGACCACCGACGCCAACGCCCAGGCCACGGCCAGCACGAAGGCGGTGCGGAAGGCGCCCGCCGAATAGAGGCGCGCGCCATGTGCCATCTGCCCGGTCCACAAGCGGTCGAGCATCCAGCCGATGGCGGGCTGCAGCAGCATCACGCCGAGCATGTTCCCTATGTTCATCAAACCGGTCACGGCCCCCAAGTGGCGCTCGGGCACCGATTCTTTTCCGAAGGCAAATCCCAAGAGGCAGCACGACGCGGCCAGGCTGGCGAGGGCGGCGAGCACCGTGAACGCCGCCAACCCCAGCCTGCCCCATAGAAACATCGCGGCCCACGATGCCGCGGCCACCCCGGCGCTGGCCAGGTAGATGGGCTTGCGCGCGCCCATGCGGTCCGACAGGTAGCCCATCAGCGGGCTCGCGACCGCGAAGGCGAGCAGCATGACCGAATCCACCCCGGCGGCGCGAGCGGGCGTGAGTCCGAAGCGGGCGGCCAAATACGCCGGGCCCCACAGTCCGGCAAACGCCAGCACCG
>DATNAC010000141.1:0-11674 GCA_035573035.1 Terriglobales bacterium
CGATGTGGCGAAAACCTTCATCCTGAAAGTCGATGGGCGTGAGTTCCCGCAGGGCGGGAAATTCCGGGAGGGTGGCGAGCGCGGCGTCCTCGACGTTTCTGCAGCCAATGCCGAGGCTGCGCAGCGCGGGCATCGCGGCCAACGCGCGGAAACCGCGACTTTTGATGGGCGCAGGGCCCAGCGCGGCTGCGCCGCTCGCCCCGCTTCTGCTCGCACCGGCATGGGGACCCCGGAGCCCCATGCCGGTGCTGCGCTCGCGGGGACCGCGCCTGCATTGCTTGCCGGGGGCGGGCCGCCCTGCGGAATTTCGCGGCCCTTCGCGCCGACTTTGCCCGCAGTGCAAACGGCGCGACCCCCGCGAGCCGAAATTCGGACATACCCTGCCCCAGATGCCCTCGATCGATGGCGAGCGCGCCAGGGCCGTGAATCCCTCGTCATCGGCCACCGATTCCTGAATGCCCAGCCGTTTGAGTTGGGGCAGCGCGGCAATATGCGCGAGGGCGACGTTGTCGCTCAGCCTGCCGTCGCAACCGAGTGACTGCAAGTTGGGGAGGTGCTTCAGAGGGGCGAAACCGTCGCCGGTAATGCGGTCCAGGTGCCAGAACAGAACGAGATCGCTGACGCCCGCGAGACCGGCCAGGGAAGCCAAACCGGCGTTGGTGATGCGGCCGTCGATGAGCAGCTTGGCCCCCGGGGCCTCGTTCCTGCGGAGCAGCGGAAAGTTGTGGAACATGGGAATGGCGGCATCGGTGAGCAACCGGCCGGCGCTGAAGGCGCGCAGCCGCGGTTTGCCTTGGAGAGCCGCAACGGCGCCATCGCCGGTGGGCGAGCCCATCAGGTCCACCTCTTCCAGCCGGTCACAGCACCGGAGATTCGCCGCCCCGTGATCGCCGATTCCGGCCTGCCAGGCCATCTTGAACACACGCAGGTTGGGCAAATGGCGCAGTACTTCCAGTCCACGGTCGGTCAGCTTGCCTCCGGGGAATTCGCTGAGGATGAGCCGCTCGAGTTGAGGCATACGCGCGAGTTGCAGCAATCCGTCGTCGGTAAGCTCGCGCGACCCTCCCAGACGCAATTCGGTTACGAAGTCGAGCCCGGCAACCAGCGCGAGGACGGCATCCGTCATGAGCCCGTTGGCATCGAGGCTCTGGATACGGCGCTCCTTCATGGCGCCAATCAACGCGTCCCAGCCGCCAGCTTGCAAGCGGCGGCTGGGGCCGATGCGGTCGTGTTTCGCATCCAGCGTGTATGGTTCGCCCCGCGGAGGGGCGCCGCTCGCGGCGGCGTCCATCAGCGTGGACCAACTGCCAAAGCCGGCATCCTGCGCGACGATCACTTGGGCTTCCTCAAGAGGAAAACCATTCGCCGCCTGCCGGAAGGCGCGCTGGCGAAAAGCATAGTTGCGCCGCCAGATTTCCGCCTTCAAGTCGTCAATCTTAAACTCTCGGGCGTAATGGCGGTTCAACCGCTCCAGGGCGGCGGCATTCCCGGCATACGCATCCACGTAGTCTTGGGCAGCCTGCTCGTAGACGGCGCGCCTACGGTCACCGGCGGCGCGCTCCACGGCCAGCTTTAACGGCTCCCAGCCGGGATAGCCATGTTCGAGGGCGAGCGCGTGCTGCACGTCGCGCAGCCCCGGCTCTTTTGGACACTGGGGGTAGGCGGTTGCAAGCCGCTCGCGGGCCAGCGGATCGTTTGCCCGCAGGGAACGCAGCCAGCGTTTGGCTTCCCGGCGAAGGCTATCGAGAGAGGTGGCGGCGGTGGGTTGTCGCGGCATGGTCCTTCCTTCCGTATGCGCCCAGGTCCGCTGAGCCAAGGGCCGGAGGAAAGATCGTTGCAGGCTGCAAGCTGCGATTTGGGTGGGAGCCAGCTCCCTTGCCGCGGACAGGAGGCGCCCCAGTGCGCGCTACGCTCAGGCTCCCACACCCAGGAGGCAGTGTCAACGCGCCCCGGCCGAGCCGGACGCGCTCGATAGCATGGCGTTGAACAGGAAGCGGTAAGTCGCCTCCGACTGCGCGCGGTACTGCGGCTTGAACCCGAACAATACCAGCCGGCCCTTGCCTAACGGGACGGTGGCAAGCGCCGAGCGGCCCGCGAGTTTCTCCCCGCCCAGCAGCCAGCCGCTCAGCAGCGGGTTGCCGCCGCCGTAGTTGGCCGCCGATTTCGCTTGTCCGCTCAGCGCGAACGCCGGGCTCTGCTCGCTAAAGATGGCGGTCTCCGGCGCCGCGCCGTAGGCGAGCGGATCGCTGGGATCGGTTGTGACTCTGAGGATCGAACCCGGGCTGTAGAACTGCTTATCACCCTCCAGCGCGTTTTGCACCTGCCCCCCGGTCCAGTCCAGAAACGCCAGCGAGGCTTGGTTCAGCGCCACGAGCGTTCCCCCGCCCTCGACGAACGCCTTCAGACCAGCCATCCCTTGGGCGCCCAGACCGCCGGCGTACTCCGGCGGAACGCGGCCGGCGGGGTTGCCGTTCACCAGCGAACGCGCCGCCTGGTCCGGGATCACGATCACATCGAATTTGGCGTTGAGGTTGCCGGCTCGTACCTCCGCATCTTGCAGCCGCGCGTAGGGGATGCCGTCCTGGTCGAAGATCCAGCGCGTCCAGCCCTCGTCGATCTGCGACACCCAGCTCTGGTAGAGCGCGGTGCGCGGCAGCTTCAGCGCCAGGGCTCCGCTGGGAGAGGAATCCCCGGGCTTAAGGTTCACCGAGTACTTCGCGGCCAGCGCTTGCAGCGTCGCGGCCGGCGCCGCGCTTGCCGGAATGTAGATCGTTCCCGGCGCGGCGCCGCCCGACAGCCGAAACAACGTCTTGCCCTGCTTCAACAGATCGAACGCCGCCAGCAGGCTGCCGTTCGACTGATCGGCAAATTCATAACCGGGCGCACCGGTGGCGATCGCGACCGTTCCCGGAGCCGCGGTCACATCGTGGGTCAGCAGCGCCGCGGCCGCATCGAACTCCCGCGGCACCGCCACAGCCTTCACTCCCAGCAGCAGCGGCAGCGTTTGCGCGGTCACATCGTAGGGACGCTGGGGCGGTCCGCCGGGATACTGCCGGATATCGGGATAGTGCTGGTTCTCGAGCAAGGTTTTGGCGAACGCCCCAAAGGGCTGGGCCAGCTTCACGATATAGCTGCCCGCCGCATACTCCTGTCCGGCCGCCGTGAATCCGGAGCCGGCACGCAGCACTTCGACGGCGCCTTCGCGCAGGGTGTTGACCAGGGTGGCCGCGGCGCGCGGGTCCGCCTGCCGGGCCGGGATCACGTAAGCGTACGGCCAGCCGGCGTGAATTCCGCCGGGAGTCACCGCGCGCTGGGCC
Source organism: Terriglobales bacterium (assembly GCA_035573035.1). GTDB lineage: Bacteria > Acidobacteriota > Terriglobia > Terriglobales > SCQP01 > SCQP01. The sequence continues at coordinate 3,318 of DATNAC010000141.1, forward strand.
ACGGTGTAGAAGTTGCGCAGGAACTGCTCGCGATTGACCGCTCCGTTGCGGGCAATCGAGAAGAAGGCCGCGAGTTGGTAGTTGACGATGTCACCCAAGTGCCACTCGCCCCCCGGCCAAGGCTCGGGGAAATTCCACTTCGCCACCTTGGCGTCGTAGCCGATGCCCTTGCCCAAGCGGTCGAAGGGCATGTTCTCCGGGCTGGCGATGCGCACGCTGGCCGACTCGGTCAGCAGGCGCAGGCCGTCGTGGTAGACGATGTACTGCCGCGCCGGCGACCAGCCGTCGTAGACCCCATCCACCAACACGCCGCTTTTGCCCTGAGCGGTGAGGTCGCGCGCCGTGTCCATACCCACCGCGTTCATGGACTGCACGATGATCGGATCGATATTGGGATCAATCGGATCCACCCAGGGCGGCAGGAACAACCGCGGTCCGTTGGCCCCCATTTGGTGGACGTCGTAGAGGATTTGCGGATGCCAGGGGTTGAGCACCTTCTCCACCGTCAGCCGGGTTTCCTTTTGGGTGAACATGTACCAGTCGCGATTGTCATCGTGACCCACGTACTTCTGGTACAGCACCACCGGCCCCATGCCTTCGTACGGGGTGCCCAGGTACTTCTTGTACCAGTCCACCACCAGTTGCTGCCCGTCCGGGTTGAGCGAGGGCACCAGCAGGATGATGACGTTGTGCAGGATCTGTTGGATCTCCGGGCTATTGCCGGTCGCCATCTCGTAGGCGAATTGGGCCGCGGTCTGCGAACTCGCGATCTCGGTGGAGTGGATGTTGCAGGTGATCGCCAGGATCATCTTGCCCTGGGCGATCAGCCGGTCCGCCGCCGCCGGGGGCGTGCGCCGCGGGTCGGCGAGTTGATCTTGCATGGCTTGGTAGTGAGCCAGTTGCGCCAGGTTCTCCGGCGCCGAGATGGTCACCAGAGCGAACGGCCGCCCCTCGGTGGTTGGCCCCAGGTTGGCGTAGCGGATGCGCGGCGAGACCGCCGCCAGTTTCTGGTAGTACGCCGTCAATTGCGACCAGTCCGCCAGCTTCTTGTCGCTCCCCAGTTTGAAGCCAAAGAACGCCTCGGGTGAGGGCGGCGCCTGCGCCCCGGCAGCCAGCGCTGCCAGCAACAGAATCGAAACAAATCCGGCGAGCCGGGTGCCGGGGCGAAGTCCTTTGGCGGCAGTCATGGGGGCAGTCTACTATGAGAGCGACACGATGCAAGCCCGTCATCGCCAGCGCCTCGCGCTCACGCTGCCCCTGCTCCTGATCCTGCTCCTGCTCCTGCTCTTTGCCGGCTTCGCCGGCCGCATGCTGGTGATCAACGCCCCCGAGCACGCCGACGCCATCATCGTGCTCAACGGCGGCACATCGGCGCGGACCAGCACCGGCCTGCAACTGCTCGAGCAGGGGTGGGCGCCGCGGCTGATCCTCGACGTCGACGCCACCGCGGTCGAGTGGGGCGTGCCCGATGACCAGTTGGCGCGCGAGTGGATCGCCAAACTCCCTTCGCCCTATAACCAGGAGGTCAGTACCTGCCCCAGCGCCGCGCTTTCCACCCGCGCCGAGGCCCTCCTCACCCGCGGCTGCCTCCAGGGAGCCCGGCGCATACTGATCGTCACCTCCGCCTACCACACCCGCCGGTCGCTCGCCATCTTCCGGCAGGTTGATTCCAGCCGTCATTTCTCGGCGGCGGCGGCCACCGAACCCGCCTACTTCGGCCTGCCCTGGTGGCGGAACCGCGAGTGGGCGAAAACCACCGCCGCCGAGTGGTGCAAGCTGCTTTGGTGGTACGCGGTAGACCGCTGGCGATGATCTACTCGGCCGCCGGTGTGCCGGTATAATCCTTAGCATGCTGTCGCGAATTGTTGCCGGATTGGTGCTCGGGGGCTTGATTACCGGCGCCGCCATCGCTCAGGGCGCGGCCGCTCCGCCCGCGTCTCCGCATCCCGCCATTTCGCCGGACGAAAGCGCCGCTATTCAAAATATCGCGCGCGCCTTCCGCGATCCTGCCACGACGGCCACGCAAATGGACGAGGTGATCAACTACTACCGGCAGCGCTACCCTGCCGGGTCCTCCCTGCTGTCGGTACTGCTGGTCGGCGAGCGCTACTCGCGCGCCCACTCCAACTACTTGCGCGAACTCGACTACGGAACGCAAGTGCTGCAGCTCGACCCGCACAACCTGTACACGCTGGCCACCCTGGGCCAAGCCATCCCCGACAATGTCAAGCAGTCCGATCTGGATATGGACCAGCGGTTGAGTCAGGCCGGCGACTACGACCGCGAGGTGATTACCGTCGTCGGCGGCCTTTTGCCGACTGATTCCGGGCTGGAGTTTCAGGGCATCCACTACACCGCCGCCCAGGTCAAGCTGCTCCAGCAGAACTTGGAAGGCCCCGCCTACCTCTCCCTGGGGCGCATTGCGACCTTGCGCGAGCAGTACGACGACGCGATCAGCGCGCTCCGGTCCGCCCTTCCCTTCGAGACCAACCCCGCCGGGCAGGCCCAGGTGTACTACGACATCGGAGTGGCGGCGCGGGACGGCCAGCACCGTCCAGAAGCGGAGGAAGCCTTCACCAAAGCCGCGCAATTGGCACCCAAAGACTCGCTGCTGCAGCGGATGGCGCTGAGCGAGCAATCCAAACTCAAGAATCCATAATGGGCACGGGCCCCGAGCGCGGCCGCGGCGCACGCCCCGCCGCGACTTGCGGGGGAACCGGAGCCGGAGGTTTTGCGTATTATGGGGCGTAGCAGCCCGTGGCGCCAGGAGCCTTGACCTCCGGTCCAGCATACGAGACCCGCTCTGGGCGCGGGTCTCGCACGTCCCCGGCATGGGTTCGCGGGGTCGCACCACGGGCGGCTAGCGAGGAAACGATGAGGAGACCGCCATGCTGACGCTGCTCGTCCTGACCCTGCTTTACTTTTTGCCCTCGATTCTGGCGCGGAACAAGCGCAGTTTTGTCCCCATTTTCCTGCTAAACCTGTTCCTGGGCTGGACGCTGGTGGGCTGGGTCATCGCGTTGGTGTGGGCGCTTTCGGAGCCGGAACCGGTCGCCTACGCGGCGGCGCCACCGCGATTCTGCTGCGCCTGCGGCACGCCCACGCCCGCGCGGCAATGTCCCCACTGCGGCAAGCTCTGGGCGGCGTAGCCGACTGCGCGGGCGCCCATACCCGTACTCATTTTTTCGGAGCGATCACTGCGGTGGGGGCTACCACCTTGGCGCCGGCGCCGGAAATCTCAATCCGCAGCCCTTGCATTTTGCCGCCGCCCGGCGCCGGCGTGAAGGCGAGCAGGTACTGTGACCGCAGGCGCTGTTCGATCTGGGCGAGATAGGGCGTCAAGCGGCTGGGGGTCACCCCGTTGCCTTCGGAGAAGACCTCGCCGCCGGTGGCTTTGGCCAACTCCGACAGACTTTGCAAACCGTTGTTGGTCGCCACCTGCGCCGAGCCCAGATTCGTCTGGGCCCGGCCCGCCGCTCCGAAGGGATGTCCGAGCGCGCCGGAGTCCATCTGATCACCGCTGCCAAACACGCTCGGGCTGGCGCCGGCGCCGCTGGGATCAGGTTGAAGAGCCGGGGCTGAGGATGGCCCGGCGGCTTGGCCGGCGGCAATGGCATAGACCACCACGCCGCTGGCCACGGCCTCCGCCACCGCTTGTTTCAGCGTGATGTTGTTGGAGTCGTTGCCGCCGGCGTGCTCCTGTCCGTCGCTGATCATGATGATCTCGCGCCGCATGCCGGCATGGCTCTTCCAACGGTCCAGCAATGCCTCCAACGACCCGTAGGGGCTGGGAGAGCTGCCCTTGGGCGGGCGCAACTTCGAGATCGCCAGCGCATGGTCGGCGGTGGGTCCCTGCGCGATCTGCACCGTGGAGGCGTTCATGTAGACCAGCGCGATCAAGGTAGTGGGTGGCAAATTCTGGATAAAGTCTTTCAAATCGCCCATGGACGAGTTCAGACCGCGCGTGTCATCGTCAATCATCAGCGCCAGCTCGAGCTTGCCGTTGGCGCCGGTACACGCCTGCCAACCGGTCACGGGATCCTGGGCATGCCCCTGCCGCACCGTGACCTGCGACGCCGCGATGGCGGGCAGGGCGTCGCCATGATCCGGCAAGGTGGTGACCACCACTTCGGTTTGCTGGGCGGCGGCGGCCATGGCCAGGAGGCCAACCAGAAGAACGGACAGGGCAAAGCGCCTCATGCGCGCTAGCTTACTCCAGTTTGTCAAGTTAGGCGAGTTGGGCGGCCTCGAGCGCGGCGCCGCGATTCGCAGCTAGAGAGGCGCGGCACGCGGGGGCCGGGGCGATGCCTTCTGGTATGATTCATTTTCGCCCCATGGCCACTATGCGCGCTCTTGTGAAGGCCAGCGCCGCCCCCGGCGCCGAGCTGCAAACCGTTCCCGTGCCCACCATCGGTCCGCGCGATGTGCTGGTCAAGGTCCACACCGCCTCCATTTGCGGCACCGACCTGCACATCTATCAGTGGGACGCCTGGTCGCAGAGCCGCATCGTGCCGCCTCTGGTCTTCGGGCATGAGTTCTGCGGCCATGTGGCGGAGCTCGGTTCCGAAGCCGCCGGCTTCGCCCCGGGCGACTTCGTTTCGGCCGACATGCATGTCTTCTGCGGCCACTGTTACCAGTGCCGCTCCGGGGAGGCGCACATCTGCCAATCGGTCAAGATCCTGGGGGTGGACGCGCCCGGCTGCTTCGCCGAGTACGTCCGCATCCCCGCCGCCAACCTGGTCAAGCTGGACGCCGGCATCTCCACCGATTACGGGGCCATCCTCGATCCCCTGGGCAACGCGGTGCATACCGTGCTGGCGGGCCCGGTGGCCGGGCGCAGCGTGGCCATCGTGGGCTGCGGTCCCATCGGGCTGATGGCGGTCGCGGTGGCGCGCGCCTGCGGCGGAGGCCCGGTGTTCGCGATCGAGATCAACGAGTTCCGCCGCAATCTGGCGCGCGCCCTGCAAGCCGACTTCGTGCTCGATCCGCGCACCGACGACGTCGCCGGCATCATCCAAAAACACACCCAGGGCGGGGGCGTGGACGCCTCCCTCGAGTTCTCGGGCCATCCCGACGGTATCCACAGCGCCTTCAAGATCGCCCGTCCCGGCGGCCGCGTGAGCCTGCTGGGCATTCCCTCCCGCCCGGTCGAGGTGGACCTCACCGCCGACATCATCTTCAAGGGGCTCAACGTGCAGGGCATCAACGGACGCCGCTTGTTCGACACCTGGCACCAGATGATCGCGCTGCTCGGGCAGAAGCGCCTGCCGCTCGATCCCCTGTTCACCGACCGCCTGCCCCTGGCCGACTTCCAGATCGGCATGGAACGCCTGCAGCGTGGCGTCGCCGCTAAAGTGCTGCTGACCCCATAACTCCGCCCATCCTACAATCAGAACGAGGTGATTCCCATGCCGGCCCGCGCCCAAATGCAGTACCTGTCGGAGGAACTGAAACAGCTCGAAGACAAGGGGCTGCGCTTCAAGCTGCGCGTGCTCGAGGGCGAACAACTGCCGGTGTCGGTGTTCGACGGGCGGAGGGTGATCAACCTCAGCTCCAACAACTACCTCGGGCTCTGCACCCATCCCAAGCTGCGCGAGGCGGCGCTCGACGCCACCCGCCGCCTGGGCGTGGGCTCGGGCGCGGTGCGCACCATCAGCGGCACCATGGAGCTGCACATGGAGCTGGAGCAACTCCTGGCGCGCTTCAAGCACACCGATGCCACGGTGGTCTTCCAGAGCGGCTTTACCGCCAACTCGGGCACCGTGGGCGCCATCATGGGGCGCGAAGACTACATCATCAGCGACGCCCTCAACCACGCCAGCATCATCGACGGCGCCCGGCTCTCGCGCGCCACCATCAAGGTATTCCCGCACAAGGACTGCAACGCCGCCGAGGCGATCCTCAAGGAACTGCAGCCCCTGCCCGGCCGCAAGCTGCTCATCACCGACGGCGTCTTCAGCATGGACGGCGACATCGCCCCGCTCCCCGACCTCTGCGCGCTGGCCGAAAAATACGGCGCGGTGATGATGGTGGACGACGCCCATGCCTCGGGCGTGCTCGGCCGCAACGGCCGCGGCACGGTGGATCACTTCAACCTGCACGGCCGCGTGGACGTGCAGGTCGGCACGCTCTCCAAGGCGGTGGGCGCGCTCGGCGGCTACGTCGCCGGCAGCGCCGACTTGATCGAGTTCCTGCACCTGCGCGGACGCCCGTTCCTGTTCTCCACCTCGCACCCGCCCGCGGTCGCGGCCACCTGCATCGCGGCGATTCAGGTGCTGGAGGAGGAGCCGGAGCGCATCCAGCGCCTCTGGGACAATACACGGTTCTTCAAGGACGGTCTCAAGACGCTCGGCTACGATACCGGCGAGAGCGAAACCCCGATTACGCCGATCATGGTGGGCGAAGGACGCAAGGCCATGGAGTTCTCCCGCGCTCTGTTCCAGAACGGCCTGTTTGCCACCGCCATCGCCTATCCCACCGTGCCCGAAGGCAAGGCGCGGCTGCGGACGATCGTCACCGCCACCCACACCCAGGAGGAGTTGGGACAGGCGCTCGACATCCTGCACCAGGTGGGCCGGGCGCAGGGCCTGATTTAGCCGCCGGCCCTGGGAAATTGCGTCTTTCCCGGGGCTCGCACATCTCATTCCCATGCCTGCCGCCAACGTCACCGTCGCCTACGCTTTCGCGGCCGGCTTGTTGTCGTTCCTCTCGCCCTGCGTGCTGCCGCTGGTGCCCGGCTACGTATCGCTGCTTTCCGGTACCGTGGCGGGAGCCGAGGAAGCGGAAGCGGCAGCCGTCGCGGCCGCGCGCCGCACCCTGCTGGTCAACTCGATCTGCTTCATTTTGGGCTTCTCGCTGGTCTTCATCGCCTTGGGCGCCACCGCGACCCAGGTCGGGCAAACGCTACGGACCCACCAGCAGCTCTTCAGCCAGATCGGCGGCCTGATCGTCATCCTTTTTGGGCTGCATCTGCTCGGCGTGATCCGCATCTCGGCCCTTTACGGCGACAAGCGCGTCCATAAGCGGCTGGGGGGCGGTGGCGCCGTCGGCGCCTTTGCCGTGGGATTTACCTTCGCGTTCGGATGGACGCCGTGTATCGGACCGATGCTGGCCACCATCCTGCTACTGGCGGCCAACACCGGCACCGTCGGCCATGGCATTTTTCTGCTGGCCATCTATTCGGCCGGGCTGGCCGTGCCCTTCCTGCTCACTACGCTGGCGCTGGATCGCTTCGCCAACTTTTACAAAGGCTTCCGCCGCCATCTGCACACGGTCGAACAGGTTTCCGGCGTGCTGCTGCTGCTCATCGGCTTCCTCTTGTTGACCAGCCAGTTCAAGGTGATCTCGGGCTACTTGGCCAAAATCCCGCTCTTCAATAAACTGTTGTTATAGGAGTTGCCCCGTGCCGGAAATACCGCCCGCACCACCCACGCCCGCCCCGAAGTCCACCGCCGCCAACTGGATCATCATCGGCGTGGTGCTGGTGGCCGGGCTGGTCTACCTGGCCATGTCGCGCCGCACCGCCGCCACCACGCCGGCCGCGCTGAAGGCCAACGCCAGCGCCGCCATTCTGGAAGCCGGCGATGTGGCCGGACGAATGGCTCCCAACTGGACTCTTAAAGACGTGGACGGTAAGCCGGTCTCGCTCGCGCAGTTCGCCGGACATCCGGTCGTGATGGATTACTGGGCGACCTGGTGCGGCCCCTGCCAGATCGAACTGCCTTGGTGGAAGGAGCTGCAAGACAAGTATCGCGCTCAGGGCCTGGTCATCGTCGGCGTCTCCGAGGACGCCTCGCTCGGCGACGTGCAGAAGTACTTGAAGCAAAACGCGCTCAACTACCAAATCGTGTGGGACGGCGGCAACCCGCAGCTGCAACAGGATTACGGCTCGCCCTTCGGCCTGCCCACCACGCTCTTCATCAATCGCCAAGGCAAGATCACCGAGCGCGTGATCGGGCTGGAGGGCAAACCGGAATTGGAGAAAGCCGTCAATGCGATCCTGTAAGACTCTCTGTGCCCCGTTTGCCGCCGCTGTTTTGACCGTTTTTGCCGCCGCCCAAGCGGGAGGCGTGGCGCACATCCAAGCACCGGCGCTGGTCAAGGCCAAGGCGCACTCGCAGGCGACGGCCGAGTTTACGGTCGCGGTCCAGTCCGGCTTTCATATTCAGTCGAACCACCCCAAGCTGGAGTACCTGATCCCTTCCAGCATCACGCTCACCCCGGCCAAAAACGTCTCGCTGGCCAAGGTGGTTTGGCCGGCGGCGCAGGAGCACAAGTTCGGCTTCTCCGCCGACCCGCTCGCGGTGTTTGCGGGTACGGTCAAGGTGGAAGCCACGCTCGCCACCGGCGCCCCGGGC
>DATNAC010000142.1:0-25799 GCA_035573035.1 Terriglobales bacterium
ACGATCCGCGCCAGCCGATGTATCGGCGGGCCCACGCCGGCCAGGCGCTGGCGGCGCGCCGGGTGGGCTATTTCACTGGAGCGGCGATGAGCTTTCGGGGGGAGGCACTGCGCGGTTTTCGCAACCCGGACGCCCGCCCCGGCTGCCCCCGCGACGAGGACGTGTGCTTTTGCGAGGGGGTAGCGCGCCGGCTGGCGCCGGGGCAGTACTTCCTGGTCGCGCCGACCGCGCGGTTGGCGCATTACCGCAGTCCGGTAGCGTGCCACCGCGAGGACTGGCTCGGAGCGGAGATCGCAGGCATGCGGCACCTCTACCGGACGTACTGGCGGCGGGGATGGTGGAGCCGCGTGTGTTACGGGTGGCTGCGGGTCGGGTACGGGGTTCTCGGTGCGCGAGCGCGGCTGCGGGGAACGCGGCGGGCGCAATCGGCGGCGGCGACACCGCTAGCCGGGATGGAAGGACCGCAATGAGGGACGGGATTACCTTGGATTGGGGCTCAGCAGCCATGGGAGCGCGGCGCCACTGGCCCTGGCTGCTGTTGGGAGGGTTGTGGGCCGCGCTCTATGCGCCGGTGATGGGCGGTTTGGCGCGGCAGTGGTGGCAGGATCCCAATTACGGCCACGGATTTTTCGTACCGCTGGTCAGCGGCTACCTGTTGTGGCGAAGCCGGGCGCATTGGCGCAAACTGCCGCTGCGGCCGAGCGCGGCGGGCGGGGCGTTGATGCTGTTGGCGGCGGCGATGCTGATCGCCGGAAGACTGGGGGCCGAATTGTTTCTGGCGCGGGTGTCGCTGCTCATCGGCCTGGCGGGGGCGCTGCTGTGGTTTGCGGGCTGGCGCTGGCTGCGGGCGTGGGCGTTCCCGTATGCCTTCCTGTTCCTGATGGTGCCGCTGCCGGCGATCATCTATTACCAGATCACGTTTCCGCTGCAACTGTTGGCTTCGCGCCTGGCCGGAACCGGGTTGGACCTGCTGCAGGTGCCGGCATTGCGCCAGGGCAACCTGATCCTGCTGCCGAACTACACCATGGCGGTGGCAGACGCTTGTAGCGGCATCCGCTCGCTGTTTTCGCTGGTCACGCTGTCGGTCGCCTACGGCTATTTCGTGGAGCCGAAGAACTGGAAGCGCATCGTGTTGGCGGTGAGCATGGTGCCGATCGCCATCATCAGCAATGGAATGCGGATTTTGGGCACCGGCGTGCTGACCTACTACTGCGGACCGAAGTACGCCGAGGGATTTTTTCACGCGTTTTCGGGCTGGCTGATCTTCGTGATGGCGTTGGGGCTGATGGTATGTCTGCACAGCGGACTCAAGCGCCTGGGGGGCAAGCGGCGGAAGCGGACGGCGGCCCCGCCGGAGGCGCCGATGGCGCCCAGCCTGCCGCCCCCGGCGGCCGGGCCGGCGGGCGGCTGGGTACCGCGGGAGGAGCGCATATGAGCCGGGGCATGCAGGTCCGGATCGGCTTCGTGGCGGTGTTGCTGGTGGGATGTCTGGGCATGTTGCGTGCCCTGAGCCGGGCGGAAACGCTGCCGCATCCGCGGCCGCTGACCGATTTCCCGCGCGCGCTCGGGGCGTGGAAGGGCAAGGACGTGTGGTTGGACCCGCGGGAAATTGCCGGGGCAGGGGTGCACGACTACGTGAATCGCTCCTTCAGCGACGGAGCCGCGCAAGCGGTGGAACTGTATGTGGGCTACTACCCCAGCCAGCGCACCGGCGACACGATTCACTCGCCCAAGAACTGCCTGCCGGGCGGGGGCTGGGTGCCGCTGCACGCGGGCGAGTTGTCGATCCCTGTGGCCGGGGCGGCGGCGATCACGGTCAACGAGTACGTGGTGGCCAAAGGCAACGACCAGGCGGTGGTTTTGTACTGGTACCAGGGGCGGGGACGGGTGGTGGCGAGCGAGTATGCCGCCAAGTTCTGGATGGTGGCGGACGCGATCGGGCGTAACCGCACCGACGGCGCGCTGGTGCGAATCTGGACGCCCATGGTGACGGGCGAGCGGCAGGCGGAGCGGCGCGCGGTGGCGTTTGCGCAAACGGTTGTTCCCGAATTAGGGGATTACATTCCCCGATAGCAAAGGCGAGGAGGAGTCATGGCTGGAGTGAAATCATGGATGGGGCAGGGCGCCGGGGTGGCGGCGGCGGCGCTGATGTTGGCCGGTTGTTCGCACATTCCCTTCCGGGATGCCGGGTTCTATATGCAGCGCGGCAATCAGTATATGAGCCGCAGCCGGTACAAGGACGCCTCGATCGAGTTCCGCAAGGCGCTGCAGCAGGACCCGCATCAGGCGGATGCCTACTTGGGGCTGGCGCGGGCCGACATCAAGGCGGGCGACGCGGCGGCCTCCTATGCCGCGCTGCGGGAGGGCGAGCGCGTGGCGCCGCGGCGGAGCGACATCCGGCTGGAGTTGGGCCAGCTCGACCTGGCAGCGAAGCAGATCGAGGCCGCGGAGCAGGAAGCGCACACGGTGTTGCAAGCGGAACCGCGCAGCGCAGCCGCGTGGCAATTGCTGGGAGCGTCGCTGTTGGCCCAGAAACAGGGAGCGGCGGCGGAGAAGGCATTCGCGCAACTGGCCCAATTGCAACCGCGCGACGCCTCGACGCAGGTCAACCTGGCGGTGGTGCAGATCGGGCAGGGGCAGAGAGCACAGGGCGAAGCCTCGCTGCGCACCGCGATTGCGGCCGATCCGCATTTCGTGGCGGCGTACCTGAACCTCGCCAAGCTGCAAGGGCTGGAGCGGCAGCCGGCGGCGGCGGCACAAACCTACCAGCAAGGGATCGAGGCGAATCCCAAGGCGATCGAGCTGTACCTGGCCCAGGCCAACGGGCTGTACGCCGATAACCAGACGAGCGGCGCGGAAGCGGTCTTGACCGCCCTGCGCCAGCGCGACGGCGACGACCCGGCGGCGGCGCTGGCCTTGGGCCAGTTTTACCGGCGGTTGGGACAGCCGCGGCGGGCGGTGGCGGAACTGGAACATGGGCGCCAACTGGCCCCGGATAACCGCGACGTGCAACACGCCTTGGTGAACGCCTATCTGCAAGCGGGCCAGACGCCGCAGGCGCAGGCGCTCATTCACGCCATCCTGCACGAGGCCCCGCGGGACGTGGCGGCGCGTGTGGCGGAGGCGCGGATTGCGGCGAGCGAAGGGCACAGCGACGCGGCGGTCGCCGAGCTGCGCCAGGTGATTGGCGACGATCCGGAGTCGGCGGCCGGCCATTTCGCCCTGGCCCAGGTCTATGCCAGCAGCGGATCGTTCTCGTTGGCGCAGGCGGAGTTTGCCCAGGCGCGCACCCAGGCACCGGACGACGGCGCGATTCTGCTGGCTGCGGCGCGGTTCGAGTTGAGCCAACAGAATCTGCAAAGCGCCAACACCACGGCCAGCCGGCTGGCGCAGCTCGAGCCCAACAGCGCCGCCGCGCAGATGACACTGGGCGAAGTCCGCCTGGCGCAGGGGCAAGTGCCGGCGGCGATGGCGCAGTTCCAGCTCGCCAAGAAGCTTGCACCCCAAGACCCTGTGGTCTATCAGCGCCTGGCGACGGTGGATATGGCCACCGGGCAAGCGGCGGCGGCGGCGCGCGACCTCGAAACGGCGATGCGGGTGAACCCGCATGACGATCCCGCTTTGGCGCAACTCGCCGACGTATGGATGCAGCAGAAGCAGCCGGCGGCGGCGCAGCGGCGCGTGGCGGCCTATTTGGCGGCCAATCCCGGCGATGGCCATGCCCATGAGATCCTCGGCGCGGTGCTGGACAAGGAAGGCAACCGCGGCGGCGCGGAGGCGGAGTTCACCCACGCCATCCAGCTGGAGCCGGCGCTGGTGGTGAGCTATCTGCAATTGGGGCGGACCTACCAGGAGGAGAACCGCAATTCCGAGGCGCTGGCGGTATACCAGAAAGCGCTGGCGTTGCGGCCCAAGTTTCCCCCGCTGGCGACGCTGATCGGCAACCTGTATTTGCAGGCGGGAGACATGGCGAATGCGCGGCGCTACTTCCAGCAAGCGCTGGACGCGGACCCCGATTTCGGGGTGGCGGCGGGAAACCTGGCCTGGGTGTACCTGCACACCGGCCAAAACGTGGATATGGCGCTGAGTCTGGCGCAGCGCGCCAAGCAGGAGCTGCCCGCGGTGGACTCGATTGACGACACACTCGCGCTCGCCTATTACAAGAAGGGCATCTACGCGGACGCACTGCCGTTGCTGCGCTCCTGCATCGCCAAAGAGCCGGCCGTACCCGAGTACCGCTACCACCTCGGCCTGGCGCTGGCGGCGAGCGGCAACCGCACCGAGGCGCGGGCGCAGTTTCAACAGGCGCTGCAGCTCAAGCTGCAGGGCGCGGACGCGCAGCAGGCGAACGTGTGGCTGGCCAAGCTCAAGTAGGCGGCCCGGAAAGATTCAGGCCGGAAGCGCAAGAACACTTCACGGCGGCGCGGTTAAGGCATTGGCCGCGCGTGCGGCAGGATGGCAAGCGGCGTGCAGGGTAGCGGGATGGAGGGCAGGATCGGCGGCGGATCGCGCGGCAAGGTCACTGTTCAGGAGGGGCAGAAGGAGAATGTTGATGAAGCGACAATGGCTCACAATGCTGACACTGGTCGGGTGCGCGGGGATGCTGACGGCAACCGCGGCCCAGGCACAAACCACAATCACGCTGGCGTCCTCGTCCGAGTTCGTGGAGTTCTACACGGGCAGCCCGGCGGGGAACCTGAACGTGAACCTGGGATGGACTCCGGGCGACAACAATGCGGGGTCGCGGACATTGGACGGGGCGCTGGGCAATTCGGGGACGCCGGGAAGCTGGGGCAGCAACCCCAATTTCTCGCTGACCACGAACGACCCAATCGCGCTGGCGGGCAATGGCAGCGGCACTTTTACGGCGCAGGCGCCGTCGCTGGCGGGCTCGGTGTTCGACGTCATGTCGGGCGCCGGCGCGACGGTGTTTCAAGGGATGCTCTCCGCACTGAGCTTCGACCAGGCGGCGGGCTCGAACGCGGTGACCATGACGGCGACGCTGGACGGCACCGGCAGCTTCAGTTCGGCGGTCTACAATTTGATGGGGAGCATCATCCTGGCGCCGGGCGCGAATCTGGAGGCGGTGGCGAACTCCAGCTCGCAAATTGACGAAGCTGGCGTGATCGTTCCGGAGCCGGCTTCCGTGATGTTGTTCGGCACGGGTCTGTTGATGCTGGTGGGTTTGGGCGTGATGCGCCGGCGGCAGTGGACGGCCTAGCCGATACATCCCGCGCATGATCTATCCGCCCGAGCCGGCGCGTGCCGGTTCGGGCGGAGTTGTCTGCGGCGCGAAGGGCGGGCGCCGGAAGGAGGCCGGGCAAGTATGCAGAAATCCTGCGGTGCCGGGCCCCGGACCGCATAAAAACCGCGATTGACGCGGGTGCAACAGCAAACCCGAGTGGGCCTCGGCGTGCTCTTAGCGAGATAGACCCGGCACCGGGTGCCGGCGCGAATACGGGAGGCGTGCATTATGACTTTGGGTGTGGTTCGCACAATCATGGTGGGTTTGGTGGTCGGGGTGGGCGCTCTGGCCGCGTCTGGCCAAACCACGATACAACTAACAAGTTCGGGCGCCGATGTGATTACCTTCGCCGGCAACGGATCGGGCGCGGTGACGGCGACGCTGGGCGACTGTTCGTCGTCGCAGTGCACGATGACCGGCGGGGGCGAGGGCAACGCGGGCGGGGGCGCGATTACGGGCTATACGCTCAACATCGGCCAGAATGTGGCGCTCACCGATAACGGCGGCGGATCCTACTCGGTGAACTCCAGCGGGTTGACCGGGTCGACGTTTTCGCTGACCAACAGCAGCAACCAGAGCGTGTTCAGCGGCAGCCTGGCGGGCCTGACCTTCACCGACAGCAGCAACGGACAAGTGGACCTGGTGGCGACGGTGGACGGAACCGGCAGCTCGAGCGGCACGGACCTAACGGTCAAGGGCGTGGTCCAGTTGGACGGCGCCAACATCGCCTCGGTGGAGTCGGCGCACTATCCGACCGCGGTAAGCGGCGGTATTGTGCCGGAACCGACGACGCTTTTGCTGTTCGGCACCGGCCTGATTGGGCTGGGCGGATTGCTGCGGCGGCGCTGGGAGGTGTCGGCGTAAGCCGCGAGCGCAAAATTGTTGCGCACGGGCGCCCGTGGCCGTATTGGCCCGGGCGCCAATTTTTTGTGGCGCGGCGCGGGCGAGGAACTCCCGCGGAACGCATCTAACAAGCATCATGCAAAATGCGAGCACAGACCCGGAGGTCACGCCGGCGGCGTCAGGCGCGACGCCATCGGCGGAAGAGCCGCCGATGTTCGCGCAACTGCGGTCCGGGCGTACGCCGCGGCAACGCTGGACGGCGCTGGGCGTCAGCCTGGGCATGGAGTTGGGGATCCTGGGCGGGCTGTTGGCGATCCCGGCCACGCGGGTGAAGATCGTGGCCGCGGTGGCGCCGCATACGGTGCTGCTGTTCGAGCCGCCGCCCCCGCCGAAGTTCCGGGCGACCGTGCCGCGGCGGGTTCCGCCGCCGCCCAAGCCGGTAGAGGTGGTGATGCATCGCTTGGCGCCCCCGCCCGCGCCGGTCAAGTTGGCGCGGGTGGTGCTCCCGCCAAAGGTGATCAAGGCGCCGCAGCCGCCCGCGCCCAAGCCGGCGCCGGCACCGGTGCCGGTGAAGATGCCGGAGATCAAGGCGCCGCCGGCTCCGGTCAAGCTGAATAGCTTTGCGACCGAGGCCAAGGCCACGCTGCCGCGCCAGCGCGCGGAGCAAGTGCAGACCGGGGGCTTCGGCAATCCCGCCGGATTGGCGGCCAAGGCCACCACGCCCAACGGCAACGTGGCCCACCTGGGAACCTTTGGTCTGCCGGAAGGACCGGGCGAGGGCAATGGCCGGGGCGGCAGCCGCGGCGCGCGCGGGGTGATGGCCAGCGGCTTTGGCGACGCGGCGGCGAGCAGCGGCGGCAATGGTCCCGGTGGCGGCGGGCACGGGGTGGAACTGGGCGGTTTTGGCAACGGCAACGGTGACGGCGGCAATGGAAGCGGCAACGGCCACGACACGGTCCCGGCGCCGGTGGCGACGACGCCGGTGGTGATTCTGTATAAGCCGGACCCGGTATATACGCCGGAGGCGCGCGCGGCGCGCATTCAGGGTGAGGTGCTGCTGCAAGTCATCTTCGGGGCCGACGGGCGCCTGGAGGTCGCGGGAATGCAGCGCGGGCTGGGCCATGGACTCGATCAGCAGGCGGAAGCGGTGGCCCGCCAGATCCGGTTCAAGCCGGCGACGCGGGGCGGCGAAGCGGTCACCACGCGCGCGGTACTGCACGTAATTTTTCAGCTAGCGGAGTGAGAGTCATGCGGATTGCCGGGAGGAACTTGATCATGCGCTTGTCTTCTCTTACCTTGGTGCTGGCGGTGGCATTGCCACTGACGGTGGGAGCGCGGGCCCAAAGCGCGGCGCCGGGCGACACCGACGCGGCGATGACGCGGGTGGTGGGTCGGATTATTGCGCAGGAACACGCCTTCAGCGAACGAATCGTGAAGTACCAACCCCGGGTGGAGACCTATATCCAGAATTTGACCCGGGACGCGGATCTGACCGCGCGTCCGGCGGGAGACGACTACTTTTTGGGTTATATGGATTTGAGCCACGGTTTGCGCGAACCGATGTTCACCAAAACCGAGAGCGGCATCTTCTCGAAGGTGACCGGCATTTTCCGCACGCGTTACAACCCACTCGGGTTCGTACAGATGATCATGCCGGACCGGTACCGCTTCAACGACACCTATTACAGCTTCGATTTCCAGGGACGCGACTTTTTGGGCGACGTGCGTTGCCTGATGTTTGACGTGGCGCCCAAGAAGGGCTACGCCCACGGCAGCTTCAAGGGGCGGATCTGGGTTGAGGATCAGGGCTACAACATCGTGCGTTTCGACGGTACCTTTGTGCCCGACAAGATGACCCACCATTTTTTCCACTTCGACAGCTGGCGCATGGAGATGGGTCCGGGCTATTGGCTGCCGGCCCAGATCTACACCGAGGAAGGGGAACTGAACAAGACGCTGGTCAAAGCGGAGACCCGCTTTTGGGGTTACGACCTGGCGGCGGCGCGCCACTCCGAATTGACCGATGTCGAGGTGGACAGCACCGCGCCGGTAGACGACCAGAGCCAGACCTCGCACGACAAAATGCCGTTGACCCGGGAGCGGGACTGGGAGCGCAAGGCCGAGGACGATGTACTGGTGCGTATGCAGAAGGCCGGGTTACTCTCGCCAGAAGGCGAGGTGGACAAGGTCCTGGATACCGTCCTGAACAACCTCGAGGTCACCAACAATCTCAATATCCAGCCGCCGGTGCGAGCACGGGTAATGCTGACCACGCCGATGGAGTCCTTCACCGTGGGGCACACCATTGTGGTGAGCCGCGGATTGATCGACGTGCTGCCGGATGAACCCAGCTTGGCCATGATCCTGGCACACGAGCTCGGTCACATCGTGCTCAATCAGGGGATTGACACCAAATATGCCTTCGACGACCGGATGATTTTCCCCGACCAGCAACTGTTCCATCAGATCCAGATGCTGCGGACGCCCGCGGAAGAGGCCGCAGCCGACCAGAAAGGGCTGGACCTGCTGGAAAAATCGCCCTATGCCTCGCAGTTGGGTCAGGCCGGACTGTTCCTGCTGGCGCTGAGCCATCAGGCGGAAGGCATGCCCAACCTGGTGAGCGCGCACATGGGGAACTCGATGGTGCTGCACGGGCGTTTGGACCGGATGCAGGCCCTGATTGCGCGCGCGCCGCAGTTGCAGCCGCGCAACCCAAAGCAGGAGCCGGCCGATGCCTTGGGGACGCACATCCGTCTCGATCCCTGGACCGACCAGATCACGTTGGTGAAGGCAGCGGCGCCGCCCATCATCAGCGCGCGCGACAAACTCTCGTTCGAAATTACGCCGGTCGAGCTCTACTTGACCCGCATCCCAGCGGATGGGGCCGCGGCGGCGGTGACGGCGAAGGGCGGCTCCCCAAAGTAGGCGCCGGGGCGGGAGCCGGCGCCGGCGCCCGCTGCCAGGTTCATCAATTCCCCGCTGCCAACTGCTGGATCAGCGCCAAATTGGCGCGAGCGACGCTATCCAGGAAGTCGCCGTAATGGGCTGGCTCGCAGCCAAAGACGGGCAGACAGCCGGTGGGGTAGCCCCACTGGTCCTTGCCGGCGGCGGCGGTGCTGGCCACTCCGTCGTAGGGGTCGTCGCGCAGGGTAAGCAAGCCCCAGTTCGCGCCTTCGCCGCGGCTGTCGTACATGGCCCACCACTTCAAGCCCACCAGGTGCTGCACGCCCGAGCTATCGGCGGCCGCCGCCAGTTGCTGGAGGCGTTTGGCGTACAGCTGGCCGCGCGCCTCCTGGGTTTGGAGCTCGTCGGCGGAAGAGGCGTTGGCTGCCATCTCGGAGTCGGCCTTGGCCTGATACCCTTCCCACGAGATCCAGGGTTTGTCGCCGCCGTACTGGGAGACGAAGTCCAGGCGCTGCTGGATATCGGTGCAGTTGGCGCAGTCGGGAGGCAGGCTGGCGACCATGAGGGCGTCCAGGGAGGCACCCGCCGCCTGCAGGATCTGGCGCCGTGGCGGGGTGCCCCAGGTGCCAATCGAGGTCGGGCCAAAATACATGACGCCGGGAGCCGCCGAGGCGAGCGCCGCCTTAATGGTGGCGAAGTAGTGTTGGGCGTAGAAGAGGAGGAAGTCGTCGAGATCCTGCCGCATGGCGGCAGTGGCGCCCTGTAGAGCGTACGGATCCGACGGTACCCAGCAGGCGCCGCCATGGGCCGCGGGGCAACCGCCGTCCTCATCGAGCAGCCCGGTGCCGGTTCCCCAGGCGGCGCCGGAGGCGTGGCTGGATCCGAACGACGTATAGCTGGCTCCCCATGCCTGGTCGAGGGCGGCGATACTGTTACCATAGCGCGCGGCCAGCCAGCTAGCCAGGGCCTGCTTGGCGTAGACAGTGGTATCCGAGTACTGCTCGCCGACAGCGGAATTTGAGGATTGGGTGGGCGCGGTGACCAATACGATCCAGCCCAGGTGCGGCTGGGAGTAGCCTTTATTGACCACGCCGTTGGCGACGGTAGGGAAGTCGGCGCCGGCGCCAAAGCCCTCCAGGTAATCGGTGTCGTCCACGTTGATGCCGATCAGGTAGTCGCTGTGCGGACCGTGCAGGGCGGCTTGCAGTGAGGAGTCCTGCGCCAGGGAGTTGGTAAACCAGAGCGACCAGTTGGGGTCGAAAATGTCGGGGGTCTGTGAGCGGTAGCCGCTATAGACGCTTGACTTGACTCCGATGATGAGGTCCTTGACGGGTTGCTGGGCCAAGTTCCCGGAGTTGGTCAGGGAGTAATGGCTGGGTCCCTCGAAGACAACAAACGGCAGTTTCACCGGGATGGTGTCGTCGGCGGTGCCCCAGTCGGGGTCGGTGCGCACCGGCCACGTCCAGTTAACCGCATACTCGGCCAGCGAGTTGAAGCCCCAGGCCTGGAGGCGGCGGACGCTTTGCAGCGCCCAATTCAGTGTGGGGTTCGAGGTGACGCCGCTGGCGTACTTGGCCGCGACCAGGGCGTTGAGGGCGAAGCCCTGGGCGTTGATGCTGCTGTCGGTTGCGTCCACGTTGTAGACGGAGTTCATCCAGAAGGCATTGCCGGCCGGGGTGCACAGGTGCCAGCGCTGGCCCACGCGGGCGGCGTAGAAATGCCCGGTGGAGGAAGCGGACGGACAGGGTAGCGCGGTCATGCCGCCGTAGGCGTCGAGGCCGAGGGCCGATACGGAAATGGTAAGGGCCTGGGAAGCGGTGGCCTGGGTGCTATCGCTTACCGCCAAGGTAAGGGAGGCGCTGCCGGCGGCGCTGGGGGTGCCGGAGATGGCGCCGGTGGAGGCGTCGAACTGGAGTCCGGCGGGCAAGGTGCCGGAAGCGATGCTCCAAGAGTAGGGAGCGGCTCCGCCCGAGGCTGAGGCGGTGGCGGAGAAGGGTGTGTTCAGCGTTGCCGAAAGCGTGGCCGCGGAGGAAATCGCGAGCGGCGCGGCGACGGGAGCGGCAGGCGCGGCGGGGATAACCGTGGCGGGCAGGGTCTTGGTGGCATCCTGATCGGCGGCATCAGTGACCGCCACGGTGGGAGCAAAGTTGCCGCTGGCGATGGGCGTACCGGAGACCATGCCGCTGGTGGCGTCCAATTGCAGCCCGGTGGGGAGTTGGCCGGCGGCCACTGCCCAGTGATAGGGGAGCTTGCCGCCGGTAGCGACAAGGGGTTGCGTGTAGCGAACCCCGACCACGGCGGGCTGCAGTCCGGAAGAACGAATGGAAACAGGCGTAGCCGAACGCGATGTAGAAATGGGAGCGACGGCGCCCCCGCAGGATGCCAGCATGGCCACGGACGCACACAACGACAACTGAACCGAAAAACGAGTCAACCAACAGCGCATTGAGTCCTTTTTCTGGCGCGGGCCGCAGTCAGCGGGCACTTGACTGAGCCGCGCCGGGGAGGGAATTCAACGAATCGGCGCAAACATGGGTTGACTCTAACAACTAGCGGGTCGGGAAACTTCCTGAAGTGCAAATGTCAGGGAAATCCCGACGGTTTGTCAGGTGATGTACCTACGCGGCGAAGGCGTAGGTAGGGAGGAATGCGGCCGCAATAAAGGGGTTCAGGCTTCCAGCCCGAGTTCGCGGATCAGAATGGCGGGGTCGTAGGGACTACAGTGAAAGAAGTATCCGTCGCGGTCAAACGTGGGGACCTTGCGTTTGCCGAGATTGTGCTGGACCACTAGTTCGGCCGCCCCGTCGGTGTGCTCGATATTGATCTCCTCGAAGGCGACACCGCGGGATTGCAGGAACTTCTTGGCGCGCCGGCAATCGGGGCACCAGGTGGTGGTGTACATTTTTAGCATCGTTCGTATTTATGCGCCGGGCCCCGGCTTTGCCGCCCGGCTCGCACTCCTGCAGAGCGCTGCGCGGGGGCCCTGCGCCCCGCTCCGCTCGTCTCGAACTTTGCGCCGGGCCCCGGCTTCGCCGCCCGGCTCGCACTCTTTCAGAGCGCTGCGCGGGGGCCCTGCGCCCCGCTCCTCCGCTCGTCTCCGCTTATCTCGTTCCGGGCGCGGCTCGCCTGGTCGGCCTGGCCGGTGCATCGCAGGGAGTATCAGTTTACGGCTGAGCGGTGGCGGGGCGCCAGAGCAGCAGCCAGGCGCCCAGCAGCGCGAGGGGCAGGAACGCGAAGGGCGTGAGCGCCTGGGCAAGAGTCAGCGGCGGATTGATCCGCATGGGCAGCGAGTCGAGGGAGACTTGGCCGAAAAAGCTGACGCTGCCCAGAATTCCGAAGTATCCAGCGGCGATGCCGGGCACGAGCAGCAAGAAGCCAAGGGCGATGCGCGCCACCGGACGGTGGCGCGCCGCCCAGACGCAGGCCAGAATCACCCCCGGAGCCAGCCATTGGCCGCCGGCGGCCAGGGTCAAACTCAGGCCGGCGAGCAGCAACGCCAGCCCCAGCAACGTAACGCGTTCGACCAGCAGTACGCCGGCGATCGCGGCGACCGCCAACAGGGGCACGAGGACGCGGTGATAGGTGGCGAAGCCGGCGGCGTCCACCCCAACCAAAGCGTCCTGCCGCGCCAAAACGAACGCGGTAACCATGGTGAGGACCGCGCCCAGGACGATGGCATAGAGCGCGAGGCGCAGGCCGAAGTCACGGCGATGGGCGCCCGGTGGGGATGTGGGTGGCAGGGCCGCCGGCGGGGATGGCGCGCCCAACCCGAAGGACCGCTCCGGGTGCGCCAAGCCAGGGGCCTTGCGTGCGAGTGCGGGCGGCGAAGGGAGGGGCGAGTCCGGCATGTCCAGAAACCGATCATACCGCGCGCGGGGCGGATGACGGCGGTGTGGCACGGCCTGCTTGACGCCGCATTTTCTGACATCATGGAAGGCGATGGCACGCATTCAACCGTTCTCCGCCTATCGTTACGACTTGGCCAAAGTTCATGGACCGGACGTCGTGACGCAGCCCTACGACAAGATCACGCCCGAAATGCGGCAGCGTTACTTGGCGCAAAGTCCCTACAACCTGGTTCGGGTTATTTTGGGCGAAGCCAGCGAGGCAGACACGGCGCAGGACAACGTCTATACCCGGGCCAAGGGATATCTGAACGCCTGGATCGAGAGTGGGATTCTGCGCGCCGATCCGGAGCCGGGGATTTACGGATACACCCAGAGCTTTGTGTCGCCCGTGGATCAGCAGGCGACGGTGCGGCGCGGGTTTATCGCGTTGGGCGGGTTGGAGGAGTACGCCAACAAAATCGTGTACCGGCATGAGCAGACATTAAGCGGTCCCAAGGCCGACCGCCAGGCGCTGCTGCGGGAGACGCACACCCATTTTGGCCAGATCTTCATGCTATACAGCGACCCCAGCCAGGCGACCGAGGCGGAGTTGCTGGCGCGTTGCCGCAACCCAATCTTCGATGCCACCGACGAATACGGAACGCGGCATCAACTATTCCGCGAAACCGACGCGGGCGTGATCGAGCGGCTGCAGCGGGCGATGGCGGCGCATCCGCTGATCATCGCCGATGGCCACCATCGTTACGAGACGGCGTTACAGTGGCGCAACGAGCAGAACGGCAAAGCGCCGCACCGCGCCGGGCGTCCCTGGGACTGGGTCATGATGACGTTCGTCAACTTGGACGCGCCCGGGCTGGTGGTGCTGCCGACGCATCGGTTGGTCTATGGGCTGCCGCAATGGGACGGCGCCGCGGCATGGGCGCGGCTGGCGGAATTTTTCGATATCGAGAACGTGAATGTCGACCTCAAGCATCCGCAGGAAGCGTGGGCGCAACTGCGGCCCCGGTTGGCGCGTGCGGGCGAAAGCGGGCCGGCGCTGGCCGCAGCGCTGCAAGGGCGTTCGGGAGCGTTTTTGCTGAGGCCCAAGGCGGGATTGGACCTGACCGCGCTCCTGCCGGAGGCGCTGCCGGAACAGCGAGGGTTGGACGTGGTGCGGTTGCACCGGCTGGCGTTGCAGGAGGCTCTCGGGGTGACGCCGGAGATGGTGCGCGAGGAGAAGAACCTGCGCTATGCGCGCGACGCCGCGCAGGCGCTACAGTCGGTGCAGGCCGGCGCTGGGCAAGCCGCGTTTTTGCTCAATCCGATCGCGCCCGCCCGGGTGCGCGACGTGGCCCTGGCCGGCGGGGTGATGCCGCAAAAGTCAACCGACTTCTTCCCCAAGCTGCTGACCGGTCTTACCATGTACCGCGTCGAGTAGGCCGGGGCGTCTCATGCGGAAAAGAAAAAGGCGGGGGCCCAACGGAGCCCCCACCCTGGATGGTGCCTGAAACTGCGGGCGACCTTAGTTGAAGCTGGCGACCGCGGCCGTTTCGTTGTCGTACACGTCGAAGACGGTCAGCAGCTTGGTGATCATGAGCAGTTCGTGAAAACGCTTGGTGATGGCCGCAAGTTTGATCTTGGCGCCCTTGGAGTTGGCCGTGCTGTAGAGCCCGACCAGCGCACCCAAGCCGCTGGAATCAATGAAGTCCACGTTGGCGAGATTGATCACGATTTTGGTGGTGCCGTTGGCCAACAGACCCTTGAGGCTTTCGCGCAGGTCGTTGGTTTCCTGGCCGAGAATGATGCGTCCGGTCGCTTCGACTACCGTGACGCCGTCCAGATTACGGGTGGTGAGTTTCAGTGCCACGCGGATCTCCTATTCGTTGTACTAGCGACGATTGCTTCAAGCTGTCATTAGACACTACCGGGCGACTGGGGTCAACCGGCGGGGACGGGGGAGCGGCTCATTTGCCGCCGGAGGCTCATTTCCTCGCGGATGGCCGACTGCTCGGCGGGGCTGAGAAGCCGGCGGACCGCCGGGAAAATGATGTTCTCCTCAAGTTGCAAATGGGTGGTCCAAGCGGCAAGGAGTCGAGCCGCAAGCGCGGCCGAGGCGGGCGCCAATCCGGGCCGGGTTTGGATGGTGTGCCAAAGCGGGATGAGTTGGGCCACCAAGACATCAATCTCACGGTGTTGGTCGAGCATGGCCTGGTTGGCGTCGGCCAGCGCGCCTGCGGGCAGAAGCGAACGTAGGCGGGGGTACACCGACTCGTTTTCGTCGGCCTCGTGCAGTGGCAGCGCCAGGGTGTAATAGCGGTGGACGGCCTGGGCGGCAGCGGCAATCTGATCCACGGGAGCGTCCGGGCGGCTGAGGCTGACGGCCAGCGCCGTGAAGTGGCGGATGCGGACATGGCAGCCAAGCAGCGCATCCACCGGATCGGAGTGGCTCGGAGCCGGCGACTGAATTTGGGCGAGCACTATCCCCCTATTGTACCCTCGCGTGTGCGGCGTTCGAGCCAATCGCGCAGGCTTTCAAGGTAGACTTCGGGAAAATCGGCGCCGGCGCGGCGGGAGACAATCAGGGCGACCGCGGCCTCGGGGCTGAAGCCCAAGCCACACATGATAGCCGCGGCGGCCAGAGGTCCGCGGTGGATGCCGGCGGCGCAGTGGACGTACACCTGGGCGCGTTCGTCGCGCAGCGCCTCGAGCGCAAAGCCCACCGCGCGCTCAAAAAAACTGGCCGGCTTCGGGGCCAGATCGTCCCCGGTGGGATTCCAGAGCGCTATCATGCCGGCTCCGGCGGCCAGTTCGGAGTCGTCGAACTCCTGTTGCAAATTGAGGATGTGGGTGAAGCCGCGGCGCGCGAGATCGGCCATCGCTTCCGAGGTCCAGATTCCGCCGCCCACCGCCAGGCGGCGGTCGAGAATGACGGTCAAATCCATAAACATCACGGGGCGGAGGTTCGCTCCGCCCCGCATGCGCGACGACGCGGCTCGGCTAGCGCCGCTTGCGAGCGGGCTTGGCGGTCCGCTTGCGCGCGGCGGGTTTGGCCGCCTTTTTCGCCACCGGCTTCTTCGCGCTCTTCTTCGCGGCGGGCCGCGCCGTCTTCTTGGCGGCGGCGGGCTTGGCCCTTCTGGCTGCTGGCTTGGGAGCGGCTTTTTTCGCGGGTTTCTTCACCGCCTTTTTCGCAGCTGGCTTGCTCGCGGACTTCGCCGCTTTTTTCGCCGGCGCCTTTTTGGCTGCCGCTTTCTTCGGGGCGGATTTGGCCGTCCGGGCGGCCGGCCGCGGCGCGGCGGGCGCGGCCGGCGGCAGTGGAGCTTCGAGCGGCGTCTCGATCAGCGCCGAAAAGGTATCCATCTCGTCGTCGTCGGAATCATAGTCCTGGCTGATATCGCCGGCACCAAAACTAATCGTGTCGTCGTCGTCGGCGGACGCATGCCATCGCTGAAGCGACTCTTCCTGGTTCATGTTTCCTCCTTGCTGGCTCATCCCTGCTATGGTGCTGCTCGCTCCCACATTCTGGCATAAGCCGGTGGGCCCACCGCAAGCCTAAACGTGTGGCGCTGTCAATGATTTTTTTACCCGGGTCCCGTGGGGGAGGCGGGCTGGGGCGGGAGCGGGGCTGGCGGCGGAGTGGCGCGGGAGGGCGACCGGCAACCCCGGGGCCAAGTCGGCGGCGGCAATGGCCGGGTTGGCGGTCTGGAGCGCGGCCAGGCTGAGATGATTCTGCCGCGCAAGCTGCGCCCAAGTATCGCCCGGCCGCGCCCAGTGCAGACGCCAATGCAGCCATTGCGCGGCCGGAACGGCGTCGAGGCCGCGCTGGAAACGCGCTTGGGCGCCTGCGGGAAGCTTCAGAGCAAAGCCGGCAGGGGCCTCCAGATGCAGCAGGCTGGGGTTGAGGTGTTGCAAATCTCCCACAGTAACGCGGGCGCACTCGGCCGCCAAATTCAGGTCGAGCGGATGGGGCAGTATGATCGTGCTCACCTCGTCGGGTGAGTCGGGGGTGAAATCGGTAATGCCATATTTGGCGGGATCGCGCGCGATCAGTGCCGTAGCCAGAATGACCGGAACGTAGTTGCGCAGGTACTTGGGCAGGGCGTTCATGTCGTACAGCTTCCAGTAGTCGGCGTAGCCGGTGCGCGCCACGATGGCCTGCACGGTACCGGGCCCGGCTTCATAGGCAGCCATCGCCAGGTACCAGTCGCCGAACTCGGCGTAAAGATCCTTGAGATGATGGGCGGCGGCTTCGGTGGACTTTTCCGGATCCTCGCGTTCGTCCACCCACTTGGTGCGCTTGAGGCCGTAGTCGTCGGAGCGGGAGGCCATGAACTGCCACATGCCGCGCGCCCCGGCGCGCGACACCAAGCGCGGGTCATAGTCACTCTCCAACTGCGCCAGATAGAGGAGATCGGCGGGTACTCCGGCGGCGCGGAAAATGCGCTCCACCATGTCGCGGTACCGGCCAGCGCGGCGGAACCCATTCGCCAGGTCCTGGCGGCCATTGGTGGTGAAGTAATGGACGTAGCGCAGGACCGGGTCGTTGAGCTGGATGGGCAACTGGTTCAGCTCGGCGGGGTGGACCTCGGCCGCCGCCTCGGCTTCGATTGCGGCGCGCACTTTGGGGTCCACCGGAAACGTCAGTTCGGGCACGCGGTCGAGCGGCGTCGCCTGCGGACGGGCGGAGTTGAGACCCCCGTAGGCGAGCGTATCGCTTTCGAGGGCGTGGATCCGGTCGAGCAGCGAATCCAGTTCGTGCTGTAAGCGGGGATGGTTGCGAATCGAGATGTTGGTCGAGAGCAGGCGATCGAGCGTGGCGTCGAACGCCAAGCGGGACTCATCCAATTGACCTTGGCGGTAGAGCTGCACCCCGTTCGCATACTGCTGCTCCAAGGATTGGATGAGAGCGGCGGTGGGATCCTTCGGCGGCGGGGGCGCGGGTTGCTGGGCGGCGCACACGCCCCCGCCCGCCACCAAGCCGATAGCCAAAGCCAGCTTCTGCATCCAGCGCACGCCCTCCATTCCACCCTATGCGGATTGCGGAAGCAAACTTAGTTTGAGGCGCTGCCGCAAGGAGGAGGGGAGCTGGGGATAGGTTCGAAGCTTCGCCTCCGCCTCGGCCAGCGAAGTCTCCACCTCGACGCGGGTGCGGTGCGACAACTCCGCCAGTTCCTGCGGCCGAAAGCCCTCGATCAGGTACAGCACGAGATCATGGCGCTGCGGGCTGGGCAGAACGCGCATGGCCTGTGCGACCTGGCTCATCATCTCGGTAGTGGCGGCCAAGGCCTCGGGATCGGCTTCATCGGTGGCAATGGGATCGTTTTCGAGGGCGACCACCTCCTGCCCATGTTCGCGCCCGCTGTAGGTCTTGCTCAGGCGGCGAATAGCGTCGGCGGCCAGCACCATGAGCCAGCGGCCGCGGTTGAGTTCCTGTGAACCGTGTGTGGATTCGAGCGCCAGCATCACCACCTCGTCCAGCACTTCGTGCGGATCCAGGGCGTTGGGAGCGAGTTCGCCCAGACGCTCGCGCAACTGTACCTGGCGCCGCACAAACCCGAGCACGTGGGCATAGTGCTCCCCGAAGTACCCCGCCAGGTTGTCGCGGCGGTTCTTCGCAGCTACGGTCGCCGCCGGCGCGGCGGCACGGAGGTGCGGCGCCGCACCGTTGACCCGGACATGCGGACGGGTCTCGCGCAGGCGCTGCTTATGCTTGTTCAATTGGCGGAAAAGTTCCTCTCCGGCGGCCCGGAACGCGATCTGCGCGGTCGCCGCCGCTTCTTCACTGCTCAGTTGGCCGGTGGGGAGATGGAGGTTGAGATGGCAAATTACGCCCTCGCGGCTGGTATGGCGGACGATCCGTCCCTGCAATTGCACGAGCTCGGGCTGGAAAGCTGCCAGATGCGGAAGCAGCTTCTGGTGATAGCGGTCAATGATCTGGTTGAGGTCAGGGGAGCGAGGAACTTGAACGGTGAGTTGGACGTTCATCGGCAGTAGACCCTCTGCTTAAAGAACTACGCCGTTTGGCGGCGTCTGGCAAGCGGACGCTGGGTGGATGATATATCCATTTGCGGAAGGGTCGGGGCAGGCGGCAGCGCGGAGACACGCCAGAGAGCGTTTCCAACTGCGACGGTGCCGGAGTAGGCGAGTACCGACTTGGCCGCCAAACCGAAACCCGCCGGCAGAAGACCCACCAACTCGCGCGCCAGGGTTCGCCAGCCCAAGCCGCCGGCAATGAGGCCGGCCACCATGCCGGACTGCTGACGCCAACCGACGTCGTGGCCGTGCAACGCCGCCAGTTCAAATCCGAGCGCGATCTGGTTGACTGTAATGATCACGGTATCGGAGCCCATTTCCCCCAGAGCGAGTACCAGGCTGAGGGGATTGGGCACCACCTCGGGGATGGCGCTCACGGCGGCCACGGCGGCATTGCGTCCGGCGACGGCTTGAATCAACTGAGGTGCGAGCAGGTCTCGAAGCACGGGAAAGGCGCGGCCCAGCGCCAGCCGATACTCAGGAAACAGCGTCAAGAGTTGGTGGAGTCCGGGGGCCGGATCGGTCAAGTCCACCACCGCCGCCGGCCCTTGATGCCGAGCGTGGGGAGTGCGCACGCGGAGGAGCGGCCGCGCCGCATGCGCCACGCCAGCGCTGGGCGACGCGGAAAGAATGTGCCCGAGTGCGCGGGCACGAGGTTCTCCGGCGAGTGAATCGGGAATCAACACGCGCAGGAGGCGTTCGCGTTCTCCCGCATCGCCGGCGAGTAGTTCGAGAGCAAACGGGCGCAGGGCCTCTTTGCGGATATGGCGGGGGCGCAGGGAGCGCATTTTCTGGACGCCTTGCCCGAGCATGCTTTTCGCCATGGAGACCCCTCCAGAAAGATTGAGATGCCGCGGCTGCCGCAATCCATGCCTGACATACAATGCCTAGGGAAGGGAGCGATGGAAACGGCGCGGTTCATTGTGGAGGGCCGAGTGCAAGGTGTCGGCTTCCGCTATTACGCAACCCAGAAGGCGCGCGCGCTGGGAGTGCGCGGGTGGGTGCGTAATTGCCAGGATGGCACCGTGGAAGCGGCTGTTTGCGGGCCGGAGGCGGCATTGAGCCGACTCGAACAGGCATTATGGAGTGGCCCGGGCCGGGTCGGTCAGGTGACGCGCCAGGCGTGGCCTATGTCCCCATCATCGCTCGATGCACTGACCGGATTTGCCGTCCTCCCGGAAGAATAACGGGCGGCGTGAAAGGAACCCCATGGCACAACCCCAAACCGCGAGTAGCGCGACCGAGCTGAAGAAGTACATTCGCGAGATTCCCGACTTCCCCAGGCCGGGGATCCTGTTTTACGACATCACCACCCTGCTCAAGCAGGCGGCGCCGTTTGCCCGTTTGGTGGATCTGTTGGCGGAACACTACGCCGCGCAGAAGATTGACGTGGTGGCAGGGATCGAGGCGCGCGGCTTTATTTTCGGTCCCGCGCTGGCGTACCGGCTGGGGGCGGGATTTGTGCCCATCCGCAAACCGCGGAAACTGCCGGGAGAGAAGCTCTCGGTAGAGTATGCCCTGGAGTACGGCGTGGACACGCTGGAAATTCACCGCGATGCGGTGGCGCCGGGGCAGCGAGTGCTGATCGTGGACGACCTGATCGCCACTGGAGGCACGGCGGCGGCGAGCGCACAACTGGTGGAGCAGTTGGGGGGCGCGGTGGCGGGGTTGGCCTTCATTGTGGAGCTGACCTTCCTCAAGGGGCGGGAACGACTGCCCGGGTACGATGTCATGTCGCTGCTGGCTTACGACGAATGAGCCTGCGGAACCTGGCGGGCATCCACGCGGTGCGGGAAGCGCTTCGGGCGGGCACGCCGCTGCGGTTTGTGGCGGTGCAGCGCGAACGCCGGGACGCGCGGGTGGCGGAACTGGTGGCGCTGGCGCGCGCGGCGGGCGTTCCGGTGCGCTGGGAGAGCACGCAAGCATTGGAGCGGTTGGCGGGCCGCGACCTGGCGCATCAGGGGGTGGTGGCGCAGGCGGAGGCGAAATCCGTCTTGGGACTGGAGGAATTGCTGGCGGCGGCGCCACGACAGTGCTTGCTGGCGCTGGATGGGATTGAGGATCCACATAACCTGGGGGCGATCCTGCGTACTGGCTGCGGGGCGGGCGTGGATGGAGTGATTCTGCCTTCACGGCGAGCGGCGGGACTGACCGAGACAGTGGAACGCGTCTCCGCTGGGGCCTTGGAACATGTGCGCATCGCGCGCGTCGGGAATCTAGTCCAGGGGCTGG
Organism: Terriglobales bacterium; assembly: GCA_035573035.1. Lineage (GTDB taxonomy): Bacteria > Acidobacteriota > Terriglobia > Terriglobales > SCQP01 > SCQP01. The sequence goes on from DATNAC010000142.1 coordinate 21,082, forward strand.
AGGCATGCCGGGCCGCGGGTTGGTGGTTGGTTGGGGTGGACGCGGCCGGCGCGACCACCATCTGGCAACACGATTTTTCTGGGCCCACCGTGCTGGTGGTGGGCGCCGAGGGCCGTGGACTTCACGCTCTGACCAAGAAACGGTGTGATGCCTTGGTTTCCATCCCGCTGGCTCCCGGGGTGGAATCGCTCAACGCTTCTGTGGCGGCGGGCATTGCGTTGTTCGAACTCGTACGACAGCGGCGGGTCGGCACGCCCAGGGGGGAGCGCGCATCCAAGACTTGAGGTTTAGCCTATGCCCGAAGCTGCGCTGCACTCTACCCGGCACCGCTGGCGCCAAGCGCAGGCGGCGAGCGATCAGGTTTGGACTTTGGTGCGTCCCCAAGCCCTCTACCGGCGACCCGTACCGGAACGCCACCGCCTGATCTTTTATTTGGGCCATCTTGAAGCCTTTGACTGGAACCTGTTGGCGCCGCTGTTTGAGCTACCGGCATTTCATGCGGAGTGGGACCGGCTCTTTGCCTTTGGCATCGACCCGGTGGACGGGCAGTTGCCCGGCGATCTTCCCCGCGACTGGCCAGGGGTGGGCGAAGTGATGACCTATAACCGGGAAGTGCGGGACCGGCTGGACGATGCGATTGAAGCCGGGAAGGTTGCCCCGGTGGCGGCCGAGTTGGAACAACGGCTGCAGGTAGCGTTGGAGCACCGATGGATGCACGTCGAAACGCTCTCCTACCTTCTGCATAATCTGGACTACAAAGACAAACACCAAGGGCCTGGCGCGCGCCCCGGGGCGAAACCGGGCGCCGGGACGGCCGCAGCGAGAGGGGTGGGCATTGCGGCCGGCACGGCAACCCTGGGTCAGCCGCGCGACCGGGATTTTGGCTGGGACAACGAATTTGATGAATGGCAGGTCACCGTCCCGGAGTTCGAATCCGACCGCTTCAAGGTTTCGAATGGCGCATATCTGGAATTTGTGGAAGCCGGGGCCGCCGCGCCGCACTTTTGGGTGCGACGGTCGAACCAGTGGTACTACCGAGGAATGTTTGGGGAGATCGAGCTCCCTCTCGACCAGCCGGTGTACGTGACCCACGCAGAGGCGACCGCCTATGCCGGGTGGAGGGGGAAGTCGCTCCCCAGCGAAGCGCAGTGGCACCGGATGGCGTATGGGGCCCCGGAGGGTTCGGAACGGCGCTATCCCTGGGGGGACGCCCCCCCCACACCGCATCGCGGGAACTTCAATCTGGTGGAGTGGGACCCGGTCGCTGGGGGAAGTTATCCGGCCGGGGCCAGTGCGTGGGGAGTGCAGGATTTGCTGGGCAACGGATGGGAGTGGACTCGCACCCCGTTCGAGCCGTTTCCCGGGTTTGTGCCGTTTGCGTTCTATCCGGGCTACTCCGCCAACTTTTTCGACGGCAAGCATTACGTGATCAAGGGAGCATCGGCCCGGACCGCGGAGTGCTTCCTGCGGCGCAGTTTCCGCAACTGGTTCCAGCCCAATTATCCCCATGTGTACGCCGGCTTCCGGTGCGTTTCCCGCTGAGGCGGCACAAAGGCATCCATGGCTCTCGCCCCGACGCTGGAACTCCCCGCTATTAGCCGCTTTGCCTGCGAGGTGCGCGCGGGACTCCTCCGCCCCGAACAACGAACGCTGCCCTGCAAATATCTTTACGACCCGGTGGGGTCGCTGCTGTTTGAAGCCATCTGCGCCCTGCCGGAATACGGGTTGGCGGCGGCGGATGCGCGTCTGCTGCAGGCTCATGCCGAAGCCATAGTCGCGTTGTTTGCCCGACCGGTGACGGTGGCGGAGTTGGGAAGCGGCAGCGGCCAGAAGACGCGGTATGTTCTGGAAGCGTTGTGCCGGCGGCAGCAGACCCGCTATGTTCCCATTGAAATCTCGGCCAAGGCGATCGAGCAGTGCCGCTGGCAAATGGCAGGGATGAACGGGCTCTCGGTCCAGCCGCTGCAGACCGAGTATCTGGCCGGTTTGGCCGAGGTGGCGCGCCGGCGGGAAGCTGCCGGCGGGGCGGTGTTGGTGCTGTTTCTCGGAAGTACGTTGGGAAATTTCGAACGCGCGGACGCCATCGAGTTTTTGCGCCAGGTGTGGCGGCGCCTGCGTCCCGGAGACGGGTTGTTGCTGGGCTTGGATCTCGTCAAACCGGTCAGCCGGATGGAACTGGCCTATAACGACCCGGCGGGCGTGACCGCGGCTTTTAATTTGAACCTGCTGACGCGTATCAACCGCGAATTGGGCGGTGACTTCGACCTGCGGGGGTGGACGCACCGCGCCGTGTATAACGCGGCGCAGCAACGGGTGGAGATGCACCTCGTATCGTGTCGCGAACAGACGGTGCGAGTGACCGCCGCCGGACTGACGGTCACCTTCGCGGCGGGCGAAACGATCTTTACCGAGAGCTCGCACAAGTACTGGCCGCGCCAGATCGACGCGCTACTCCACGCGGCGGATTGGGAACGCGCCGGACAGTGGGTGGATGCGCGCTGGCCCTTTGCCGAGACGCTGTGCCGGGTGGCCCCGCTCGCGCCCGGGGCTCAGGATGGGTAAAATAGACCTTTTACCCCATGATTGAATTCCCTGTTCCCGAATCGCTCACGTTCGACGACGTTCTGCTGGAGCCCGCGTATTCGGACATCCTGCCGACCGACGTTGACACCGCCACTTGGCTCAGCCGCAACATCCGGCTCAATATCCCGTTAGTGTCGGCGGCCATGGACACCGTGACCGAGGCGCGGCTGGCGATCTCGCTGGCCCAGCAGGGCGGCATCGGCGTGATCCACCGCAACTTGAGCATTGAGCGGCAGGCGGACGAGGTGGACAAGGTCAAGCGCTCCGAAAGCGGCATGATCGTCGACCCGGTGACGGTCGAGCCGGAGCAGAAGATTGCCGATGCGCTCGACATCATGCGCAAGTACAAAATCAGCGGCCTGCCGGTGACGCGGCAGGGTAAGCTGGTCGGCATCCTGACCAACCGCGACTTGCGGTTCGAGACACGCACCGATATCCCGATCGGCGAGGTGATGACCAAAGAGAACCTGATCACGGTCCCCGTCGGCACGACGCTGGAGGAGGCCGAGGCGATTCTGCACCGGCACCGGGTGGAAAAGCTGTTGGTGGTGGACGAACACGCGATGTTGAAAGGCCTGATTACGGTCAAGGACATCCAGAAAAAGCTCAAGTATCCGCAGGCCGCCAAGGATGCCCAGGGGCGGCTGCGCGTAGCGGCGGCGGTGGGAGCTACCGGGGATTTCCTGGAACGGGCGCAGGAGATGGCCAACCGCAAGGTGGATGTGCTGGCGGTGGACACGGCCCATGGCCACTCGCAGCGGGTGCTCGAGGCGGTCCGCAAGATCAAGGCGGCGCTGCCGCAGATTGACGTGCTGGCGGGCAATGTGGCGACCTATGAGGGCGCGCGCGACCTCATTGCCGCCGGAGCGGATGGGATCAAGGTCGGCATCGGGCCGGGATCCATCTGCACCACGCGCGTGGTGACCGGCGCCGGGGTGCCGCAGATTACGGCCATCGCGGCGGCGGTGCGCGCCAGCCGGGACGCGAAAACGCCGCTGCCGGTGATCTCCGACGGAGGGGTGAAGTACTCCGGCGACATGAGCAAGGCGATTGCCGCCGGGGCGAGTTCGGTGATGATCGGCAGCCTGTTTGCGGGCACCCACGAGAGCCCCGGCGAGATCATCTTGTACCAGGGACGGTCGTTCAAGGGCTATCGCGGCATGGGATCGTTGGCGGCGATGGAAGCGGGCTCGGCCGAGCGCTACGGCCAGCATATGGTCAAGGCGGCCACGGCGGAGGAAGCGGGCGCGGCGGCGAGCGAGGGCAACCGCAGCAGCAAGCTGGTGCCGGAAGGCATCGAGGGCCGGGTGCCCTACAAAGGTTCGCTGGCGGCGATGGTCCACCAGTTGGTGGGTGGCTTGCGTGCGGGCATGGGTTATTGCGGCTGCCGGAGTATTGAGGACTTCCAGCAGCGGGCGCGGTTCATCCGCATCTCGAACGCCGGGCTGCGGGAGAGCCACGTGCACGACGTGATTGTGACGCAAGAGGCGCCGAACTATCGGCGCGAGGGCTCCGAGTAACCCCGCGGCATCCAAGCGGGGATGGCCTGGGAGTTGTTCGCCGGGGCCGATTTGCGTCCCCTGGCGGGGCTGTGGCAACGCGCCGAAACAGCGGGGCCGGCCTCTATTTTTCAAAGCTTTGCGTTCGCCCGGCGCTGGAGCGCGGCCTTTGCGCGGCGGGCGGAGCCGCGGATATGGGTGCATGCCGCGCCCCCCTTCGTGATCCCCCTGGCCCGGGGGCAAGATGGGTTGACGGCGCTGGGCGAGGGGCTGTTCGACTATGTGGACCCGCTGGGCGACCCCGGCATGGGGGCGGAGGCGGCGCGGTGGGTGCGCCAGACGGAGCGGGAGACGCCGCGGGCGACTGGGGTGCGCGTCCGCTCGCCGTATCTGGACTTTTGGCGGGGCGTGGGCGGTGACCTTGAGCTCTTTGCCGCCGCACCGCGGCGGGAAGCGTCATTGGAACTCAGCGGCGAGCATGCGCGCTTGGCGGGGCGATGGCGCCGGGCGCAGCAGGCCGGCGCCCGGGTGGAGGCGGTGACCGGCCCCGAGGCGCGACGGCAACTTCTCGACTGGATTCTCGAACAGAAGACGCGTGCCCTGGCCGCACGGCGGCAAGACAACGTTCTGGGTGCG